>JAIFMF010000130.1 GCA_020048635.1 Desulfobacula sp. | reverse complement strand
TCTTAAAAAAGTTAAAATTGATTTTTTTGTTGCACTCCTTTTAAATGCAGCAAAAAAATTTGGTTGTGCCTAATCCTTAAAAATTGATCAGAAGCCATTTATTCCGGGCATCCCCCCTTTCTTTAGAGATTAATGCTTTGAATCATAAACCATAATATGGAACATGTGTCAACGAAAAAATAGTATTTTTACTGGGTTTAAACAAAAAAGATTTCAAAAACGAGAATCACCAGATTTTCCACCAGGGTTTTTTCCTTTCTCCAGCCTCTCGCACAGGCATCATCCGCTCCGGGTTCATCCGTCGTAACTCTTCTTCTGTGATGATTTTTTCATTTTTATATTTATCATAGGAGACTGTTGTCCGGTCAAATATTTTTTTATTGATTTTAGCAGCAACAATGTCCACTCTTGATATCAGTTTGTTAAGGGTTGCGGACTGATCGTAAAACGTGAGGTATGATTTTGTCTTTAAATTCCAGACTTTTGTATCAATGCTGTAAGCACCGGAAAATTCTGTGATAGTTCCGGTAATCACATAATCGGCTTTTGTTTTTTCTCCGATTTTGATAACCGCATTGCTTTCATAAGTTTCCTTAACTCCGGACAGGGCCTTATTTACAACGGATTGCTGAACAATGGCCACATTATTTTTCCAGGAAAGCCTCGATTCCAGCATGGTCAGAATTCCGGATGTCATATAGGATAGATCATTTTCAGTATTGGTCTCAAAGGGGATAATGGCCACTGTTTTCAGGCTGTTTGCGGCTGCAAGTCCGGATGAGACGGGAAGAAGAAGGGTAATCAGTATGAAAAGAAAGCTTCTGTTTAAAGGGTAAAATTTTTTCAATGGTACGCTCCGTTTTACATTAATTTTGTTTTCAATAATGGAGTGATAATTTTAGGATCCGCTTTGCCGTTTGTTTTTTTCATGATCTGTCCCATGAAAAAGCTGAACAGTTTTGTTTTGCCGCCTCTGTAGGCGGCAGCTTCTTCCGGGTTTTCTCTGATGACGGACATGATGGTCGATTCAAGTTCTGATGTATCCGATACCTGTTCGAGCCCTTTTTCGGTCACTATCAATTCCGGGTCTTTTTGAGTTTCAACCATGAGGTCAAATACTATTTTGGCAGCATTGGCATTGATCTTTTTATTTTCAACGAGAAGCAGCAATTTTGAAACAGCTTCCGGACTGACAGGTGATTGGGTGATGGGGATGCCTTTTGCATTGAGCATGCCGAGAACTGTGGTCATAATCCAGTTGGCGGCCTGTTTTTTGTCTTTAAGAAAGGCTGCTGCCGTTTCAAAAAAATCGGCAAGTGCAATGGATGAGGTCAAAATCTGTGCATCAATATCAGAGAGGGGATATTGCTTTATAAACCGTACTAATTTTTCATCGGGCAGTTCCGGCATTTCTTTTTTAACTTCATTGATCCATATTTCATCCACAATGAGCGGCACAAGGTCAGGGTCAGGAAAATAGCGGTAGTCATGGGCTTCTTCCTTGCCCCGCATGGAAACGGTTTTGTTTTTTGACGGGTCCCAGAGCCGTGTTTCCTGGACAACGGATTTGCCTTCATTCAGGACATCGGTCTGACGTTCAATTTCATAGTCTATGGCCTTTTCAACATGCTTAAAGGAATTCAGGTTTTTAAGCTCAGTGCGGGTGCCCAATTCTTTTTGGCCTGAAGGTCTTAAGGATATATTGGCATCACAACGGAAACTGCCTTCCTCCATATTACCGTCACAGACATCAATATATTTTAGGATACTGTGGAGTTTTTTTAGATAGGTACCCGCTTCTTCGGCTGACCGGATGTCGGGGTCGCTGACGATTTCGATGAGGGGAACCCCGGTCCGGTTGAGATCCACCAGACTTCTGGACCGTGCAGGATCATGGATGAGTTTTCCCGCGTCCTCTTCCATATGAATCCGTGTAATGCCAATTTTTTTTAAACCTGCTCCGCTTGTTTCAATGTCAAGAAACCCATGTTCAGCAATGGGGGCGGCATACTGGGAAATCTGGTAGCCTTTGGGAAGATCCGGGTAAAAATAGTTTTTCCGGTCAAACCGGCTTTCCCGGTTGACCCGGCAATGGGTGGCAAGGGCAGCCTTGATGGCAAAGTTGACGGCCAACCGGTTTAAAACCGGCAGAACTCCCGGCATGCCGGTGCAGATCGGGCATGTGTTAGCATTGGGAGGATTCCCAAATTCAGTAGAGCAACTGCAGAAAATTTTAGTTTTTGTTTTGAGCTGCGCATGGACTTCAAGACCTATGACCGGTTCAAACTGCATGTGAAATTTCTCTTCCTGTGGTTGTATTGCATTTCTTATTTAATAATAACCTCTTTATATAACCCTGATATTTTCAATAATCAATATAATTTTTATTGCATAAAAAAGGCTTAAACTATAAAAATGATAGCGTCTGTTAAAGCCGTTATTGGAATTAGAAAAAGGATCGGATGAATATGGAGTTTTTTTTATGCGTCATCGGTATGGTCATGATCGTGGAAGGGTTGCCATACTTTGCATTCCCTTCGAAAATGAAGGAAATGGTGCTCATGATGGTGGGTCTTGATAACGAGAAGCTCAGAAAATTCGGGTTTTTCCTTATGCTGACAGGTCTTTTCATTGTTTATGTTGCCATGAAAGGCCGGTGATGTTTCTCCGATCCGATTATTCCTATGATCTGCCCTTGGAAAAGATCGCCCAGGTTCCCTGTAAAAACCGGAGCGAATCAAAACTCCTTCATATTCAAAGAAATTCAGGAGCCCTTACCCATTATCACTTTAAAGATATTGCGACATTGTTAAGGAAAGACGATCTTCTAGTGATCAACAATACCCGGGTAATTCCGGCAAGGGTTTTTGGGAAAAAAGCCTCGGGCGGCCGGGTAGAAGTATTGATCATTGATTATGCAGCAGGTATGAGCCATCTTGAAAAGACTGGTTTTTTCCAGTGCGATTGCCTCTTGAAAGCGTCCCGGAAACCCAAAAAAGGGGCGATGATTTTATTTGGGGCAGGCGTGGAAGCAGAGGTAGTTGAGGATAAGGAGAACATGTCCCTGGTCCGGTTCTTTTGCCCCAACGGGTTTCTCGATTTTTTAAACCGCTTTGGTGAAACCCCCTTGCCACCTTATATTAAGAGGGAAAAGAAAGCTTTGCCGACAAACGATCGGACAAGCTATCAGACGGTTTATGCTTCCAGCGAAGGTGCGGTGGCCGCCCCCACGGCGGGTCTTCATTTTACAGAAGAACTGATGTCAAAGCTTAAGGAAAAAGGGGTTGAATTTGCTCCCCTGACCCTTCATGTGGGCTATGGCACCTTTGTTCCGGTCAAGACCGGGGATATCCGCGATCACCAGATCCATTCCGAATATTTTTCCGTGCCTAAAGAGACGGCGGATAAAATTAATGTGGCCCGGCAAAAAAATCGAAGGATAGTGGCCGTGGGCACAACCAGTGTGCGGGTCCTTGAGTTTGTCTCCGACGAGACGGGCAGGGTCAAGGCAGGGACCGGGATGTGCAATCTTTTTATTTATCCCGGTTATCGGTTTAAATGCGTGGATGCCCTGATCACCAATTTTCATCTGCCTGAGTCAACGCTTCTAATGCTGGTATCGGCCTTTTATGACCGGAAAAAGATCCTGTCCGCTTATGAAGAGGCCATTAAAATAAACTACCGGTTTTTCAGTTATGGCGATGCCATGCTGATTGAGTGATATAATAATGCTGAAATTTGAACTTAAAAAAGAATCCACTGAAGATAATAAAGGCGCTGAGCAATGCCGGGCAAGACTTGGTAGCATTACCACCGACCATGGGGTGATTGACACCCCGATTTTCATGCCCGTCGGGACCGTAGGGTCGGTTAAGGCTTTGAGCGTCGAAGATCTTGACCACTGTAAGGCAAAGATCATCCTGGGCAATACCTATCATCTCTATCTTCGGCCGGGTATGGACGTGATCGAGCACATGCAGGGCCTTCATGATTTTATCCGGTGGAAAAAACCCATCCTTACCGATTCCGGCGGGTATCAGTTTTTTTCCCTGGCCAGGCTCGCTAAATTTTCCGATGAAGGTGTGGCGTTTCAATCCCATATTGACGGGTCCCGCCATGTTTTTTCCCCTGAAAAGGCCATTGATATTCAACTGACCCTGGGATCGGATATCATGATGTCTCTCGATTGGTGCATCGGATATCCGGCTGGCGAAAAAGAGGTCATGGAGGCTTTGAACAAGACCACCCGATGGGCCAACAGAGGATTTGACGCGTGGCAGGAAAAAGGCGCTGTCAATAATCTTTTCGGCATTGTCCAGGGAGGGATGTTTAAATCTCTTCGCTCCCTTTCCGCTGATCAGTTGACAGAGATCGATTTTCCCGGCTTTGCCATTGGCGGCCTGAGTGTGGGAGAGCCCAAAGCCCTCATGTATGAAATGGCGGATCATACCCTGCCGCTCCTGCCCCGCCATAAACCCAGATATATCATGGGCGTGGGCACACCGGAAGATCTGGTGGAGCTGACCCGCATGGGATGTGATATGTTCGACTGTGTCATGCCCACACGAAATGCAAGGAATGGACAGCTTTTTACATCAAAGGGAACCTTGAACATTGCCAATGCAAAATACAGGCTTGACAAGAACCCCCTGGATGCAGAATGTAATTGTTATACGTGCACCCATTATTCACGGAGCTATCTGAGGCATCTGTATAAAGCACGGGAGATTTTGTCATACCGGTTGAATACGATCCACAATATTTATTATTATATGGATCTCATGGAAAAGATGAGGAATGCCATAGCAGCAGACCGTTTTTTTGAATTCAGGCAGGCCTTTTATGTGAAAAGGCAGAATGACCCCCGGGAGGGTGTTTCAGAATAGGAAAGGGTTTAATATCATGCATGAAATGGGAATAGCGCAGCAACTGGTCAAGATTGCCCTCGATGCCATTCCAAAGGATCTCAAAAACCCCAGGGTGGAGATCATTCATCTTAAAATTGGAAAGCTTGCTTCCGTTGTGGAACACAGCCTCACCTTCTGTTTTGAAATCATCACAAAGGATACGCTTCTTGAAAATGCACGGCTTGAAATTGATTCCGTGCCCGTGAGGGTTCACTGTAGATCCTGTGATCAATCCTGGGAGGTGACCGGGCCGGTTTTTAAATGCCCGTTTTGCGAGGACGGTGATGTGGAAATGATCAGCGGCCGGGAGATTGAAATTATTTCCCTTGAGCTGGAAGAGACGCCCTGTGTCGATCAGCCCCAGATCGATAAACAATAGACCGGCAACAGCAGAAAGGAAAAGAACCATGGAAATCAAGATTCAAAAAAGAGTTCTGGAAGTCAATGAAACTGAGGCTGAAAAAAATAGGAAATTCTTTAGAGAAAAAAACGTGTTTGTACTGAACATGATGTCATCTCCTGGTTCCGGAAAAACCGAAACCCTCTTCAAAACCCTTATGAGACTCATGCCAAAGGTAAGGGTGGGGGTGATCGTGGGTGATATCTGCACGACCAACGATGCGGACAGGCTTGTTAAAACAGGGGCCAGGGTCATCCAGATCAATACGGATCAGTTCGGCGGGGACTGCCATCTTTCAGCACCGCTTGTTATGGATTCGGCACGAAAAATAGGATGTGAAGACATTGATCTTTTGATCGTTGAAAACATCGGGAATCTGGTTTGCCCGGCAGAGTTTGACATTGGTGAAGATTCAAGGGCCGTGGTCTTGAGCGTGACCGAGGGAGAGGACAAACCCTTGAAATATCCTCTGATGTTCCGAGTGGCCGATGTGGCCATTCTAAACAAGATTGATCTTTTACCTTACCTGGATGTGGATAGAGATCTTGCCGTGGACAATATGAAAAAAGTTCACCCGCGGCTACCGGTATTTGAGATGTCGGCTAAAACTGAAGCAGGGTATGAACCGTGGCTTGAATGGCTGAAAATCAAAGTGTTTGAGAAAACGGGAAAAGGGCTCTAATAGAAAAAGAAGGGGGAAATCATGGAAAAGAAAACAATGGCTTTTGCCGGTTCATGGTATCCTGCAATGGCCCGTGAATGTGAATCATCCATAGAAAAATTTTTAAAGGAAAAACAAGGTCCTTTGAAGGGTTCTTTTATCGGCGGCATTGTTCCCCATGCCGGCTGGTATTATTCAGGCTCCATTGCCTGCAGAGTCATTGCTTCACTTAAATCAGATGAAAAAGTGGACACCATTGTCCTTTTCGGCGCCCACATGCACAAGCAGTCTGAGCCTTTTATTTTGAGCCATGGCGCTCTTGAAACCCCTTTTGGCAATATTGAGGTGGATACGGAACTTGTGGATAAAATCTGCGAAGGCATCAGCATCCGCAAAAGGCCTCCGTCAAAATTTCCGGACGAGAATACCCTTGAGCTTCAGAATCCTTTTATCCGATATTTTTTCCCGGAAGCAAAAATAGTGGTCATGGGGGTTGCCCCGTCTTTTTTTGCATCCATCATCGGAACCATGACCGTGGCGGAAGCAAAGGGTTTGTCAAGAAAGATCAGGATCATCGGGTCCACAGACATGACCCATTACGGACCGGATTTCGGGCTTACAACGGCCGGTACAGGTGAAAAGGCCCTTGCCTGGGTAAAAAATAAAAATGACCGGTCCGCCATAGACGCCATGGTAAAAATGGAAGAAGAAAAAATTATCAGCGAGGGCCTTTCCCATAAAAATATGTGCTGCCCGGGGGCTGCGGCTGCCACGGTAGCAGCCGTAAAAAAACTGGGCGCAGTCAAGGCTATTGAGATTGACTACGCCACAAGTTTTGAAAAATCCGCTTCCTCAAGTTTTGTCGGATATGCCGGGATTCTTTATGCCTTGTCCTGAATAAATCGGATGGCTTTTTTTATCCTGCTGGTTGTTTTTTCTTTGCCAAGCACCAGGAGCATTTCAAATATGCCGGGGCTGACTGTTGTCCCGGTGATAGCAACCCTCAGGGGCTGGGCTAGTTTACCAAATTTTAGCCCGGTTTCCTCCATGATGAGTTTGAACACATTTTCAAGAGCTTCATGAGTGTAAGGTTCAAGAGTTTCTATCCTTTCCACGGATTTTTTCAGTACTGAAAGGATGTCAGGTGTTAGAAATTTATCTGCCGCAGTTTTATCATATTCCACATCATCTTTATAATAGAAAGCGGCCCCATCTGCCATTTCAACAAGGGTTTTGCTTCTGGGTTGAAGGGTCTGAATAACGCCCTGGGTAAAGGTATCATTCTGGGCATCAATGCCCAGTTCTTTCAAGTGATAGATCAGGGGATCAGCCAGTTCTCCCGGGGATTTTTTCTGGATATGCTTTGAGTTTAATGCCATGAGCTTGTCCGTATCAAACATGGAAGCCGACCGGCCCAGATGTTCAAGATCAAATTTTTCTATGAGTTCAGCCCGTTCGAAAAATTCCTGATCCCCATGGGACCAACCCAGCCTCACCAGATAATTGATCATGGCATCGGGCAAAAATCCCATTTTCTGGTACTCCCCGACAGACATGGCGCCATGCCGTTTGCTCAACCTTGCCTTGTCGGAACCCAGAACCATGGGAACATGACCGAACACCGGCATGTTCGCGCTCAAGGCCGAATAGATGAGCATCTGCTTGGGCGTATTGATTAAATGGTCATCCCCTCGGATAATAGTATTGATACCCATGGTGATATCATCAATGACCACGGCAAGGTTATACATGGCAGACCCGTCGCTTCGCTGAACAATGAAATCATCGATTTCAGAATTCTGGAAAGCGGTATTGCCTTTGACAATATCTTCGACAATGGTCACGCCTGTGTCCGGTGTTTTCAGGCGGACCACGGTATTGTCACCTTTTTTCAGGTTAAGATACCTGCATTTCCCATTATACATGGGTTTTTGTCCTTTGGCTTTTGCCTCTTCCCGCATGGCATCCACTTCCTCCGGGGTGCAGGAACAATAATAGGCATGACCGGATTCAATGAGTTTTTCGATATATTCATTATAGATATGATACCGCTGGGTCTGGAAATAGGGGCCTTCATCCCAGTCAATACCGAGCCATTCAAGGGATTCCAGTATGGCATCCACGGATTCGCTGGTGGATCTGGCTGCATCCGTATCTTCGATTCTCAGGACAAATCGGCCTTTTGTTTTTCTTGCATAAAGCCAGTTAAAGAGCGCTGTTCTGGCTCCGCCGATGTGAAGATAGCCGGTCGGGGACGGGGGAAAGCGTGTGACAATGGGTTTGATTGGGGGTTCCATTTGTGGGTCTCCATAAAAATAAATGTTGTGTAAAATCGAGCCCTTAAGTATCATAAAACTTTCATAAGGGCAACAAGGTTTAATTCCTTGACTCTTTTTTTAAATTAGGGTAAATAAGTGTGTTTTATTCCATTGGTACCATATGATGGATAATCAATAAAATAATATAGTTAGGAGAAATCAATGCCAGTACCCAAGCAGCGGAGCTCGAAAGCAAGAGGCAGAAAGAGGCGGACACACTACAAGGTAAGTGCACCCACAGTCGGTGTATGCCCGGAATGCCAGGAACCCAAACTTCCCCATGCAGCATGCCCGGAATGCGGCGCCTACAAGGACAGAAATGTGAAACCTCCGGTAGAGATCGAAGAATAAACAAAGGAGTCAGTCTTAAATTATGACTGTTGAAACAAAAATAAAAAAAGTGATTGCAGAAAAAATTCCAGGACTGGATATTGAAGATATCCAGCCGGAAGCATCTTTGATTGGAGACCTGGGTGCAGATTCCCTGACCATTGTTGAGTTGATCATGTCAATGGAGGAAATCTTTGATATTGAAATTGATGATGAAGATGCGGAAAAACTGGTCACAGTTCAGGATGCCATTGATTATATCAAAAGTAAATCCTAGGAATCAGGAACGATATGGATAAATGCCAGCCCATTATTATTGGAAGCGATCACGCTGCCTTTGAATTAAAGGAAAAAATCAAAGCCTGGCTCCTGGGAAAAGGCTACCGGATAGAAGATGCAGGAACCCACAGTACGGCTTCGGTCAGTTATGTGGAGTACGGCAAGAAGGTTGCAGGAGAGGTTTCCCGGGGTCATTTTTCACGGGGAATCCTGCTCTGCGGCACAGGACTTGGCATGTCCATGGTGGCCAATCGTTTTCGCAATGTTAGGGCAGCTCTTTGTTCCGACATTTTTTCCGTAAAAATGAGCCGGGTCCATAATGATTCCAATATTCTTGTTCTGGGGGGGCGGATTCTGGGTGATATCCTGGCGTTTGAACTCGTTCAAACCTGGCTCGACACCGGATTTGAGGGGGGCCGCCATCTGGAAAGGATTCAAAGTATTGACGCATCACAAGGAGAAGGATTGATACCGGTTTAATCAGGGCGTGTTTTTTTAGGGTATGCAAAAAGGGATCATGACATGGGATATATAGAAAAAACGGATTCTCAGGTTGCAAAGATCATCGAGCAAGAGTCTGATCGCCAGGAATATGGGTTGAATCTGATTGCTTCTGAAAATACGGTCAGCAAGGCGGTTATGGAAGCCCAAGGCTCCATCCTGACTAACAAATATGCAGAAGGATATCCTGCCCGGAGATATTATGGAGGATGTGAATTTGTGGACCAGGTGGAAGATCTGGCCATAGAGCGGGCCAAACGGCTTTTCAATGTCGAATATGCCAATGTCCAGCCTCATTCCGGTTCCGGAGCCAATATGGCAGCATACTTTGCCCTGCTGAATCCGGGAGACAAAGTCCTTGCCATGGATCTTTCCCATGGCGGTCATCTCACCCATGGTGCAGCCGTCAGTTTTTCAGGCAAGCTCTATCAATTCGCCCATTACGGGCTGTCGCCCAAAACCGAAATGATTGATTTAAATGAGGTTGAAACTCTTGCAAGAAAATATCAGCCAAAGATGATTGTGGCTGGTGCCAGTGCCTATCCAAGAATCATCGATTTTAAAGGGTTTTCTCAGATTGCAAAATCCGTCAACGCCCTTTTCATGGTGGACATGGCTCATATTGCAGGGCTTGTGGCTGCCGGGGTTCATCCAAGCCCGGTCAGGTTTGCCGATGTGATTACCACCACCACCCATAAAACCCTTCGGGGTCCCCGTGGCGGGTTGATTCTGTCCTCTGAAGAATTTGCAAAAAAAATATCCAGTCAGATTTTTCCGGGCATCCAGGGAGGCCCTTTGATGCATGTCATTGCAGCAAAGGCTGTCGCGTTGAAAGAGGCCATGGGCGAATCTTTTAAGAATTATCAGCGGCAGGTGGTGAAAAATACAGCCGTACTTGCCGCTGTAATCATGGAAAGAGGATATAAGCTTGTTTCCGGCGGAACAGACAACCATATGGTGCTGGTGGATTTAAGCACAAAAGAGATTTCTGGAAAAGATGCTGAAGAACGACTTGGAAAAGCGGGGATTACCGTTAATAAGAATTCAGTCCCCAATGAGAAGCGCAGCCCTTTTATTACAAGTGGAATCCGTATCGGAATGCCGCTGGTGACTTCAAGGGGGATGATGGAGGAAGCTGCCCGTGAAATCGGGTCCTTTATTTGTGATGTCCTGGATGATGCATCCCGGATTGATGCCGTGAAAAATAAAGTCAGAAGCCTTTGTGCAAACTATCCCCTGTATAAAGAGAAACAGGCATGATGGAATTCCCTTCCGGTCTATCATCAGATAGACCTACCTGGCATGAATATTTTATGGGAATCTGTGATCTTGTCTCCAGCCGATCTACTTGTATCCGGAGAAAAGTCGGGGCAGTTCTGGTAAAGGAAAAACGGATATTGTGTTCAGGCTATAACGGTGCTCCGGCCAATGTCCCTCACTGCAGGGAGACCGGGTGTTTAAGGGCAAAACTGAATGTGCCTTCCGGAGAAAAACATGAGCTGTGCCGTGGCGTTCACGCAGAACAAAATGCCATTATCCAGGCGGCTTTCCATGGGATTCCCGTGAATGGCTCTATTCTTTATTGCACCAACCAACCCTGTTCAATCTGTGCAAAAATGATTATCAATGCCGGAATTCTGGCCGTGTATTACAGAGACGTATACGAAGATGCATTGACGCTTGATATGTTTGACAATGCCAAGGTAAAACTTGTCCGGCTTGGAACCTGAAAAAGAGAAAAAAAAATGAAATGCCCATTTTGCGGAAATAGAGATACAAAAGTAATTGATTCGCGTCCGGGCAAAATTGAATTTGAGATCCGGAGGCGAAGAGAATGCCTCCACTGCATCCGTCGGTTTACGACCTATGAACGACTTGAACAACTCCCTGTCATGATAGTCAAAAAAGACAGCCGCAGGGAAGAATTTAATCGGGAAAAAATCCTTACCGGAATCATGAAGGCCTGCGAAAAAAGAGCTATCAGTATGGATCAGATTGAAGCCATGGTGGATGAAATTGAGCAGGGCCTGAGAGAACAAAATGAACGCGAAATTCCTTCAAAAGCGGTGGGTGAAAAAATTATTGAGGCCTTGAAAAAAATTGATGATGTGGCCTATGTCCGGTTTGCATCGGTTTATCGGGAATTCAAGGATGTGGCCGATTTTATAGAAGAACTGAAAGGACTGCTCCCCAAAGATTGCCTGCCTGCTGAATTTGATGCTGTTCTGGATAAGATCGATGACCGATCATGAATACATGCAACACGCCTTATCGCTTGCCAGAAAAGCAAAAGGCTTTACCTCTCCAAACCCTTGCGTGGGGGCTGTGGTTGTCAAAAACGGGGCCATCATCGGTCAAGGGTATCATAAAAAAGCAGGATTTCCCCATGCCGAAGTGGAAGCCCTTGATGATGCCGGATCGGATGCCGAGGGTGCAACCCTCTATGTGACCCTTGAACCCTGCAACCATTTTGGCAAAACACCTCCCTGTACGCATAAGATTATCCATTCAAAAATTAAAAATATAGTGGTCGGCTGCAACGACCCCAATCCCTTTGTCAGCGGTGGCGGCATCCGGTATCTTGAGGAGAACGGGATTGAAGTGGTATCCGGTATTCTGAAAGAAGAGGCCGAAACCCTGATTGAAGATTTTATCTGGTATATCAAGAATGATAAAAAGCCTTTTGTCATCCTGAAAACCGCTTCTACTCTGGATGGTAGAACGGCAACCGCCACAGGCGATTCCAAATGGATCACAGGGGGTGCATCCAGAGCCTTTGTCCATCAGATCCGCCATGAAGTGGATGCCATCTTAATCGGATCAGGAACTCTGCATGCAGATAATCCCTCCCTTACATCAAGGATTGAAGGTGTGGAAACCCAGGACCCGGCAAGAATTATTCTCGATACGCATTTAAGTATAACCGAAAATGCCTTGGTACTGACCCAGAAATCAACTGCTGAAACTATTCTTGTCACTCACCCCGGCGCTTCAAAAGAAAAAAGAGCCTTTCTTGAAAAAAAGGGGATTCGGATCATTGATGTGCCCCTTAAACACCAGAGGCTTGATTTAAATGAACTTATGATTAAATTAGGGCAAATGTCATTTTTAAGTGTGATGATCGAAGGGGGAAGCACAGTGGCTGGAGCGGCCTTACGAGCCGGGATTGTGAATAAGATGCTGTTGTTTATGGCGCCACGGATTCTGGGGGGGAGTGATGGAAAACCCCTGTTTGAAGGTCAGGGGCCGGGACTGATAAAGGATACTCTTGAATTGAAAAATATGAGTGTTACCCGGTTTGAAAATGATATTCTTGTGAGCGGATATTTGAAATAAGGGTTTTTTGAGGAATTTAACAAAATCTGTGAAGGTTAACCACATTTAAGGTAAAGGCCATTGTTTACAGGAATTATTGAAAGTTTTGGAACCATTCGGCGGATCGAATCCAAAGGGGAGGGAAAAGCTCTTTCAATTGGGTGTGACCTTGATCTGTCGGCAACTAAGATCGGGGATTCCATTGCAGTCAATGGTGCCTGCCTTACAGCCGTCAGTGTTGAGAAATATGGATTTAAAGTGGATATGGCGCCTGAGACGGTTGAGCGCACAACCTTCAAACACCTCACGGTTGGGTCGAGGGTGAACATTGAACGGGCCTTGAAATTTTCAGACCGGATTGACGGGCATCTTGTGTCCGGTCATATTGATGGAACCGGAATTATTTCCTCAATTGTAAGAAAGAGCAATGCCCTGATCTTCAAGATTGATGTTTCGGCAAGGATTGCCGAAGACATGATCGAAAAAGGATCGGTTGCCGTTGAAGGGATCAGCCTTACCATCAACCAATGTACGGATAAGGATTTTGAAGTGAGTATTATTCCTCATACGGCGGATATGACAACCATTGGGCACAAAAAGGTGGGCGATGCGGTCAATGTTGAAACCGATATGATCGGGAAATATATAAAAAAAATAATATCAAAGAAAAGTTTCTCTAAAAACGATGCCTTGACTGAAGGAAAAAACGAGATCAGCATAGCGCTTCTCGCAAGGAATGGATTTTTATAAGAATAAGGATTTAAGGATTGAAATTATGCCTCATTTGACAATAGAACAGGCCATAGAAGAAATCAGAAAAGGGAAAATGGTCATCCTGGTGGATGATGAAGATAGGGAAAATGAAGGGGATCTGACCATGGCGGCAGAAGCCGTCACCCCGGAAGCCATTAATTTTATGGCCAGATACGGCCGGGGGCTTATCTGTCTTTCTCTTGATTCCCGCATCGCAGACAGACTGGATCTGCCGATGATGGTGAGAAACAATACATCCCAGTATGGAACCGGTTTTACCGTTTCCATCGAGGCGAAAAAAGGGGTTACCACGGGGATTTCCGCAGCAGACAGGGCAACCACCATTCTTACGGCGGTTGCCGATGAGACAACACCTGCCGACATTGCCCGACCTGGCCATATTTTCCCCTTAAGAGCCAGGGATGGCGGGGTTATGGTCAGGATCGGCCAGACGGAAGGGTCTGTTGATCTGGCTCGTCTGGCTGGGTTGAAGCCCGCCGGTGTGATTTGTGAAATCATGGATGATGACGGCACCATGGCAAGGATGCCGTCCCTTGAAAATTTTGCCAGAAAACACGGCATCGGTATCTGCACCGTGGCAGACCTTGTAAAATATAGACTTAAAACCGAGAGTTTTGTGAAAATTGCCGCCCAGACCGTTATTCCCACAAAGGTTGGAGGTGAATTTAAAATCATTGCCTATGAAAATGATATTGATCATCTGACCCATGTTGCCCTTGTGAAGGGGAAAATTGATCCTGACAAGGCAATTCTTGTACGAGTTCATTCAGAATGCATGACCGGGGATATTTTTTCTTCCCTCCGGTGCGACTGCCGGGATCAGCTTCATAAAGCCATGGCCATGATGGATGAGGAAGGTTCCGGCGTTCTTTTATATCTTCGCCAGGAAGGTCGCGGTATCGGCCTTGTGAACAAGTTGAAAGCCTATGCACTTCAGGACCAGGGAATGGATACGGTGGAAGCCAATGAAAAACTCGGGTTCAAGGCAGACTTGAGGGATTATGGGGTTGGGGCCCAGATACTGGTTGCTCTGGGTGTCAGAAAAATGCGACTCATGACCAATAATCCAAAAAAAATGATCGGTCTTGAAGGGTATGGATTAAGTGTGGTGGAACAGGTTCCCATCCATGTGGAAGTCAATTGCCATAACAAGGGGTATATGCAGTGTAAACAGGCCAAGATGGGGCATCTGCTCCACATGTAAGGCTTAATGATAAATGTAAGATAAGGACAAAAAAATGCCGAAAATTATCGAAGCAGGATTACAGGCCAGGGGAAAGAAATTTGGAATTATTGCCTCACGGTTTAATGATTTTATAACCAGCAGGCTCATTGAGGGTGCGTTGGATGCACTCATCCGAAGCGGTGCAGAAGACAAGGATATCACTTTACTGAAAGTTCCCGGTGCTTTTGAGATCCCGCTGGCTGCCCAGAAAATGGCAAAACAGGGAAAATATGATGCCCTGATATGCCTCGGGGCTGTTATCCGTGGGGCCACTACCCATTATGATTATGTCTGTGCAGAAGTTTCCAAAGGGATCGCCTCTGTCAGCCTGGATTCCGGAATACCCGTCATGTTTGGCATCCTGACCACGGAAACGATCGAGCAGGCCATTGAAAGGGCAGGAACAAAGGCTGGCAACAAAGGGTTTGATGTGGCTCTGGGTGCTGTGGAAATGGCAAACCTTACCGACAGTCTGAAAAAGGCGGAATAATATTATGGGTGACCGCAGGCAGGCAAGAGAGCTTGCACTCCAGGCACTTTTTTTCCTTGATATGGATAAATCCGACCCGGATGAAAATCTTGCGGCATTCTGTCTTAACAATGAAGATCTGCTTACGGAAAATGTGAAACCTTTTTTTCTCGATCTGATCAAAGGGGTTCTGGAGCACAGAACTGAAATTGATGCCTTGTTACACAAATATTCGAAAAACTGGAGGATAACCCGGATGCCCGTGGTGGATAGAAATATCATGCGGATGGCCACTTTTGAATTTTTAAAGCGCCCGGATATCCCTTCCAGTGTAACTATAAATGAAGCAGTGGAAATTGGAAAAAAATACGGTACAAAAGACTCTGGTTCTTTTATCAACGGGGTCCTGGATCAAATCAAATCCCTTGAGGGGATTGAATAGCCATTAAATTATCCGGAGGGTGTTGTGATTATAAAGAAGCTTGAAGTTGGCCCTATTATGGCCAATTGTTTTATTTTAGGATGTGAATCTACAAAAGAGGCAGTGGTGATTGATCCGGGCGATGATGCCGATCGGATTCTGATGACGCTTGCCAAATCTGATCTGAAAGTCAAATACCTGATCAATACCCATGGCCATTTTGACCATGTCGGTGCCAATAAGCGGATGAAAGAAGTGACAGGGGCAAAGCTTGCCATCCATCCCGATGATGAGCCCATGTTTAAAGAGCTTTCACGGTCTGCCATGATGTTTGGTTTATCTGCGGAAAATTCACCCCCAGCCGATATTCATTTAAATGACGGGGATGAGGTTACCTTTGGTCAAATAACACTGAAAGTGATTCATACTCCTGGACATTCAAAGGGGGGTATCTGTCTTTATACAAAAGGGCACCTCTTTGCCGGGGACACTTTGTTTGCAGGTTCCATCGGCAGAACGGATCTTGGTGATGGGGACTACGATACCCTGATTTCCAGCATCAAGGAAAAACTTCTGATTCTTGAGCCGGACACCATTGTATATACGGGTCATGGACCTGAAACCACCATAGGTAATGAAAAGAGAATGAATCCTTTCTTACGATGAATGGTCAAAAGATGGATGAATGGATAGCATTTCTTCCCATTATCAAAGAGGTTTACCAGGAAACAATATCACTGGACCGGCCATTTGAAGAAATAGCCGCATTGTTTGCCGATGAACCCGGGACTGTTCTTCTGTTATCCGGGTCGGACCTGGATTGTTCACGGTATCATATCCTGGCACTAAACCCCTGGTTTGAAATTCAAACCAGAAAAGAAATGGTGTGCATCAAATGCCTGGGTAAGGAAATTCATCTTGAAAAAGACCCTTTTTTTGTTATTCAGGCAATTTTAAATCAATTCAGATTACCCTCTTCTTTTCTTGATATCCCGGTCTCGTCCGGTCTTTTCGGATATTTTTCCTATGATTTAAAAGACCGGATTGAAAAGCTTCCAAGAACATCCATGGAGAGTTATCTTCCCGATCTTGTCCTGTATGCGCCTTCCATTCTCCTGATTCAGGAAAAAAAAACAGGGAATGCAAGGCTTTGTATTCCTGTCCTCTCTCATCAGGATGACCCGGAAAAAACAAAGGGCAGGGTTCGGGAAATAAAGGACTATTTTTTTAATAAAATTAAAACAAGGGCCCAAAGGCAATCCTTCTCCATAGACAATTCAGGTTTCAAATCGAGTTTTACCAAAGCTGAATACATTTCTTCGGTTCAAAAAATCATTGATTATCTGAAAGCCGGGGATATTTATCAGGCCAATCTTTCCCAGCGTTTTGAAACCGGTTTCTCCGGGGATGGATATGCATTGTTTCTGGATTTATTTAAACGCAATCCTGCTTCATTTTTTGCTTATATCCATGCAGGGGATCATCTCATTGTCTCGACGTCTCCTGAACGGTTCATTAAGCAGACGGGTCGGCATGTTGAAACACGGCCCATCAAAGGAACCATTGCCAGGGGTAAAACAAAGGAAGAAGACCAGAAAAACGGAATTAAATTGTGCGAGAGTATAAAAGACAATGCCGAGCTGACCATGATTGTGGATCTGATGAGAAATGATCTGTCCAGAGTTACCCGTCATGGATCGGTTATTGTTACAGCGCATAAGCGTCTTGAATCCTATGAAAATGTGTTTCATCTGGTATCTATTGTTGAGGGAGAGCTTGAAAAGGATAAAACATCCATCGATCTGATCCGGGCTACTTTTCCTGGAGGCTCCATTACCGGATGCCCCAAGATCCGTTCCATGGAAATCATTGATGAGCTGGAACCTTTGAGGCGTCACATTTATACAGGATCCATCGGATATATCAGCTTTCATGGCACCATGGATCTTTCCATTGCCATCCGGACCGCCGTCATTTCAGGCAACAGAATTTATTTTTCCGTGGGCGGTGGGATTGTTTATGATTCAGATCCTGAAAAAGAATATCAGGAAACCCTTGATAAGGGTAAAACCTTGATGGAATCTTTAACTGCAACTCCAAAAAAGCATAGAGTCCAAAATGCCAGGGCCTGGCTGGATGGAAAACTCATTGATCAGGACAAGGCCTCTATATCCGCTTCCAGCCTTGGATTTCAGTATGGAGCAGGTCTTTTTGAGACTCTTCGTGCGGACAAGGGAACTATTTTCAGGGTTAACGAACATATTTCCCGTCTGAACAAGTCCTGGGAAACGCTTTTTTCTGAAATAGCGCCTGATATCACCTGGGAGGATGTGATTGACCTTCTGATAAAGGAAAATAATTTTAAAGAAAAACAGGTCGCGGTTAAACTGATCATGGCTAAAGATGAACAGGAGAGCGGTAAGAAAGTGGTCCTGGCCGCTTTTGTAAAAGAGTACCGGCACAGACTCGAGGTGGTTGGAAAAAGTGGGTTGGATCTTGTGACTTATCCATTCCCCAGGCAAACCCCTCTGGCGGATCATAAAACCCTGAACTATTTTTATTATTATCAGGCTGGGCAATTTGCAAGGTCACATCAGGCAGATGAAGCCGTTATCCTGAACCCTGACGGCACTGTCTCAGAAACAAATACAGCTAGCCTCTTTGCTGTTGAAAACAAGACGGTCATCATCCCTGAATCCGATCATTCTCTGGGCAGTGTGACATTAACATCTGTATTGACGATATTATCGGATAAGGGCTATGGTATTGAAAGAAAAAAGATAGACTGTGAAGCATTTTATTCATATCCAGATATTTTTCTGACCAATGCCCTTATGGGTGCTGTAAAAGTCTTGAGTGTGGATGGAAAAAGGATAGAACAGGAAAAAGGGATCTGTTCCATGATTAATGAACAGCTTTTCAGGATTTCTTCCTGAACTGGTAGGGAAAATAAACTTTGGAGCGAACGATGAAAAAAAAGACAATCATGATGGTATTTCTCCTTATTGCATTGGCCTTCCCATTTATGGCTCTTGCACAGCAAAAGGCTGAGATTGCCAACCCTGTGTTTACATTTGACCCTGTACCTGAAGGTGTCCATATCGACCACACCTTTATCGTAAAGAATACGGGAGACACCGTGTTGACGATTGAAAAAGTCTCGCCTCCCTGAGGGTGTGACCAGCACTCCTTTGACAGTGAAATTCCTCCGGGTGGGGAAGGAAAAATCAGCGTCGGTTTTAAAACTCAGGGATACGGTGGCAAGACCATGACAAAAACAATTCTGGTCAAAACCGATGATCCTCAAAAGAACACCCTGAACCTGGTTGTCACAGGTCAGGTTGAATACCTGGCAGAAATCAGTCCTCAAGCGGTTTATCTTAACGGGAAAGCTGGAGATACCCTGGAAGCTGTTGTTTCTATAACGCCTTCTGAAAAATATGCCTTTACTATTCTTGGGCTGGAAAAGAAGAACAACAGCAGAATTGAGGCAAAACTCATTCATCCTGTGAAAGGAAGCAAATCCTGGCAGATCAAAATCAAATGCCGTTCCGAAAAGGTAGAGGATTTGTATGATGATTTGATCATTAAAACAGACAGCGAGTACAGGCCAACATTGGAAATAAGAGTATCGGTCATGTTTCTTGAAAAAAAGAAGACTGATTAACACAATATAGGACACATGAGTTACAGATGATGGATATTTTAAAGATTAAGGCTGTGGTATTTGATTGTGATGGTGTTATGTTTGACACCGCCCTTGCAAACCGGAAATATTATGACGAAGTGCTGACGTTTTTTAACAAGCCGGTGCTGAGTGAAGAACAGTTTGTCAATATTCATATGATGACCATAAAGGAAGCCATTGAATACCTTTTTTCGGGAATGGAAGACCTTTCCGGGGTTTATGAACACCTCAGCCATATCGGGTACCATAAATTCATTGATTATATGGTCATGGAAGCAGGCCTGAAAGAACTTCTCATCCGCCTGAAAGCCAGGGGATATATCCGGGGAATCGCAACCAACCGGACCAATACCATGGAAAAGGTGCTGGAAGACTTTCAACTTCAAGACTGTTTTGAAATGGTTGTAACCGCTGCAACCGTAAAAAATCCAAAACCTGATCCGGAGCAATTATTACTGATAATGAAAAAATATCATTTAAAGCCTTATGAAATCCTTTTCATCGGGGATTCTGAATATGACCGCCAGGCAGCCGTCAGTGCAAACGTATGGTTTGTAGCCTTTAAAAATCAGGGGTTGAAGGCAGATGTGAATGTGGTGTCCATGAATGAAATTGCCGGGATTTTACAGTTAAATTAATAAAAATCTTGACAAATTTCTCAATCATCATTAAATCTTACAAGATTTTATTCGTTAAAATGAATGATAAATGTTGGGTAAACATTTATTAAAGGTGAAACATAAACAAGGAGAATAGTGAATATGTCTAAATTAGTAGCACCTCATGGTGGAAAAGGCCTCGTAATTTGTAAACTCGAAGGCGCAGCTCGTGATGCAGAACTGAAAAAAGCAGCCGGTCTTAAGAAAATCGAGATTTCTTCACAGGTAAAGGGCGATCTGATCATGCTCGGTATCGGTGGATTCAGCCCGCTTAACGGTTTCATGACAAAAGCCGATTGGAAAGGCGTTTGTGCAGATTTCCTCCTGGCAGACGGTACCTTCTGGCCTGTTCCTGTAATGCTGGATGCCTCCAAGGCCGAAGCAGATGCAATTAAGGTGGGTGATGAAATAGCTCTTGAAAGAAAGGGTGAAGTTTTTGCCACCATGAAAATAACAGAAAAATTTGCAATGACCGAAGACGAGAAAAAATGGGAATGTGAAAAAGTCTATAAAGGCCATGGCGAAGAATCCAAAGATGAAGTCTTCTTTGAAAAAGCGATGAAAGATCATCCGGGCGTCCAGATGGTTATGGCCAGAAAAGATTTCTGCCTTGCCGGTCCTGTAAAAGTGCTTTCAGAAGGTGAATTCCCCACAAAGTTCAAAGGCGTTTACCTGACTCCTGCAGAAACCCGCGCGGTTTTTGATCAGAGAGGCTGGGCCAATGTTGCAGCCCTTCAGCTCAGAAACCCCATGCACAGATCCCATGAGATTCTTGCCAAGATCGCCATTGATGTGTGTGACGGCGTTCTGATTCACTCTCTCATCGGTAACCTGAAACCGGGCGACATTCCGGCAGACGTTCGTATCGAATGTATCGATGCCCTGATCAAAGGCTATTTTGTTCCGGAGAACATTCTCAATGCCGGTTATCCGCTCGACATGAGATATGCAGGCCCGAGAGAAGCCCTTCTTCACGCGACTTTCCGTCAGAACTACGGCGTTAACAGAATGATCATCGGTCGTGACCATGCAGGCGTTGGCGACTTCTACACATTGTTTGAAGCACAGACAATTTTTGATACCATCCCGACTCCGGCAGCTCCGGGCAAAGCCCTGCTATGCCAGCCGCTGAAAATCGACTGGACTTTCTACTGCTTTAAATGTGACGGTATGGCGTCCTTAAGACATTGCCCGCACGGAAAAGAAGACAGAGTTGTTCTTTCCGGAACCAAACTGCGCCACGCACTTTCCAACAATCAAGAGGTTGTGGATCATTTCGGTCGCGAAGAAGTTCTGGTTATCCTGAGGAAATACTATGCATCTCTGACAGAAAAAGTTGAAGTTAAGCTCCAGAGCCATGCAGAAGGAAGCAAGATGTAAAATAGTATTGTCTTAACGGACGATATTTGTACGATAGCATAAAAGGGGCTGTCTGCTGAATCAGCAGGCAGCCCCTTTTTATTCAAATGATCCGGACATCTTTCCCCTAATGAACTGACAATTTTTTGTATATATTCTGCCCAATTTGGAATATATGGGCATATTTTTTAACGCTATAATTTTTCATTCAACTTGATGATTATTTCATATACTTTTTTTTTTGACAGAAGGTATTCCTCGGCAATCTGCCTTGCAAGATCGGATGTGCCAAGATCACTGGATGCCAGGCTGTCGAGAATAATTTTTTCAAGCATTTCGTCATCCATAACAACCTCTTTTGATCCGCATCCCTGAACAAAGAGGGAACACTCTCCTTTAACCGATTCTTTTATTTCAAGCTGCTGAAGAATTTCAGATAAGGTTCCGCGGATATATTCTTCATGGAGTTTTGTGATTTCCCGTGTAAGACAAGCCTGGCGATCCCCGAAAATTCGAATCATAGTTTCAATAAGACTCTTTATCCGTCTTGGGGACTCATAAAAAATGAGGGTGGCCTTCTGACTTTTTAAAAGCTCAAGGGCCTGTCGCAGCTTTTCTTTTTTTTTAGGCAGAAATCCTGAAAAATGAAAGGCATCCGTTGGAAGCCCGGATACACTTAGGCCTGCCATGGCCGCACAGCAGCCTGGGATGGGAATGACAGAGATTTTTTCTTTTGCCGCAGCTCGAACCAGATGATATCCGGGGTCGGAGATGGTTGGTGTGCCGGCATCGGAGATCAGGGCAATATTAAGGCCGTTTTTTAAATGGGAGATGAACAGCGGCGTTTTATCGGCTTCATTGTGCTCATGGCAGGAGATGAGCCGGGTTTCAATGCCGTAATGGGTGAGAAGCTTTTTCGAATGTCGGGTATCTTCCGCGGCAATAAGGTGCACCTGTTTTAAGATGGTCACCGCCCGAAAGGTGATATCTTCAAGATTCCCTATGGGAGTTGCCACTACGAATAAGGTGCCATATGGAAGAATTGTCTTCTCCATTTTATTCAGTCAGGAAAGCATTTTTAATCAGGTTGAACTCAAAACAGCCTGCTTTTTCAAAGACCTCCATGACATCAAACCGTATTTTTGATTCCAGCAGTCTGTTCTTTTTCAGATAAAAAGAGGCACCCATGATGATTTTATTCTGTTTTGCCGGTGTGACTGACTCCCTTGGCAGACCTTTTTTAATGCTGCGGCGGGTTTTGACCTCAATAAAACAGAGTGTTTCGTGATCTTTTGCAATAATATCGATTTCTGCGGTCTTTGTCCGAAAATTGGTTTCCAGGATTTTAAACCCTCCGGCTTGAAGAAAGCTTACGGCTGAGAATTCCCCGTGCCGACCAAGGGATTTCCGGTCATCGGGCATGAATTACCTCTTTGACCCCTCTGAAGGTCAGCCGGTGAACAGGGCAGGGGCCGTGTCTTAAAATAGCTTCTTTGTGTTCTTTTGTCGGATACCCTTTGTGGCGGATAAAACCATAGGCCGGGTAAAGCTCATGGAGCTCTTTCATGATGGCATCCCTTGTTACTTTTGCAATGATGGATGCAGCAGCAATGGAAATACTTCTGGAATCCCCTTTGATAATAGCGGACTGATGGATATTCATATCCAGTGTGAATTTGCCGTCTATCAAAAGAAAATCCGGAACAGGGGAGCCCGGAAGAATTGAAAGATTTTCAACCGCACGTTTCATGGAAAGAAGGGAGGCGCGTAGAATATTGATTTCATCGATTTCATAGTGTGAAGCAATGCCTGTAGCGACTGCGACGGCCGTTTCCATGATTTTTGGAAAAAGCGCGTCCCGTTTTTTTTCAGACAATTTTTTGGAATCATTGATCCCTTCACATAAGAAATCATGGGGCAGGATGACGGCGGCAGACACAACAGGGCCGGCAAGGGGTCCCCTGCCAGCCTCGTCAATACCTGCAATCATGTTATATCCCAAGGTTTTTGCATTGTGCTCAAATTGCCACATCAACGCAACCATAGATATTTTAGACCGGCCGTTTTTCTTTAATTCTGGCTGCTTTACCTCGAAGATTTCTGAGATAGTAAAGCTTGGATCTTCTGACTTTCCCTTTTGTGATGACTTCTATCTTATCAATGGATGGAGAATAAAGCGGAAATATCCTTTCAACACCAACGCCGCCTGATATTTTTCTAACGGTAAACCGTGCACTTGAAAAGCCCCCGGTTTTTTTGATCACGACACCCTGAAATAACTGGATACGTTCTTTTTCTCCCTCACTGATTTTTACATGGACAGTGATGGTATCCCCTGAACTGAATTCCGGGATATCCAGACGCATTTGTTCTCTTTCCAATCTTTCCATAATATTGCTCATTTTTTTCTCCTATGATCGTTCCTTTTGGCAAATAGAAATGTTTATCTGCCGTTCGTAATCCGGTCTAAATATATTGATACGGCAGATCTGACAGAAAGGTGATTATAATCTGCTTTTCCTAAAATAGGGGCAAGGGTATAATCACATGTATCAAGCAGTTCATCTGCCAATCCCCATGCCGTTCCAAAAACAAGGGCATGGGATACTCTATTCTCAAGTTTTTGCTGCAGCATTCCGGTTGTTATTGAACCTGGGATGGCTACTGCACTAGTGGCAATAGTTACCACCGGTTCCATTCTTTCCTGTTCCATTCCGCTGATGGCTTCTTCAAAGGTGCGGGCCACACGGATCAATTCAAGGGCGGTCTTTCTAAATGGATTCAGCTTACCCCCAACCCCCTTTGTCCAGTGATCAATCACCTGGCTTGCAAGCACTGCCTGATCTTCATAAGGGGTTACAACATAGAACCCTTTAACACCAAACGTGATGGATGCCCTTGCAATGTCATGCATATCAATGGTTGTCAGAGCCGATCCAATGGACAACCCTTTTTTGTTTTTTACTGGAAAATGGATCAGCACCACATAAAGATTATTCTCGGGCAAGGGTTTCAAGCTCCCGGCACCATTGTCTGATAATCTTTTTTTCCTCAGCGGTCAATGCTGTTTTTTCAAAAAGATCCGGTCGTTTCAAAAAAGTCCGCTGAAGAGAGGATTTTTTTCTCCATAACCGTATTTTTTCATGATTCCCGGATAACAGGACATCCGGAATCTTTTGTCCGTCAAATTCTTCCGGTCTTGTATAGTGTGCATGCTCCAGCCGGCCATCCATAAATGAGTCCGATAAGAAAGATTCAGAACTGCCAAGGACTCCGGGAATCAGCCGGGCAATGGCGTCCATCATCACCATGGCCCCCAGTTCTCCGCCTGTCATAACATAATCCCCGATTGAGATTTCTTCATCCACTAGAAGGGTGTAAACCCGTTCATCGATTCCTTCATACCTGCCGCAGATCAAAATAAGTCCCTGTTTCTTTGTGGCAAAGTCAAGGGCCTTTTCCTGGTTGAACCGGTTTCCCTGGGGGGTTAACAATACAACCTTTGATTCAGGCATCCGGCTTTTTGCACACAAAACCGCTGACTGTAAAGGTTCCGGTTTCATCACCATACCACTGCTACCGCCATAGGGCCTGTCATCTACTGTCTTGTGGCGGTCCATTGAAAAATCCCTGATATTGATGCAATCCCCTGTGATCAGCTTGCTCTCAATACCCCTGCCAATCATCCCGTGCGCAAAAAAAGCGTTCACCAGTTCCGGGAACAGGGTCAATACCGTAAAGTCCATCAATAATCCTCGGGCAAGGTGGTTTTTACGGTTTGCTTGTCCATGTCCACGGACTCAACAAAATATTCGTGCATCGGTACAAGAGTTTCCCTGTCATTGTCTGTTATGACCAGGACGTCATTTGCACCGGTCGGGAATATATGGGTAATCTTGCCCAGATATCCTTTTATATGATCATGCACATCCAGACCCATCAGGTCCTGCCAGTACCAGGTTCCCTCTCCCGGTTCCGGCAGTTGGTCCCTATCCACAAGGATTTCTTTTCCCACAAGATTTTCGGCCTGGTCCAGATTCTCAATTCCCTCAAGGGCGAGCAATACTCCATGTTTATGAGGAGATGCATGAAGAATGAGATAGGGTTTTCCTTCTCCTTCCTCTTTTATGGTAATGCGTCGGCCTTTTTTGAATGTATCAACAGATTCTGCAAAAGACGCAACCTTGAGTGTGCCGTTGAGACCATGAACTCCGGTTACCTTGCCTATGGTAAACGAAGTATCTTTGTTTATCATCTATTCAATAATTTCAAGAACTGTTCGTTTTTTAAGTTTTGTGGACGCTGCACTTAAAATTGTTCTCATAGCCCGCGCCGATCTTCCCTGCTTCCCGATTACTTTCCCGAGATCCTCTTTTGCTACCTTAAGTTCCAGAACCGAAGTCTGCTCACCCACGACTTCTGATACCTGAACCTGGTCAGGACTGTCTACCAATGCTTTTGCAATGTATTCTATCAGCTCTTTCATATCAAAATCTCCTTTTAATGGGGTCGTGAGAATACAAAGAACGGCATATTAAAGGGCTTTTTATGCTTTGGCTTGACTGATACCCTGCCGTTTAAATATGCTCTGTACAGTTGTGGAAGGGATTGCGCCTTCACCCAGCCAGTATTTTACTCTGTCCTCTTTCAACGTAACGGCAGCCGGGTTCACCATGGGATTGTAGGTGCCTAAGAGCTCTAGAAACCTTCCATCTCTCGGACAATCGATATCCGCAGCCACAATTCTGTAAAAAGGTCTTTTCCGTGTTCCTTTTCGGGTCAATCTGATTCTAACAGCCATATTCTTTTTTTTCT
>JAIFMF010000047.1 GCA_020048635.1 Desulfobacula sp. | reverse complement strand
GTAACAAGATTATCAACCTTACTCCTGAGGAAGATGCAAAATGGGCTGAAAAAGTCAAACCCATGCTGGATGAATACGTTGCAAATGCTAAAAGTAAAGGTCTTCCAGGAGAAGAGGCCCTTAAGTTCTGCCTGGATTTCTTAAAAAAATAACCAAGAAGTTTAAACAGGAGAAAAATTTATGAAAAGGTATTTTAGTATTGCATGTGTTTTAATGTTTGTATTATGTGTAACCTTGATCCCGGTTCAGGCTGAGGAGATAAAACTAAGATACTCAAATATGTATCCGCCGCCTCACCCCTTTACGAAAATGATGGAAGACTGGGCCAAAGAAATTGATACAAAAACTCAGGGCAGGGTTAAAATTACCCTGTTTTCAGGTGGTACGCTTACCCCGCCCATGCAGACCTTTGACGGGACTGTAAAAGGTATCTCCGATCTTGGCACCGCTCTGCTGGCTTATTCGCCGGGAAGGTTTCCCCTGTCGGAAGTGTTGACCCTTCCTCTTGGGTATAACAGCGGGTATCAGGCCACAAAAGCGGCAAACGCCTATTATAAAAAATTTATGCCCAAAGAATTTGACGATGTCCAGGTGATGTATTTCCATGTTTCCCCTCCCGGTTTTATCATGACCTCCAAGGTGATCGGGTCCACTGAAGAGCTGAAGGGGCTTAGAATAAGGGCGAATGCCGAAGTTGCGGATATCGTAAAAGCCCTTGGCGGGGCGCCTGTGACCATGCCGATTACAGAGACTTATGACAGTGTGAAAAAGGGTCTTCTCGATGGGCTTCTGTTCCCGGTTGAAGCGTTGAAAGGCTGGAAGATGAACGAGGTCGTCACCTGCGTTCTTGAAAGCAAGGCGACATCTTACGGTACTTCCCTTTATGTGGTCATGAACAAAGATAAATGGAAGTCAATTTCAAAAGAAGACCAGGTTGTTATTGAAAAGATCAACGAAGAAATGATCGAAAAACAGGGCAAGGCCTGGGATACTGCAACCCAGATTGCCAAAGAAGAATCTATCCAGAAAGGTGTGAAATTTGTGGCTGTCTCTGCTGCTGATGATGCAAAGAATCTGGAAAAAGTAAAACCCATTCTTGAGAAATATGTAACGGATACAAAGGCAAAAGGCCTGCCGGGTGACGAAGCCTTAAAATTTGTTCAGGAGTATCTTAAAGCGAACCCCTAAAACAGAACAAGGGGGTGTATTTAGGGGGGCGGGGCCTCGTAACAGACATCCGTTCCCCCTTTTTCTTAGATTTCATAATCTTCAAAGAATGAAGGATGAGGAAATGAAACAGTTTTTTAAATTTGTGTTTATGACGGATTTATCCTTTCATTTCATATCTGGAATAGTGCTGGCCCTTATGATGTTGGTGACCCTGGCCGACGTGGTGGCAAGGAATATGGGATTCCCCATAGTGGGAAGCATGGAAATCATCCAGTTCTCCGGAGCTGTGGTGATCGGTTTTTCCATTCCGTATACGTCATGGAAAAAGTCTCATATTTATGTTGATATGATTGTGGATAAACTGAGCCCGAAAAAGAAGATGATTCTGAACGGGATTACCAGACTCATGGGCATGGCCTTATTCATTTTTATCGGTATCAATTTTATCATTTATGGGTTTGACCTCATGCGCACCGGAGAAGTCAGTGCAAGCTTCAGGCTTCCTTACTACCCTATTGCCTTTGGTCTTTCGTTGAGCTGTTTTCTCCAGACCCTGACACTTTTTGCTGAATTTTTCAGACCAGCAAAAGGAGGAGATAATGAGTGATGTTACTGTCGGCATTGTGGCGCTTATGATTCTTTTAGGTCTTTTTCTGACCGGCATCGAGCTTGCTTTCTGCATGGCCATTGTCGGTTTTTTCGGATTTGCCTTTCTCAATTCATTTTCAGCGGCCTGCAATCTTCTGGTCAAAGATTTTTTTGATACTTTTACCAGTTACAGCTATACGGTTATCCCTCTTTTTGTGCTCATGGGTCAGATTGCTTCCAATACGAACATTGCCAGGCGGATTTATCTTGCCGCCCATAAATGGGTGGGGCATGTGCCGGGCGGGCTTGCCATGACGACGGTGGTGGGCGCCACCATTTTTAAGGCCATGTGCGGGTCTACCCTGGCCACGGTTGCCACCTTTTCCGGGATTGCCATACCGGAGATGGACCGCTACGGCTATAAGCGAGAGCTGTCAGCAGGCGTTGTGGCATCGGTCGGGACCATCGGCATGCTGATCCCGCCCAGTATTGTTCTGATCATCTACGGGATTGTTACGGAACAATCCATCGGCAGGCTTTTTCTTGCCGGTATCATTCCCGGCCTCATGATTTCAGGCCTTTTTATGGCGGTTATATATGGGTGGGTGCGAATCAGTCCGGAGATAGCACCCAAAACAGAAAAAGCCCCCATGAAGGAGCGGATCAGGGTGCTGCCTGAGTTTGTAGTGGTGGGGTTAATCTTTATCGTTGTCATCGGCGGTCTCATGCTGGGTAAATTCAGTCCTACCGAGGCTGGCAGCATGGGGACTATCGCGGTCATGATACTGGCCATCGCACGGAAAGAAGTAAATTTTAAAATGCTCATGAAATCCTGGGATGAGTCTCTCAGGACCGCTGTCATGACGCTTCTGCTGATCGCTGGTTCCGTTGTGCTGGGGCATTTTCTGACCATCACCACCATCCCCTTTGTCCTGGCAGACTGGGTCACCGGTCTTGCGCTTCCCAGGTCCCTGATCATGGTCATTATCATCCTGATCTATCTTGTTGGAGGCTCCTTTATCGATGACCTTGCCTTCATGATCCTGGCCACTCCCATATTCATGAAAGCGGTCATGGCCCTGGGCTACGACCTGATCTGGTTCGGCGTCATCGTTGGGGTCACCCTCATGATCGGCGTTATTATCCCGCCGGTTGCCATCTGTGTATTTATTGTTCGGAACATTACCGGGATTCCTTTTAATGTCATTTACAAAGGCGTTCTTCCTTTTCTCATCAGTCTTGCCGTTGCTTTATTGCTCTTATTCCTTTTTCCCGGACTTACGAGCTGGCTCCCGAATCTCTTGATGGGACCAGCATAAACAAGGATATATAAAAAAATGAACATAGCAAAAAATCTTGAGAATTCGGCTTTTCATTTTCCGAAGAAGATAGCGTTGATGGATGGAAAAGCCGCTTTGTCATACCGGCAGATGGATATTGAATCGAGTAAAATCGCAGCAGCGCTTCAGAAAATGGGGGTCACGCCCGGTGAACACGTTGCGCTTTGCTCCCCCAATTCAAATTCATGGCTTTGTTTTTATTTCGGAACACTAAAAGCAGGGGCAGTCGCTGTTACTCTTCCTTATGCCATGACCAAGAGCGAGCTGACACCTGTTCTAAAAGATTGCAGACCCAGGATTGTGTTTACGGATGATAAAAAAATTACTGATCTGGAAAAAACAGCCGGTATTAAAACTATCATATCTGAAAGTGGGGACACCTCCTATGACACCTTGATACTGAATGAAACCGGTGAGTTCACGGCCATTGACAGGGAACCCGATGATACGGCCGCCATTCTTTATACCGGAGGGACAACCGGTGTGCCCAAGGGTGTAGAGCTGACCCACAGGAATATCATGGCGTCAGCCATGAATGTTTCCCGCTGTGAACGCTCCGATGAAAATGATCGGGCCCTTTGTTTTCTTCCGCTGAACCATGTGTTTGCCCAGCATCACATCATGAATGCCACCATTTTCAGCGCCGGTGGTCTTGTGATCCAGTCCTCGTTCAATATGGATGCATTGCTGAAATCCATCAAGGAATTCAGCGTAACCAAACTTTATGCTGTTCCCACTGTTTATATCCGGCTTTTATCGCTTCCGGATTTAAAAGAAAGGCTGGGAACTGTCCGGTATTGTTTTTCCGCCGCAGCCAGTATGGCAAAAGAAGTGGTAAAAGAATGGAAAATCAAAACAGGCCTTGATATTTTCGAAGCTTACGGTATGACGGAAAGTGCCTCCATGGTAACTTTCAATCATTATCACCAACATGTGGTGGGATCGGTCGGAACCGCAGCTCCGGATATTGAAATTCAGATTCAGGATGAAGATGGGAAAGTCCTCGGAAATAATACGCCGGGCGAAATCTGCATATCCGGCCCCAATATCATGAAAGGCTATCTCAACCGTAAAAAAGATACGAAGGCTGCCTTCAGGGGGAGATGGTTCAGGTCCGGAGATGTCGGCTATCTGGACAATCATGGTTACCTATATATTGTGGACAGGATCAAGGAGCTGATCATCACCGGCGGAGAAAATGTATCTCCCAGAGAAGTCGAAGAAGTTCTTTATACCCGCCACGAGATTGAGGAGTGTGCGGTTATCGGTCTTCCGGACAGGGAATACGGTGAAAGAATCGTCGCTTATATTATTCCCAGGCCCGGGCAAGAGATCGACCCGATTTCCCTGAAAGCTTATTTGAAAACTCAGTTGTCGCCGTTCAAGGTGCCAAAGGAGTTTATCAGTGTTGCTGAACTGCCCAAATCCAGTACGGGAAAACTTCTGAAAAGAGAGCTTAAAAGGCAGGTCGCAGAAAATAAAGAAGATGAAAAATAGCCGTTAAGGCGTTTAATAGATGGAGTGAAAGATCGTATGGCCCAGGTAATTGCAGACAGAAGAGAAATTGATTTTGTTCTTCATGAACAGTTTGACGTCAGTCGTCTCAGTAAATATGAAAAATTTTCGGAATTTACACGGAAAACTGCGGATATGATCATTTCCGAAGCCCGTACCCTTGCAATTAAAGAAATCTTGCCGACTCTGAAAATCGGCGATGAAATTGGTTGCAGGTACGAGAACGGAAACGTGACGGTCCCGGCGGAATTTAAACGGGCCTGGAATCAGTTGATCCAGGGAGGATGGTTTGCTCCCTGCCAGAACCCGGAATGGGGAGGTCAGGGCATGCCCCGGCTTCTCCATGTCATGGCCCAGAATTATTTGATCGGCGCCAATATGTCGCTTCTCATGGTGGCTGGCTTGAACCAGGGGGCAGGGCATATTATCGAACGGTTCGGTTCAGAAGAACAGAAACATCTCTATCTTGAAAAAATATACACGGGTCACTGGAGCGGCACCATGGCGCTGACGGAATCCGAATGCGGGTCAAACCTCGGGGATCTTTCCACCGCTGCCGTAAAAAACGAAGACGGCAGTTATTCTCTGACCGGCAATAAAATTTTTATCAGCGGTGGCGATCATGATATGACGGATAATATCATCCACCTGGTATTGGCAAGGATTCAAGGGGCACCGGAAGGCAGCAGGGGAATCTCTCTCTTTGTCGTCCCAAAATTCCATGTGAATGAGGACGGAACCCTGAGTGAGCGAAACGATATTGTCTGTACCGGGATTGAAGAAAAAATGGGGCTCCACGGCAGCCCCACCTGTTCCATGGCTCTGGGCAGCAACGGCAGATGCACGGGTACCCTTGTTGGCGAAGAAAACAAGGGGCTGGCCATGATGTTTCTCATGATGAACGAAGCCCGCCTAATGGTGGGCGCCCAGGCGCTTTCCTGCGCATCCTCTGCCTATCTCTACGCCCTGAATTATGCCAGAACCAGAATCCAGGGCCCGCCAATATCCGGAAAAGACAGGGCATCGGTGGCCATTATCAAGCATCCGGATGTCCGCCGCATGCTTTTGACCATGAAATGTTACACCGAGGGAATGCGAAGCCTGCTCGGGTATATCGCCAATCTGGAAGACCAGAAAATAGTCAGCGATAATAATGAGGAAAAAGAAAGATACCAGAACCTCATCGAAATCCTCACCCCTGTCGGTAAAGGATATGTGACGGATCGGGCAGTGGACGTCTGCAATATGGCCATCCAGGTGTTCGGTGGGTATGGGTATACATCTGAATACCCGGTTGAGCAGCTTTTGAGGGATGTCCGGATTACGACGATTTATGAAGGGACCAACGGGATCCAGGCCATGGATCTTCTGGGGAGAAAACTTCAGATGAAAAATATGAAATTATTTTTTGATCTGAAAGATGAGATACAAAAGACCGTTTCGGAGGCGCGAGAATTTGATTCATTATCCGCCCTGGCCGGGAGGGTTGAAAATGCCCTTCACACGCTTTGTCAGGCCGTCGAAAAAATGGATCAATCGGCCCGGGGCGAGGCGGTTTTACAGGCCTATACCTTTGCCGGTCTTCTTCTTGAAGCTGCCGGGGATGTGATCATGGCATGGATGATGTTGTGGCGGGCGATTATTTCACAGAAGAAAACAGATAGTGGTGTTGAAGGAAAAGGGGCTGAGTTTTATGACGGCCAGTTAAAATCTGCAGAATTTTTTATCAGAAGTGTTTTGCCCGTCACCCTGGGGAAAATGGTTTCAATGATGGATTTGTGCAGTGCAGCAATAGATATTTCCGATACCTCATTTGGAGGGAAATAGACCAGAAGCAGAATTTAATTAATTGAATTTCAGGAGGACAGATGTCTCAGATATCAAAGATCGGTGTCATCGGCGCCGGACACATGGGCAGCGGGATTGCCCAGAAAATAGCACAGGAAGGGATGAATGTCGTATTGGTCGACATAAAACCCGAATATGTGGAAAAAGGCTTGTTGAATATCAAAAATCTTCTATCGGGTGGTATCAAACGAAAGATTTTTACCCAGGACCAGGTGGATCAGACCCTGGGCCGGATTACCGGAACTGCTGATATGAAGGCTGTTGCCGATGCTGATCTTATCATTGAAGCCGTGTTTGAGGATAGGCAGGTGAAGACCCAGTTGTTTCAGAATCTGGATGGGATTTGTGATGAAAAAACCATTTTTGCAACCAACACATCCAGTTTTTATGTGGCTGAATTCGCAGCTAAAATTAAGCGGCCGGACCGATTCATCGGGCTTCATTATTTTTTCCACCCGGCCAAAAACAAACTTCTGGAAATCATTCCCCATACCGGGACCAGTAAAGAAACCGTTGACAAAGCCATGGTGTTTGCAGCACGTCACGGCAAAACCGCCATTGTGGTCAAAGATTCTCCGGGTTTTGCCGTGAACCGGTTTTTTGTCCCCTCTTCCAATGAGGCATCAAGGATGCTCGAAGAAGGATTGGGGAACCTTCCCACCATTGAAGAAGGCAGCAAAAGAGCCTTCGGCATCGGCATGGGGTCTTTTGAAATTCTGAACGTTACGGGGATCCCACTAGCGGTTCATGCTTCCCAAAGTCTTGGTGGTGAACTGGGCCTTTTTTACGGCACCCCGGACATCATGAAAACCCAGATGGATAAAAATATAGACTGGGACCTTAAAGCAGGTGAAATCGAAGAAGAAAAGATTCAGGCTATTGTGGACCGGTTTTACGGTATCTGCCTCGGTGTCGCCGCTACCATTGTGGATGAAGGGGTAGCCACCATGGAGGATATCAATCTTGGTGCCAAGATCGGTCTTCGATGGAGCAAAGGTCCCTTTGAGATAATGAACCATATTGGCATTGAGAAGACCTGTGAAGTGGTGGAAGCCATTACAAAACTCTATCCCGGTTTTAAAATGCCCAAGGTATTGATGGAACAGAAAAAACTCGGTATCCCTTTTAGTTTTAAAATGGTGAACCTTGAAGTCAAAGAGGATATTGCATGGATCACCATTAACCGTCCCGATGCCATGAATGCCTTGAATGAAGCCGTTGTCGGGCAGTTGACAGAAAAATTTGATCTGGCAGAAAATGACCCCAAGGTCAAGGCCATCGTGTTCCAGGGAGCAGGGAAGACCTTTGTGGCCGGAGCCGATATCCAGTTTTTTGTGGACCGGATCAAGGCGGGCAGAATCAAAGACATAGAGGTTTTTACCCGAAAAGGCCATGCGCTTTTCCTGAGGATTGAAAACTGCAAAAAGAAAACCATTGCCCTCTTGGACGGACTGTCTCTTGGCGGCGGCAGCGAAATGGCCCTGGCCTGTCAGTTTATCGTGGCCACCAAAGCCGGGTCCATGGGATTTCCCGAAACCGGTATCGGTATTGTGCCAGGTCTTGGCGGTATGCTCAGGATGGAACGTCAGGTCGGAATGGCGCTTGCCAAATATTATGTATTTACCGGCCGGTCCTTGAGCGCACAGGATGCCTTTGATCTTGGTATCATCTACAAAATTATAGAGCCCCAAGCGCTTCCCGGGATCATCCGGGAGATTGCAGACAGGGCTGGGGTGAATAAATACCATCAACGGGCGATTCCTGAAAAATTCCTCACACTGGCCAATGTTTTTAACGATCAGAACATTGCTGCCCTCTTGGCCGGTAAGCCCATGACCGGGTTACCGGAGAATCTGGCAGAAAAAATGCCGTCAATTCTCAACAGCAAATCTTTGATCGCTCTGAAAATGGCGGATGAGATCATGAACAAACAGACAAAAATGTCTATCCCCGAAGCCATTGAATGTGAACTCAGTGTCCTTGACCGGCTTTTTTCCACCCATGACGCCTTTGAAGGGCTGTCAACGGTCGGCCGCGGGAAACCGGTATTCACCGGAAAATAAAAAAGGAGATTATCATTATGTATACAAAAGCGTTTATTCCCTATAAAGGGTATTACAGTACCCCTTTCTGCAAATGGCAGGGCAGCATGGCCAATGAAAACGCCATATCTTTTGCCGCAGGAATGTCAAAACAATGGTTTGCCTCAAAAAATTTTGATGTGAACCAGCTCGATTATTGTATTTTCGGCAATACCATCGGTCAACACCGCCAGTTCTATGCATCGCCCTGGTCGGCGGCGCTTCTGGGCGCAAATTCGCTCCCCGCCATTGCGATCAGTCAGGCCTGTACCACCGGGGCCACCTGCGTCAATCTTGCGGCCATGGGAATTGAAAGCGGCCTGTATGAGACTCCCTATGTGCTGACCACGGATCGGACATCCAACGGTCCCCACACCATCTGGCC
>JAIFMF010000167.1 GCA_020048635.1 Desulfobacula sp. | reverse complement strand
CTGAGAAGCAGGGTCCATATCCGTCAGGAGTTCGTCAAGAATGAAAAAAGATCCTTTGGCGGTTAACAGGGAGACAATTTTTTTCTAGATAGTAGATATTTCGACTCACCATGAGAAGATAACATCCAACTCCACCTGATCATTTTGTGAGTACCGTCCAAACAGCGACAATAATGGGCCATCAAATGCTACAGCGCTTATCCCCACCTTCCACGAATCCGTAAACACATACCAGACACTTACCTTGGCCCTGGTGTCACCATGTTCCGGATTGTAGGCAAAATTAAGGTTAGTCTCGATTTTCTGATTCATAAAACCATTTCTCAGATTAGCCCAAAGGATGGTCTCGAATTGTCTATCATACAGGGTGTCGGGTCTATCGGTGATAACAATTTGCTGGGACTGCATGGTAAGCACGCAATCTTCGAACAACCGATAATCAACTCCAATGCCATAGGCAATGGTATCACTCTTGTGCTCGTTGGGGTTAAGTTTGTAGGTGCCGAACGTGGGGGTGGACGGATATCCCCACAGCTCGTATCTGGTGTTATAGTAACGGCCAAACGCGTAGGCTGCTTCAGCGCGCAGGCTCCAGTCTCCCTTGACGAATGCCACATCAAAACCGATGGACGACATCTTGTGAAAGTCCGGTTCTGGCCCCGGATCGACAACAATCGTACCGGAACTGAGAGAAATTACCGGTTCCGTAGCTTTAAAAACGGGACGAAGATCATAGCCGTGAAACAAGGTGACACCCCAATCCACGTTACCAGTGTTTTGGATACGCAAGCCCACGGAGCCGTTCTCAAAGGTACGCGACGGAAGATCAGGTTCTTGAGTGATTATTTCCGCATTATAATTTTTCGCTACGGAGATAATTTCCGGGAAGACCGACCAGCGTTCTGTTAATAGCGGAAGACGATAAGGAACTAAAATGGGTACCCAAACCGCCTCCATACTCCAATCATTTTTATTTATGCGAGCGGACAGGGAAGGGACCCCTATTTTTCTGTCTTCCAGTGATTTCCCGAGAAATTGTGAATAGTCCAGGGGGTTCAGAAGATCATTGATAGAGTACTCATCAAGCCTACCCCAGGAGAAACGCTGAATGCCAGCGCGAATCTCAAGGAAATCGGTTGAATAGGACCCGTACAATTCCTTGAATTCCAGGAAAGGTGTGGTGCTCTGGTACACTTTGTCCCCCACCTTGAGAACGGAACGATCCTTAACTGGAAGAGAAACACTCCCGTCCCACCCTCCTTCCAGCCACATACGACAACGCCAGGTAGGCGTTGTCGTATCTACCTTCACTCTTCCCAGGAGATTTGGATATTCCGTTTCGGTGTCGTTGTTGTGTAACGGAATGACCCCCCGCAGTTCCAATCTGCCGGAAACTGAAAGAAAATCATCCGCGAAACAGACTGAAGAAAAAATAGTAAGAAGAAAAGCCACGATCAATGCTCTTTTCATGATATTACCCCAATATATTAACCCTACAACGTTATTTAAATTCCATTGCCAATAAATAAATCCTTTTCCTCCGATGTGAAAGGTAGGCTTGGTGGTTTCTGTTTTGAACCCACGTGATTTGATCAAGCAATGTATTCAAAGTCTCCTTTTTCATTGGCAGGATCAATCTGATTAGCACCCTAAGCTGCGATACCGTAATGGATGGTGCTTTTTTTCCCCAGCCTGATTTTCAGGTGCCACAGGAAAAAATGTGCCATCATGCACGTTAGTATATGGTGGTGCCAACCCATAAATTTTCTTACCTCATAATGATCCATTCCCAGCTCTGTTTTGGTTTCTTCGAAGCACTGTTCAATGGCCCAGCGCATTCCGCTCAGCCAAACCAAATCCTTCAATTTTGTGCTGGGAGATGCATTGCTGATAAAATGACTGTAAGAACCCTTGCCATCACTTATGGTACGACGGATCAACAATGTCACTTCCCGTTGAGGCAGCCCTGATTTAGACAGCGTAATCCTGCGTTTAGAAAATTCATAAACAATGGGTCCTTTGGTTCCCTCTGATACCTCCCGGCGGTACCAGAAAAACTTATTTGTACTTTTTGCCAGCGTTTCAACCGTTATCGGTTTTTGCTGAATATCTGGGGCGTTTTGGCCAGCACAAAGTATCTTGTGAAATTGAAACCATATAGGTCATATCCGGTAGCAACTCAACAGCTTTGATAAATTCCGGGCTTTCGCCATAAATGGAATCCGCCAGAACGTATTTGAAAGGCAGGATCTTTTCATCGACAAGGGCGTGAAGCATTTCAACAGCTAATTGGGGTTTGGTTTTAAAAATGATATTCTCCGGCAGGTTACATTTTTTACGACGAACTTCATAATCTTCAGAAAACCATAGCTTTGGAATAAAAAGCCTTTTATCCACAAGAGAATACCCGGTCTCAGAGGCATAGGCAGCAAAAACACCTACCTGGCAATTCTCAACCTTGCCTATGGTGCCGCAATATTGACGACCTACGCCGATAGATTCCTCCCCTTTTTTAACAAAGCCACTCTCATCAAATATAAGAGTGCCGTTTGAGCTGCCAAGGTCATCGTTTATTAAACTACGATATTTGACACCTATGTTGGCATCATCCCATGACGCATCACTGACAAAGCGTTGCATTGCCCTGACATTGCCATCTTGAACGGCCAGGGCTATAGGTTCGATGGATTTTCGCTCCAGGTCGCTGAATTGACCAGCCATGTATTTAAAAAAATGATCTCTGGATTCGCTGCGCTGAAAGCAATCGCTGAAGTGTTCATGAAACCCTTTAAGCTCACTGGTAAAATCTTTAATATCAGATTTTTTCAGCTTTAAAATTAATTCCACTATATGAGCCGAATATCACCCTTCAGGTCATTTTCCCGCATTACAGAATATAATATACTTGAAAATTGGTACGGCTTATCAGTCAATCTTAATTATCCGGTACCAGAAAATTTCCAGGGGTATTTAATAAGGCATACCAATACTATTCAAAACCGGGTATTGTCGAGGTCGATCCGATTTTTGAGGGAACAGACGATTATTTGAGAGCCACACGTCTTTAAAAAAAACTAGTGGCGGTGAACCGCCACTTCTAATCTGCTGAGTGGCAGAGAATTGGAAGTCCTACGAGACATCAGTTTTACCCTTGAGGACCATTTTTTTGTAACAGTTGTGGGGAAAAGTGGCTGCGGCAAAACCACCCTGCTCAGGATCCTGTTAGGCCTTGAAACGGTATCTCAAGGAAGTGTTTACTTTTTTCGTAATTCCGGTAACGAGGGCTCCCCGAAAGCAAGTATAGTTTTCCAGGAACCTCGACTGATGCCTTGGCTCACAGTGGGACAGAACATAGCATTCTCAATGGCCAGAGCTTCAGACAAGGTTCGTATTCAGGAAACCGTTGATTTCTATCTCACTCTTCTTGGGCTTATGGATTTCAGGGACGCCTATCCTTCGCAGATTTCCGGCGGTATGGCGCAACGGGTGGCGCTGGGTCGGACACTTTGTTTTGACTCTGATGTTATTCTCATGGATGAACCGTTCGGTGCCCTTGATGCCTTCACGCGAAGAAATCTTCAGAAAGGAAATCAAATTAAAGAGACCTATGGTCGCAAGCCGGTTTTTCCATTGATATGAGCTGGATGGACAAGGTCCCGGCAAGGCGCTGATCACAAGTCCGCTGCCACAGGAAAACAGATGTCGATGAATTCATGGCAGCTTAAAATATTTGTTGCAGTTGTTGAAAACAAAAGCTTTTCAAAGGCTTCCGAAGCCATCAACCTCTCCCAGCCCACGATCAGCAGCCATATTAAAGAACTTGAAGGGTATTTCCAATGCCCCCTCCTGGACCGTTTGGGTAAAACTACGGAACCGACCCGGACCGGAGGCATATTATATGAGCATGCGAAAGAGATCCTGGCCTTAAGCAAAAAAGCTGAAGATTCCATCCAGGATTTTCTGGGAAATTTCAAAGGGGCTCTTTTTGTGGGCGGCAGCACTATCCCGTCCGGTTATATTTTCCCAAAAATCATCGGATCTTTTTCAAAACAATTTCCGGATGTTCATATTGAAATGATATCCGGTGATACCACAGGCATTATCGAGGAGATCAAAAAAGGAAAAATCGATATCGGTATTGTCGGTGCAAAAACCGATGATCTCTTTATCTTTCAGGAAGAATATATCGCGGATGAGATGCGCCTGATCGTCCCTTCAGACCACCGATGGGCGGAAAAACCGTTTGTCAACTGCCGGGAGCTTTTTTCAGAACCCTTTATCAAACGGGAAAAAGGATCAGGAACATGGCAGAGCATCCTGAAAAGTATGGAAGCTGCAGGGTTTGATGCAAAGGATCTGAAAGCCCCGGTGACCATGGGCAATACCGTGTCCGTAATCCAGGGGATTCTTCACCGTGTCGGGGTTTCCATACTTTCCACCATAGCGGTACAGGATGAAATTGACAAGGGCCGTTTGAAAGCTTTGCCTGTTGAAGATCTGAACCTCATGCCGGCTTTTTCTTGACGCCTGCTTCCAATACAAAAAGACCTTTAATCATTACCCAGCTCCGTCACCGGGAATTGCTGAACCGGCTTAAATCTATTTGACAAAAAGGAAGCGGCTGATCTACAATAACGCCCTTATTCTGCTTGGGAGGGAAATTTTTTGTGAAATTTTTTCTGGTTTTTTTTGTTTGCCTGCTGGTTGGATTTACCCCTTGCCCGCTTTTTGCACAGTCTTCTTTGTCACTGACGTTGAATGAGGCGGTTCGGATCGCGGTCGAAAAAAACCTGGATGTGCGGGCCGAACTCTACACCCCGGCTCAGTTTGAAGCCGATATCAACCGCTATGGCGCCATATATGACCCCCGGTTTACCATACAGACAAAGTTCGACGATTCTGCCGAAGAAAAGCCGACCATCAATGAAAGCATCATTGATACCCGCGCCTTTACTACGGGTGTATCGTTAAGTCGGCTTTTCTCGACCGGAGCCACGGCAGCGCTCAGTTTTAGCAACTCTGATAATGACACCAATAACTCTACTTTGATTGACCGTTACGGGCAGTCCGGTCTTATGTTCACCATCAGCCAGCCTTTATTCAAAAATCGGGGAAGGGAAGTGACCGAAGAAAATATCCGCATCTCGCAGATATCCAAATATGCCTCCCTGGAACGGTTCAAAACAAAGCTCTTGACCACCATCACCCAGGTGAGAAATGATTATTATAAACTCTACCGTCTGCGGGAAGAATTGGGGGTCAAGCAGGTTTCCCTGGAACTGGCCAAAACCATCCTTGCGGAAACCAAAACAAGGGTGGCGGCAGGCGTTTTGCCGTCACTTGAGATTCTGAACGCTGAATTTGGTGTGGTCAGACGGGAAAAGGAATTGATTGACGCAGAAAAGGCAGTGGGTGACCAACTGGATGTGCTGAGACTGCTCCTGCAACTGGACACCGGGATTGATATCACCACAACAGATGCCCCTTCCCATGAGATTCAGGACATTTCGGAACAAGACGCCGTCAGCCGCGCCCTCACCCGTTCGGATATTCTTGAACAGAAGAAAAATCTTGAATTGGCGGAATTTCAGACCCGTATATCTCAAAATAAACTTGAGCCCGATCTTTCGCTGAATACGTCTGCCGGGCTGAACGGCATAGACCGCACCCGGGGCAGCCATAACCCGGCGGGAATCAGCGATCTTGATAATTTCGGCTGGAGCGTGGGCCTTGTTTTTACCTATCCCCTGGGAAATAAGGCGGCCGAGAATGATTATATAAAAAGCCGTCTTAAAACTGAACAAACCCGGCTTAAGATAAAAAGTCTTGAAGAAACCATTGCCAATGAGGTGCGCGCAGCCTTGAGAGGAATCCATTCGGGCTTTAAGCAGATTGAAGTCACGGATCGCGGGGTTGAATTTGCCGACAAACGCCTGCATTCTTTTATCCGTAAAAATGAGGCCGGGCTTGCCACAACCAAGGAGGTGCTGGATGTGGAGGCGGATTTGGCCACTGCCAGAAATAATCAGATTGCTGCCCTCGTTTTTTATGCAGATGCACTTACACGTTTCTGGCAAGTGACGGGTGAGTTGCTGGACCGTCAAGGGGTTCATGTGGATGAAACTGAAGCAGACCGTCTCTATAAAGCTGTGAAGTGAGAAAAAAGGATGAATATGAAATGTGAGATGATGCCGGTAACAAAGCTCTTTATTGCCGGATGTATAATCATGGCGCTTCTTGTCTGCGGCGCCTGTAAATCGGAAAAAAATAATAAACCTGGGAAAAAACCGGTCATGCCGGTTACAGTGGCGCAATCCATAGAAAAAGAGGTTCCGGTTCAATTAAAGGCCATCGGTACGGTGGAAGCCTATGCCACGGTTGTTGTGAAATCCATGGTAAACGGTCAAATTGCCAAGGTCCATTTTGAAGAGGGAAGCGATGTGGAAAAGGAGGATCTTCTTGTCAGTATCGACCCTGCCCCTTTTCAGGCAATCCTGGCCCAGCATGAGGCCGCTCTGGCCAAAAATCAGACCCAGGAAAAATTTGCACGGGAACAGGCGGCCCGGTATGCAGGATTGCTTAAAGAAGGGATTGTCGCCCAGGATCAGTATGATCTTCTCCGGACCAATGCCGAATCTCTTGCCGCCGCAGTCAATTCAGACCTTGCAGCCATAAAGAGCGCAAAAATACAGCTCGGTTACTGCACCATCCGTTCCCCCATATCCGGCCGAACCGGCACCCTCACCCTGGATTCCGGAAACCTTATAAAGGCAAACGACAGCCCTATTGTGACCATCAACCAGATCAGTCCCATCAATGTGGTTTTCTCCATTCCGGAAAAGAAAATGGCTGAAGTTAAAATGGCCATGGCAGCGGGTGAATTGAAGATTGATGCCCTGATCCCCGATGAGATGGGAAATACTGAAACCGGCACCCTTAGTTTTATGGACAATGCTGTGAACCCGGAGACAGGGATGATTAAAATCAAGGGGGTCTTTAGCAATACATCCAGAAAACTCTGGCCCGGCCAATTCATTGATGTGGTGATGACGCTTTCGTCTTTGAAAAATGCCGTGGTTGTTCCCACCAGCGCCATCCAGACCGGTCAGCAGGGTCAATATGTCTATGTCGTAAAACCGGAAAAAACCGCTGAAGTCCGGCCGGTGACACCGGGCCCGTCCACAGAAGAAGAAACCGTAGTGGAAAAGGGCTTAAGCATAGGAGAAACCATTGTCATCGACGGCCAGTTGCGGCTTACACCCGGCGCAGCCGTAGAGATAAAAAAAGCTTCCGCTACTGAAGGAAAAGCAAAATGAATATCGCGGACATTTTTATCCGCAGACCCATCATGACCTCCCTCGTCATGATGGCCATCCTGATTTTTGGGATTGTCTCCTACCGGCTTCTTCCAGTCAATGATCTTCCCAATGTCGATTTTCCGACCATCCAGGTGAACGCCTCCCTGCCGGGCGCAAACCCGGATACTATGGCTTCCGCCGTTGCGATTCCGCTGGAGAACCAGTTGTCCACCATTTCCGGTGTGGACTCCATGACATCTAACAGTGGTACCGGCTCCACCAGCATCACGCTTCAGTTTGCACTGGAGCGGGATATCGATGCCGCGGCCCAGGATGTGCAGGCTGCCATTTCCCTTGCCACCCGTCAATTGCCAAAGGACATGACCACGCCGCCGTCTTTCAGAAAAGTCAACCCGGCTGACCAGCCGGTTCTGTTTCTTGCCCTCAGCTCTCCGACCCTGCCCCTTTCCATGGTGGATGAATACGCCCAGACCCTTATCGCAAGGCGGATTTCCACCATCAGCGGGGTTGCCCAGGTCAATATATATGGGTCCCAGAAATTTGCCATCCGGGTGAGGCTGGATCCCAGGGCCATGGCCTCACGGCAGATCGGAATCGATGAAGTGGCTACAGCCGTCGGCAATGCCAACGTGAATCTCCCCACCGGGGTCATTGATGGCACAAAACAGGCCTTTACCATTGAATCTAACGGACAGCTCTTTAAGGCTGCGGATTACAGGTCCATTGTGGTCGCCTATCGGGGCGGGTCTCCTGTCCGCCTTGAGGATCTTGGCGAGGTGCTGGACAGTGTCGAAAACATCAAATCCGCCGGATGGTACAACAACACCCGAGGCATCGTACTGGCCATCCAGCGGCAACCAGGGACCAATACCATCGAAGTGGTGGATAATGTTAAAAAGCTTCTGCCGTCTTTCCGCGACCAGATTCCTGCTGCAGTTGAACTCAATGTCCTTTTTGACCGGTCCCAGCTTATCCGTGAATCCATGCATGATGTCAAATTCACTCTGGTGCTGACCATCGCCCTGGTTATCCTGGTCATCTTTCTTTTTTTGCGGAATCTCTCCGCCACTATCATTCCTTCTCTTGCCGTACCGATTTCCATTATCGGCACCTTTTCGGTCATGATGATGATGGGGTTTTCCCTCAACAATATCTCCATGATGGCCCTGACCTTGTCCGTCGGTTTTGTGGTGGATGACGCCATCGTCATGCTGGAAAATATCGTGCGCCACATGGAAAATGGTGAAACCGCAAGGGAAGCGGCATTCAAAGGGTCCAGGGAAATCGGCTTCACCATTATTTCCATGACCATATCCCTTGTTGCGGTCTTTATCCCGGTTCTTTTCATGGGGGGGATCATCGGCCGGCTGCTTCACGAATTTGCCGTAACCATCAGTGCCGCCATCCTTGTTTCCTGTCTGGTTTCCCTGACACTGACCCCCATGCTCTGTTCACGGTTTTTGAAACCGCCGAAGACTGCCGAACACGGGAAGTTGTATCTTCTCTTTGAACGGTTTTTCGACGGGATGCGCAATTTCTATGAATGGTCGTTGAAAATTGTATTGCGCTATCGTCTGGTAACGCTTCTTGCCACCTTCCTGATCACTTTTGTGACAGGCTGGCTTTTTACAGTCATTCCCATGGGTTTTTTACCGGCTGAGGATACAGGCCGCCTCAACGGCACCACCGAGGTTGCCCAGGGGACTTCTTTTGAGGAAATGAAACGGCACCAGGAAGAGGTTTCTGCCATTGTTGCGGCAGATCCCAATATCGACGGGTTCATGTCTTCTGTTGGAAGGGATGGAGGGCGACTGTTTCTGAGACTTAAACCCCAGGATGAACGTCAACTGACGGCGGATCAGATTCTTCAGGAACTCAGGATCAAGCTCTCAAAGGTGCCGGGGATTCAAACCTTTTTGAGAAACATCCCTTCAATCCAGATCGGCGGCATGTCTTCAAAAAGCCTGTATCAATTTACCCTTCAGGGGCAGAACATGGCTGAACTTTACAGCGCTGCCACTGAGCTTGAGGGAAAATTAAGGGAGCTTCCCGAGTTGCAGGATGTCACCAGCGATCTCCAGATCCGAAATCCTCAGGTGCAGGTGGAGATCAACCGGGATAAGGCGGCAGCCCTCGGACTCTCCGTGATGCAGGTGGAAAATGCCCTTTCCTATGCCTACAGCTCCCGCCAGATATCCTCCATCTATGCTCCCACCAACCAGTACCAGGTCATCCTTGAGATTGATCCCAGGTATCAGGGAGATCCGGCCTCTCTCGGGATGCTCTATATCCGGGGAAAATCCGGCCAGCTTATTCCGCTGGACACCGTTGCCACCCTCACAAAAACTATCGGCCCCATGTCCGTAAACCATCTGGGGCAGCTTCCGGCTGTGACGATTTCTTTTAACCTGAGGCCGGGTGTGGCCCTTGGGGATGCTATGGCGCTTGTTCAATCCGTATCTGCAGACCTTCTGCCGCCAACGGTAAGCACCAGTTTCCAGGGTACGGCCCAGGCATTCAAATCATCCTTTGCCGGGTCCCAGATTCTTCTGATGCTTGCCATCTTTGTCATCTATATTGTTCTCGGGATTCTGTATGAAAGTTATATTCATCCCATCACCATCCTTTCCGGGCTCCCGGCAGCCGGCTTCGGCGCCCTGATCACCCTGATGATCTTTAACAGCGATCTGAATCTGTACGGATTTGTCGGTATTATCATGCTCATCGGTATCGTTAAAAAGAACGCCATCATGATGATCGATTTTGCCCTTGAGGCGGAGAGAAAAGAAGGCAAAGCGCCCATTGATGCCATCTTTGAGGGCGCTGTCGTGCGTTTCCGGCCCATTATGATGACCACCATGTCGGCCCTCATGGGGACTCTCCCCATTGCCCTGGGTCTCGGGGCCGGGGGGGAATCCCGTCAGCCCCTGGGACTTGCAGTTGTGGGCGGGCTTTTATCGTCTCAGCTTCTGACCCTTTATATCACGCCTGTTGTTTACTATTATATGGATGTTCTTCTCACCAAGGTACGGCCAAGGAAAAAAAAGTCTGATGATGCGGTGTGATGTCATGAAAAACCCCTGTGGTTCGGAGCTGAACCACAGGGGGATATAAGGCGTTTAAAGTTTCTTTTGAACATCCCAGACCTGATTTGCCGCAGGCAGTACAGGCAGAGACTTGAGCCATTTATGGGATTTCATATGTTCCGGATCCTGCTGGAGTTTCCGGCTGTGTTTTAAAATCGGCGGAACGATCTGCTTGATATCGCCGGCAAGATCTTTGGATATGCCGAATTTTGTGGCTTCGCTTGCCAGATCAACCGCCTTCTGGCTGAATTGCTGGGAAGAAGCCAATGTATCCAGGGCTTTGGCCGGGTTGTGGAATCCCACAGAGTTTTCAGCAGAGACATAATCCCAGAAGAACTGGCCTTTCCGTACCATCTGCTGGGCCTGGATGATAAGGTCTTCATAATTGGGCGCTTTTTCTCCGGTGTATTCCAGGGCCAGACGGACCGCCTCGTGTGCTTTGACCGATATTTCCTGGGCAATCAGCAACTGATCAAAGGTCTTTTTCTGGGTGAAAATCACGCGGTTGTGGAGGAATTCCGGAGTTTTATCGGAATGACACTGGCGGCAGGCTTTGGCTTCCGGATCTTTCAAGGGGGAAGTCCACCAGTGGGATGAAATTTTCTTTTTGTCATCGGTCCTTACATAGGACATATGACAGTCGGCGCAGGTAACCCCTGCGGCCCCGTGGGTGCCGTTGCTCCACATCTCATATTCCGGATGCTGGGCTTTCAGCATGGGGGTTTTGGAAACCGGATGGGTCCAGTCTGTGAAATTGCCTTCAAATCCCTTGGTCTTGGTTTCCCCCTGGTTCTGATAATAAGTGAA
>JAIFMF010000207.1 GCA_020048635.1 Desulfobacula sp. | reverse complement strand
GTGTGGATGATAGCGGGGTGGTAAAAGGCATAAAGCTTGGCAAGGAGACGGAACAAAAATATCTCAATGAAATTAAAACTTCCACCTATCCCCAGTTGATTCCCAACTCCGATATCCATGAGGTGGACGGCAAAACCATCCTGGTCTTTCAGATCAGTGAATATCCGGTTAAGCCGGTCGCCTGTAAAAACCGCTATTACAAGCGGGTTAAAAACAGCAACCACCTGTTGAGCCTGGAAGAGATTGTTGATCTGAGGCAACAGAGTCTTGATATTTCCTTTGATGCCCATAGGGTTGAAGAAAGCCTGTCATCCCTTGATACGGCCGCAATGGAAGTATTCATGAAGCAGGTCAATTCCAGGGGGCGCTTCGGAAACTGCGGGAGGAAGGGTTTATTGAACGGGTGGGATCAGCCAAAACAGGGTATTGGAATATTATAAACCGATAGGAATGATACAGCGGCAGTATTTTTGATTCTTGGAGATCTTAAAATGAGAAAAAAAACCATTCCACTTATCCTGACCATATTTTTTCTTTTAACCGGGTGCAGCTATTTTTCTTTCCTGGGCCTGGGCCAGTCCCCGGAAACCAAAGCCGGGATCAAAACGCTTGAACAAATGATCCTGCATGGCCATCCAAAGGATCTGACTGCAGTTGACAGGGAGATCCTTCCTGCAACCAAAATTATCCTGGACCTTGGCGAAGCTGCCATCCCAACCCTGAAAAAAGCCATTTATGACCCAAAAGAAGAAATACGCAATTTTGCTTCAGAGGCCCTGTTTATCATTGGTGGCGAAAAGGCGCGGGATACTCTGAAAGAAGCCTTTGGTAAAACGAAGAGCGATCCTATTCTAAGGAATTGGTGCCTCTCCATGGCTTCAACCGGCACTCCGGATGATGTCTATTTTCTTATGAAAACCTTGGAATCCGAAAATAATAAAGAAGGCTCGGCAGCAGCGTCTGCATTTTTATCCCTGGTTGTCCTGAAGCCGGATAAAATGATCAAGGATATCAATCTGAATTCAGGACCCGGCGCCAGGATCGATTCAAAATGGAAAGAACTCTTTCTTTTGTCGATGAATCTTGGCGGCCAAGAGCCCTCGCAAATGAAAACTGCAGGGCCTGAAGACAAAATCAACCTCACCCTGTTCAAATTCGGCATTCCCGGGAGCGATCAAAGCCCGGTTTTCATTGAGGAGGGCAAAGAAAGAACCTGGAAACTGGAAAATAAGGTCTGGTCATATTTTCAGGACGAAAATCGTGAAACCTATCATTCCAAGGGGATGTCAGATATTTACAAACCGCCCTATATCGATTTTGAAACCTATATCAACAAGGCTGGAACCCAGGCCCTGGTCAATGTCGGGGTGATATTCGGCAAGAAGGCTGGCAGCGGATATTTCTTTATTCTGAAAAATATCAAAGACGAATGGAAAGTCGTCGGCATGACCCTTACCTGGATATCATAGGGAATCAAACTGATGAAGCTGATAGCTGACAATCTTCGGATCACAAAGCCGGATATCCGGATGGCGCTTAAAAATTATGATCCGGGACCGATCCAGGAACTTGTGAGAAAATGCGCGAGACAAGGTGCCTTTGCCCTTGATGTCAATACCGGGCCCCTGGGGAAAAATCCTGAAGCAGACATGCGGTTTTTCATTGAGGCAGTTGAAAGCGTGACAGATCTTCCCCTGCTGATTGACACGACCAATTCCCTGGCCATGAAGGCCGGACTTCTGGCTGCAAAAAATCGGGTCATCATCAACGGGTTTTCCCTTGAACCCAAAAAGCTTGAAAAGATCCTGCCCCTGGCAAAAGAATTTGACGCCGATATTGTGGGCTTTTTATTATATCCGGACAGCCGGGTGCCCAAAACCGAGGCGGAACGATTTGAGATTGCCCTGAAGCTGATGGACAGGGCTGAAGCCGCCGGTGTGGCCAAGGAACGGGTGATCATCGATCCTGTGGTGCCGCCGCTGGTATGGGAAGACGGGATTGTCCAGGCAAGGGCAGTGCTGAATGTGATCCGGGCTTTGCCGGAATTATTGGGATTTCCCATCCGTACCATAGGCGGGATATCCAATCTTGGCACCGGGGCAAAAGATAAGGTCAAAAGACGGTTGCTGGAGCAAGTCTATGTGGCCATGCTGGCCTCGGCCGGTCTCAGCTTTGCCCTTCTCGATATCCTTGATACAGACCTTGCCCGGTCAGCAAAGGTGTCGGTGATACTGGCCAGAGAGGAGATCTTTTCCTGGGGCATGGTTCCGGAGAAATAGAATTACTTGTTGTGCTTGACGACAAATGAAGAGTATGTTGAAATGCGTTACACGTTCCACAAAACTTAACGACTAAAACGAGAGGAAGAAAAAAGGTGGCCACGAGAACGAAGGACATTAAGCGAAAACACTGGATCACACAAGCAGCGAGCATGCTATTGATTGGATGGATGGTTGCTTTTTTTTCAGCATCGGCTTCTGCGGCGAGCGGTGTGTCAAGCGAGGCTGGTTCGGAAGGCATTGCCCAGACGGCCTACCCTCCAGACAATGGGCCGGGTCCGGTGATTATTGTCATTTCGGGGCAAATGGGTCCTGCTTCTTACCAGTCCTACGCTGCGGAACTGGCCCGGCTCGGTTACTACTCGGTCCTCGTTGCAGGGAAAGACATCCTCAATCCTGAGCTTACGGGTCCCGCAAATTTGAGAAAAACAATCGAACGGGCACTGCAGTCCCCAAGCGCAGTTAAGGGAAAAGTTGCGGTAATCGGCTTTTCACTTGGTGGAGGAGGTGCGCTATATAACGCAGCCAACATGCCGAATCTCGTTTCTATGGTAGTGGCATATTATCCGTACACCAAGACCTGGGTGAACAAAATCGATTCGCTGGTCAGTCACTTCCAAGTTCCGGTGCTGGTCCTGGCGGCTCAGCGAGACCGTTATAAAGACTGCTGTGTGATTGAAACTGCGCAGGCCATGGAAGCAGCCGCCAAGGCAAAAGGAGCGCGCTTCGAACTGGTGGTTTACCCTGAAGCCAATCATGGGTTCAATCTGAAGACCGGTGCCAGCGGTGAACCTATGGGTGCCTATCGTGGAGACGATGACCGAGATGCATGGGGCCGCACTGTCGATATGCTCAAGGTGTACCATCCGTTGCCGTAATATCCACACCGCGATTCGGGTCCTCAGAAAAAAAGGAATCCTGCATATGGGTAATAAAACAGAAATATTGAAAGCAATCGAAAGCACGCCCCTGACGATTTCTGAAAAGCTGGAAGTCCTCTCTGCCATGGAGAAGATCAGGACCCTTCTTGAAAAAGATGAGACAAGGGCCGATATTTACACGCTCCGGACCATGAAGCCGGGAGATCTCGGGTATGTGGCCACCAGCCATGCACTGCTTTACGCTGCTGAATACCAGTTTGACCATACTTTTGAATTCTATGTCGGCGAAGCGGTTATGGCCTTTGCAAAACATTTTAGTCCTGAAAAAGAGAATCTCTGGATTGCGGAGAACCGGTTTCGGCGCATGGGATCCATTGCCATCGTGAACAACGGCAATGGTGTGGCCCAGCTTCGGTGGCTCCTGGTGGAAGCGACGGCAAGAGGGTGCGGACTGGGCGAAAAACTGGTGGAGACGGCAGTGGGCTTTGCCAGGGAAAAAAAATATGAAAAAATCATCCTCATGACCATTGATTTTCTGACATCGGCCAGACGGATCTATGAAAAATTCGGGTTTGCCCTGGTTTCTTCGGAAAAAACCGTTGAATGGGGAAGACAGATGACCATTGAGTATCTTGAACTTAAGCTTTAAGACGGTCTTCTCCGGCTGCCCCGAAACCCGAAAGTATCCATTATCCGAAAATAGTCAGCCCGGCACCGGTGAGGGCCAGGACAATAGCAACGGTTTTATACCTTGTGATTTTTTCCTTCAAAAAAAAGGCTGCCAGGATAAAAATAAAGATTGTGGACATCTGGTTTAAGATGGCCGCTTGTGAAGCCGTGGTGTATTTCATTCCCCCTACCCAGCAGAGAAGTGCGAGATAATTGCCTGCAACCGATGCGGGAAGGGCGATGAGCCAGCTTTTTGAAAATTTGAGTTCCCGGATGTAATCTTTGCGCCTGGGGTGGCAGAATAAATAAATCAGAAGAGATACGGTTCCTGCCAACACCCTGACAAAATTGGCCCAGAGGACATCGGTCCGGTCTAAGAGCTCTTTGATGATCACAATACCGATGGCCACAAGAACCATGGCAAGGCAACCGACAAGGATACCGGACAATGAACTTTGCTTTATTACAGAGGGGTCCAGAACTTTTGTCCGGGACATGGAGCCTACAAAAACAGCTATAAAGATAAGAAAACCGCCGACAATAGCGCCTGTGGTAAGGCTTTCCCCTAAAAGGAGAAATGAGAAAAAGATCACACTGGGAAGGTAGAGGCATTCCACAATGGCCACAACTCCTGCCCCCAGACGGTTCAGGGCTATGAAAAAGAAAAGGTCGGAGAGCGTGATCCCGAAAAAGCCGGACACGGCCAGAAGCAGCCAGTCATTGAGGGGTTTTTCCGGAAAAAAGGGAATCTTCAGGATGACCATGGTCAGCGAGATCAGGATCAACGCCACAACGCTTTTATAGATATTAAGAGAGATGGGGGAAAAAACTTCCCCGCTTTTTTTGTAGAGAATAACGGCGCTTGCCCAGAAAAAAGCGGCGCAAAGCGACAATACAGAACCCAGCATCATTTTTATTCCCTTATATCAGTGTAAAAGGAGTCTTCCTTTTAGATGGGGAAGGCCTTTTTGTTGGTCGCGAAGTTCAAAATTGACCATGGCCCGACCGGTTTCTTCATCTTTTGACTGTTCCCAGCCGAGAGTAGTGACTGCCGGCATGAATACCGGCAGCTTGAAAGAGGCTTCAATGCTTGCCGGGCCTTTGTGAAGATCGAATTCCCGGTCAAGACTGGCGACACCCCTTGCAAGGCTCCACATGCCATGGGCAATGGCCTTTTTAAATCCGAAAAGTTTTGCCGAAAGTGTATACAGGTGGTGAGGATTATAATCTCCGGACACGCCTGCATAAAGACGGCCTGTGCCGGATGGGACAGGGATAGCCTCCTTTTTTTCCAGAAATGTCTCATCCGATTTTTTGGGAGAAGACGTCTTTTTTGCACCGCTTCTTGTAAAAAAGGCTGAAATCCCCTGCCAGACGATTTCACCATTGGATCGAATTTCCAGGATAAAACGGGTTTCAATGCCGGTTTCTTTTTTTGTAAAATCTGAAAGGATACAGGCAAGATCAAGACGTTCATCGGTTTTTACCGGTCTTTTCTGCTCAAAGGATTGGAAAACCTGGATCAGTCCCATGGGATTCAAGGGGAAAAAGGAGGAGGTGATAAATTTTCCCAGAAGGCCTATAAAAAGGGTCTGCAGATAGGTGATGGGAATCGTGCCGGGGTTGTTGTGGCTAAACCCGCATACGGTTCTGTAATTTTGAATGAGGGCGTGATCCGGTTGGAAATCCTGAAATACAATCCGGGTCTTAGCGACAACGGCAGTATCCGCCAGGGTATTGGAACGGAAAGGGGAAATTAAAAGCGCTTTTAAGAAAACCAGCCCCATCCGGGGCAGTTTATTTATTTCCACACAAGTTTCAGGGCCTGTGGGGGTTATTGTTATGACAGGGTGATCCTTTTCCATAAGCAGGTTACTTTATCTTTGTTCGACAATGAAGTCAAGAATGGTTATTGCAGAGAACCGCTGTTTTCTGATATAAAAGAATCTGTTTTAATAAAGTTTCAGTACAGACAATGGGGTTTGTGCTGGGAGATAAACAAAGACGTTTATGCCGGATTGAAAAATCCAGGACTTTAACAGGAGGCAGAAGTAAAAAAATGAGCACCATACTGGATATCGTTAAAGCAAGAGATCCTTTTGAAAAAGAGTTTCATCAGGCGGTTACAGAGGTTGTAGAATCCGTCAAACCGGTTCTGGATAAAAACCCTGAATACCGGCATGCCGGGATAATGGAAAGAATCGTCGAACCCGAGCGGGTGATTCAGTTCAGAGTCCCCTGGGTGGATGATCAGGGCACCGTCCGGGTCAACAGGGGCTTCAGGATTCAGATGAACAGCGCTATAGGCCCTTACAAAGGCGGTCTTCGGTTCCATCCCTCCGTCAACCTTTCCATTTTGAAATTTCTGGCATTTGAGCAGGTTTTTAAAAATGCACTCACCACGCTTCCCATCGGCGGCGGAAAAGGCGGTTCGGATTTTGATCCCAAGGGTAAATCTGATAACGAAGTCATGAGATTCTGCCAGAGCTTCATGAGTGAACTTTACCGTTATATCGGCCCGTTTACGGATGTCCCGGCAGGCGATATCGGGGTCGGCGGAAGAGAGATCGGTTATCTTTTCGGCATGTATAAAAAATTGAAAAATGAGTTTTCAGGCGTTCTGACCGGCAAAGCCCTGAACTGGGGCGGCAGTCTGATCAGGCCTGAAGCCACAGGATATGGAGCGGTCTTTTTTGCCGATGAGATGCTGGCCACAAGAAAACAAAACCTCAAGGGCAAGGTCTGCCTTGTGTCCGGTTCCGGCAACGTGGCCCAGTATACCACCCAGAAATTGAACCAACTGGGCGCAAAGGTGGTTACCCTTTCGGATTCTTCAGGCTATATTTATGATGAAAAAGGCATTGATGAGGCCAAGCTGAATCATGTGCTGTATCTTAAAAATGTAAAGCGGTCCAGGATCAAGGATTATGTGGAAAAATATCCGGAAGCCATCTATACCCCAATTGATTCTGCAGCCGATTATAATCCCCTTTGGAATCACAAGGCAGACTGTGCTTTCCCCAGCGCCACCCAGAATGAAATTAATGCCAAAGATGCCCAGAATATTGTGAATAATGGTGTCTTTGTTGTGAGCGAAGGGGCGAATATGCCGACTGTACCGGACGGGGTTCATATTTTTCTGGATAATAAAATCCTATATGCTCCGGGTAAGGCAGCCAATGCAGGTGGTGTTGCGGTATCAGGGCTTGAGATGTCCCAGAACTCCATGAGACTCAAATGGTCCAGAGAAGAAGTGGAAGCCAAACTCAAAGGGATCATTAAAAGTATTCATTCGGCCTGTATGTCTGCTTCAGAAGAGTATGGAACCCCGGGCAATTATGTGAACGGGGCCAATATTGCAGGGTTTGTAAAAGTGGCCAATGCCATGATGGATCATGGTATCGTATAAACTGTGGTCATTGGGTTGATCATTTTTGTTATCCCTTGACACCGGTAGCGTTATCATGTGAACAAGACCTTTATCCCGGCAGCTATGCCGAGGGTAAAGGTCTTGTTCAAGCTTGTAAAACTGTCTCGATATTTTCTACCGGCCTCACCACTCCAGTGCCAAACGGTTTTAACTCCCTCATGAGCTTTAAAACAGCCAGTTCTTTGGCTTTTGCCTCGACCTCAACGGTGATATCCATGGACAGCCACAGCATCGGTACATCACGGATATCGATATAGTCGTGGTGGTTTCGGGGTGTCCCGGATTCCCGGCCCTTTTCAGGAGAAGAAAGATGGAACAGGGGCTCCCGGTTCCATGTGGCTGCCGCCTGCAGTGTTGCTTCCTCCAAGGTCAGCCCATCTTTCAAACACCGATGGTGATGGACATCATAGGTCAGGGGGATCTGCATATCCTCACACACCGGTAGCAGATCCCGGGGTGAATAGCTTTTGTCGTCATTTTCCAGGGTCAGCCGCTTTCGGACCGGATCGGGAAGCCTTTCAATGGTTGCCTGAAGCCGCTTTAAAGCAGACGCCTTATCCCCATACGCCCCTCCGGCATGGATATTGATCGCATCGGCATTGACCCACTCGGCCACCTCTGCCTGGTATTTCAGGTCTGCAATGGAACGGGCCACCACATCCGGATGGGGGGAAGACAGAACGATAAACTGATCCGGATGAAAGGTGGTCCGGATATCATGGTCCCGGCCGAATCTGCCGCAGGCCTTGAAGGTTTCCATGATGGCTTCTGCATCGGGCAGGTCGGACAAATCATAACCCACGTCCGGATGGGTTTTTAAGGGCAGGATCTGACTGTTGATCCGAAAACAGCCAATACCGTTTTGCCGGCAGAACTCGAGGGCCTTGAATAAACTCTGGGCATTGGCGAGACAAATCCTTGATAACCGCTCCCGTTGCTCTGTCGGGGGAAATTTCAAAAGAAATCCGGCCGTTGCTCTGCCGAATGTGATGGGCTCTTCTTTAAAGATACAGCACAGGCCGAATCGAATCATCTGGATATTCCCTTTTCTGCTGCCGGTAAGCCATTGGGTATCATCACCGTTATCATCAGTCTCCTACCTGAATATTCACCACGTTCTGGAACTGATTGACCAGAACATACCGGTCCACGGTAACGCAGACCAGGGCTGTTGTCTTTAAATCTGAAAACGATTTAAGATGGGGGTGCCGGTACAGGTAAAGGTCCAGATATTGATTTTTTTTCTCATGCTCAAGCATTGCGGCGATTCCAGTGGCTGTGACCGACGCTGCCCTGTCAATATCCTCCTTCCGGTTGGTGGTATTATTGACCAAAACAGCCACTTTGGAATTATGGATCAGGTGGTCGTATTTGCGCGTGGTATTGGGGGTTAAAAAGACAATTTCTTTCAGATCAGGGGTGGCGGCAAAAAGCACCAGGCTGGCATAGGGCTGATCGTCCTTCGAGGTAGCCAGCACGGCCAGGCTCTGGGAATCAAACAATGCCCTGATCTGATCCCGCGTTTGTTTTTCAGCTTTATTCATGAACCTCCCTTTCGCATTATGACATATTTTCCAGCAGACAGCAGGATCGGCTGATTTTGGGCGTGACCATGAGGGGCAGCCGTTCGGCCAGGTATCTTAAAATCTCAAAGCTGGCACTGCCGGACCCCAGAATCATGGCTGCCCTCAAAACCGTTGCAGGGACAGGGCCTTCCAGCAGAATCCGGCCGACCTCATTCCGGGAAACCAGGTGTCGGCTGATATGTTTGTGATGAATATCGCCAAGACCTCCAAGATAGATGATATGATCCGCCCTTTCATGGGCTGCGGCCTGCACCAGGTTTTC
>JAIFMF010000172.1 GCA_020048635.1 Desulfobacula sp. | reverse complement strand
ATCAAAGGGATCACTTTAAGGGTGTATTCAAAGATCCTTAATGCTGCGCTGGATCATAAATTTACAGTTATGGTCGGCTCCTTTGCCTCTCTGGTGATCTTTTTCATGATCTGGCTCTACACCATCGGGGTTGAAAAGCCGGTGGAATTTTTTCCGCCCATTGATCCTAAATCCGTTTACGTGAATATTGATGTCCCGGAAGGGGCGGACCTGGACTATATTGACCGGATCACCAAAAAAGTGGAAACCGCCATCTCCGGTGTAAAAGACAGTGATTATGCCGGATCACTGAAGCTTCAGGAACATGAAAATGCCGACGGCACAAAATTCATGGCGCCGTCCAACATTAACAATATCGAGCATATTTATTCAAAGGTGGTTCAGGGCTCAGGATCATCCGCCTTTGATTCCAACCTTCCCAACCATATCGGTATCCAGTTCATTGATTTTGAACATCGAAAATCCTCCACCATGGACGATATGGAAGAATTACGACGGCGGGTCAAAGACATTGCCGGTGTCAAGATCACAGTGGATCAGCAACAGCAAGGCCCGCCCACGGGACCGCCCATCAATATCGAAATTACCGGCGACAATTTTGAAGTCCTCAGCCGGATTGCGGAAAACATGAAAAAAGCCGTGGAGAAAATTCCTTATGTAAAAGATGTCCGCGACGATTACCAGGGAAGTCTGCCCAGTGTGGAAATCAAAATCGACCGGCAGAAGACGGCCATGTTCAATCTTAACACCAGCGCCATCGGCATGGCGTTGAAGACAGCCTATAACGGGCTGGATGTGTCCACCTATTATGAAGGAGACGAGGATTATGATATTGTGGTCCGGCTTTCCGAATCCAACCGTCAGGTGGTGGATGTCCTGAAAAAACTCATGATCCCGACCCCGTCCGGTTCCATGGTGCCACTGACCACCCTCGCCGATATCAGCTATAAGGTTACCATCGGCGACATTGTCCGGAAAAATCATGAGCGGGTCGTAACGGTCAAAGCCAATGTGGATGAGGCCAAAACCACCGGAACGGTTGCCCGGATGGCGGCTCTGGAAATTTTGAAAAATGTCCAGCTTCCCCCCGGATATAATTATAAATTCACCGGAGAAGACCAGGACCAGAAAGAATCCGAAGCCTTTTTAAGCAGGGCCTTTGTCATTGCCCTGCTGCTGGTTTTCCTGATCATTGTGGCCCTGTTCAACTCCATTATCCAGCCCCTTATCATCATGGTTTCCGTGATTCTCTCTTTTGGCGGGGTCTTCTGGGGGCTGGCCGTGATTCAATCTCCCTTCGGTGTCATCATGACCGGGGTCGGTGTGATTTCCCTGGCCGGTGTGGTGGTGAACAATGCCATTGTTCTCATTGACTATACCAACAAGCTCCTGGAAAGGGGCCTGGGGTTAAGAGAGGCCATCGTCATGGCTGGCGCCACCCGGTTGCGGCCGGTTTATCTGACCGCGGTCACCACCATTCTCGGGCTGATCCCCATGGTTACAGGTGTCAGCTATGATTTTCATGTCATGGCCATCACCATGGCCAGTGAGTCCAGCCAGTGGTGGAAATCCATGGCCAGCGTCGTGATCTTTGGTCTTCTCCTTGCCACCATCTTGACACTGGTAATCGTTCCGGTTTTGTTTGAATCCATTGAAAATGCCAAAGTCGGTATGGCACTCCAATACCAAAATATCAGGGCTTTTTTCCTTGGAGTGAAACAGACAGATTTAAACGGATAACCTTTGATGAAGATGGAAACTGAAGAGCATTCAACACTCAACAATGCCCGCAGCCGCTTGATCGATGCGGGCATCATCCTCTTTGCAGAAAAAGGATATGCCGGGACATCGGTGCGCGCGATTGTGGAAAAAGCCGGTGTGAGCAAACCGGTCCTGTATTATTATTTCCAAAACAAGCAGGGAATTTTTCAGACCATTCTGGATTCTGCTGCGGAAAAATTCGAAGAGATCCTGAAAGACATCGTGGATACTCCCGGAACCGTTCTGGAGCGTCTCCTGCATTTTTATCAGGACTTATACCAGACCATTTTTTCAGAGCACCAGAACCTGTATCGCATGGTCCGCAATGTCATTTTTGCATCGCGAAAAAACGAACCTGCCTATGACGTTCAACGATTTGAACGCAGCATGAGCGAAGCGATCAAGACCATCTACCAGGAAGGGGTTGAAAAGGGTGAAGTCAAACCGGCTGACCCTGAAGATATTGCAACCCTGGTGATGGGTCTGATCGATTTTTGTTTTCATATCGATTTTTTTGACCCGGAATGCAGCGATCCGGCCCGGCCTGAAAGGCTTTTGAATCTGGCATTTCATGGGCTGGCCCAAGATGATCATAGCCTGCTTGTATAAAACCTTTAAGTTGAAGTCAATAACCGGAAAATGAGCGCCGAGACCCATCAGGAACTTGTCGTTGAAATTAATCCTCCCCGGGATTTGTGTCTTACATGGGAAAGCAGCAGCGAAAAGCTGACTAAAAAACAGCAATTGCTGAACCAACAGATTTATCAGCACTATTGCAAGAATCCAGAGACCTGGCTTTTGTATCTGGGCGGCGCCCAGGACCGTATTGCAGTGTCTGCCACCCTTGATTTTTTTCGTTCGCTGGCACGGCTCTTTCTGGATACGGTGGCGCGGTACCCGGATATTGAAGGGGTTCGCCATCAAGCCAATATTTCCTGTGATCCGCACGAGTTAAAACTCTTTATTGAAGCTGCTCCTCTCATGATCGGAAGAGAGTATATCAATTTCGATATGCTTTCTCAGATCTGGGAAGACTTAACTCACGCATTTGTCCATGGCATACAGGGTTATCCCGGGACTGTGAAGGATTATTTTTTAGAATTATGTCCTCATATTCATCTTGCCGGCAGGGTCTATTTCCACCTGGTGGAAAGCAGAGAAGAAGACTACCCTTTCCAGTTTCTTGCCACCTATGCAGAAGATACCCAAGGGGGTGGCGAAAGAAAACACCGTCCCCTGCACCATGCACTTGAAGCATATTCCGGGGATCAACTCCTGGAATTGATGACCACTGTAACATTTGCTGCAAAACAAAGCCCCATGGTACGGGATCTCATGGATACCGGGGAGTTGTTTCATCACCTGGCCTGGGACAGCCGGGAGGCCTATGTGTTTTTGCAGCAGGTGGCTTTTTTTGAAACCTGCGGCATCATCTGCCGGATACCGGACTGGTGGAAAAATAAGCGTCCGGCGGTACGACTGTCCATCGGTCTGGGGAATCTGAAACCCTCCCATGTGGGCATGGATGCGCTGCTGGATTTTAACCCCCTTTTGTTGATCGGAGATGACCCTGTCACTCCGGAAGAAGCCAGGGCAATTCTGGCTCAAAGCGCCGGGCTTGCCTGGATCAAAAACCGATGGGTTGAAGTGGATACAGAGCGACTGAAACAGATTCTTGAGGCGTATGAAAAAGCCATGGACATGGTAGATTCCGGCGGATTGACCATAAAAGATGCGCTGCTGCTTCAGCTTCACCCGGAACGGTTTAAGTTGATGGAAAACGAAACCGACCTTTCCATTGTCCACGGGGATTGGCTGAACACGGTGGTAACACAGCTTTCAAACCCTGAACGGTTAAGGACAGTGGTCGCACCGGAAACCTTCCGTGCAACCTTGAGACCCTATCAGCAGCAGGGGCTTAACTGGCTTTCCTTTCTGGATTCCCTGAAATTCGGCGCCTGCCTGGCCGACGATATGGGTCTTGGAAAAACCCTTCAGGTGCTCGGGATGTTAAGTCTTCTCCAGAACCGGGAACCGGACCGGATGTCTTTGTTGATCGTACCTGCGTCCCTGATCTCCAACTGGGAACAGGAAATTCAGCGGTTTCTTCCCGGTCTGGCCTATGCCGTGGCCCATCCCGGAAGTTCTGATCCGTTTGTGAAAAAAATCAAGGATGGGCCTGATCCCGACGCGTTTGATCTGATCATCACGACCTATGCCATGGTACAACGGTTTTCCTGGATGGATCAAATTCAGTGGCGGTGCATCATTCTGGATGAAGCCCAGGTCATAAAGAACCCTTCCACAAAACAGACGAAATGCGTGAAAAAACTCATGGGAGACACCCGGATTATCATGACCGGTACACCCATTGAAAATAGTCTTTCGGATTTGTGGTCCCTGTTTGATTTTCTCAATCCGGGATTTCTCGGCAGTGCAGCGGCATTTAAAACCTTTGCCACCCAATTAAAGAAAAACCCCTCGGGATACAGCCGTTTGAAAAAAGTCATTGCCCCCTATATCCTGAGACGGATGAAGACCGATCCTGCCATTGCTCCTGATCTGCCAGCCAAGGTGGAAATGAAAACATTTCCCGAACTCAGCCGGCATCAGGTGGTGCTGTATACTGATTTTGTCGAGCAGTTGAAAAAGCGCCTGGCCCTGGCCGACCAGGGGATAGAACGCAAAGGGCTTATCCTGACTTCGCTGATGAAATTCAAGCAGATCTGTAATCATCCGGACCAATTTCTGGGAACCGGCGGGTTTGACCCAGTTGAAAGTGGAAAATTCATTCGTCTCGGAGAATTGTGCGAGACCATTTATGCAAAGCGGGAACGGGTTCTTGTCTTTACCCAGTTCAAAGAAATGATCGCCCCCCTGGTCAATTTTCTGGAAGATATTTTCCATCGACCCGGCTGCTTTATTCACGGCAGTATAGATGTGAAAAAAAGAAAGGAAGCGGTCGAGCGATTTCAAGGATCGGAATATGTTCCGTTCATGGTGCTTTCCCTCAAAGCAGGCGGCGTTGGACTCAACCTGACCCGGGCGAACCATGTGATTCATTTTGACCGGTGGTGGAACCCTGCGGTGGAAAATCAGGCCACAGACAGGGCCTTTCGCATCGGCCAGCAAAAAGGAGTTCTGGTCCACAAATTCATCACAAAAGGGACCATTGAGGATCACATTGATGCCATGATCGAAACTAAGAAGGAACTGGCGGAAACGGTGATCTCAGATACAGCAGGGGGATGGATAACAGAATTGGATGATAAAAAACTTTTAGAGATGTTCAGCCTTGCGCTGTGACAAATATTCACGTATGGATTGGAAACCCATCGGATGAAGAGGAAAGAGATAAAATGCGGAATTATTACGGGTATCCGAAATATGTCAGTGTTGCTGAAAAAAGGGCCAAGGCTGAAAAAAAGCTCAAACAGCTCAAGAAAAAGAATCCGAACCTGGCACCGGTGATGATTACCGGCAACCGCCTGGCCACATCCTGGTGGGGGACGGCATGGAATACCAACCTGGAAGGTTACGCAGATTTCAGTAACCGCATCGGCCGAGGCCGCTCCTATGTAAAGCATGGCGCAGTTCTGGATTTGAAAATTGAATCCGGAAAAATTACCGCCCTTGTCCAGGGTTCCGAATCTGCCCCATATCAAGTGGAAATCACCATTAAGCCACTGCAGAAATCCGTATGGGAACAGATCATTGAGCAATGCCGAGGTGAGATTGACTCCCTTGATGCCCTTTTGGGCGGGGCCTTGCCCAAAGCCATGGAAACCATCCTGACGCGGCAGGGGGAAGGCATTTTCCCTTCCCCAAAAGAAATAGAATTTGACTGCTCCTGCCCTGACTGGGCATCCATGTGCAAGCATGTTGCCGCTGCCCTTTACGGGGTTGGGGCAAGACTGGATACAGACCCATCCCTGTTTTTCCTTCTCCGGCATGTGAATATGGAAAACCTTGTGTCAAGCGTTGTTCGCAGCGAGGCAGATCAATTGCTGGAAAAGGCAAAAACCAGAAAATCCAGGAGAATCATCAGGGATGCGGATTTATCATCAGCCTTTGGCATTGACCTTGACGATTCCATTCCAGCAAAAAGGCCTACAGCGAAGCCTCCTGCCGGAAAAAAAATATCCAAAATCAAAGTCAAGAGATCTATATAAAGGGATCAGTATCATAGCCCAGGCCTGATTTTCAGTTCATCATGCCTCCATGCGTTTCAGAATGTCTTTGACCGTTTCTCCCGAGGCAAGCTTTCCAAAATGCTTCATCACCAATCCCATGGCCTGCATGGGGCTTTTGAAGGCCGTAAAGTCCACATTGTCTTTGATCCACTGCTCGATCTCATCCGGGGTTGCCATTTTCGGCAGATACTGGTGCAAGAGCTCCAGATAATCTGAGGTGGTCTCTTTCTTATACTCAAGCACGGTTTTTTCCGATTTGATGAACTGGCGGATAATGTCCAGAAGATCCTCATCTGTGATTTCCTCGGGCTTTTTGACCCGGGTGGTTTTTTTCCCGCTCTCAAGGATAATGGCCACGGTAAGGCTGGGGAAAGCTCCCATGATGAGCCGCATGGTGTCCCGGACTGCATTGTCTTTATGGATCATGGCGTGTTTCATGTCCTGCCGGATCTTGTCGTACAGGGAAATCCCCAGGGATACGTCCCAGCCGTATTCGGTTTTAATGTCTGGCATTTTTAGTCTCTCCTTTTTTTTATATTTTGATGTGTACCAGCCCTGCAACCCGAAGGCAAGCGCATATTCAGATACACACACCGAACATACTGATGTCAATAAACGCTACCCCAATATAAATAATTCGCCATAGGCAGGTTTAATTTGAAACAAATCTTTGAGCGGAAGATTGAGGATATGGCAGAGAATCACCCGGATTACGCCGGCATGGGTGACGATCAGTATTTTTTCTTTTTTCCTGGCAAGGATTTCATTGAAAAAGACAAGGACCCGATTTGAGAGATCCTGAAAACTTTCACCATCGGGTGGGCGATAGGAGGAAAGGCTTTCCCCTCTTTTTATAAATTCTTCGGGATAATACATTTTTATTTCTTCAAAGGCTCTGCCATCCCATTCTCCCATATGAATTTCATTTAAGGCATCGGTATTGATTACCGGCGGCCTCTTTCCGGCGATTTGGCGGGCGGTATGGCTGCAGCGCTGAAGGCTGCTTGAATAGACGGCACCCAATGGAAATTCTGAAAAGACGGTCTGCCAGTACCGGGCCTGCAAAAGGCCGGTATCATCAAGAGGGACATCTGTTGTGCCGATGAATCGTTTTTCCTCTGCGCCGCAGATTTGGCCATGCCGCAAAAGAAAAATCAGGGAATCATCCTGCAAGTATGTCTTTAATGGATTTTCCGGCGGATGCTTCAATTCCGGCTTGTATGAGTTGAGTATTTTCATATCGTTTTGAAATGCTGGTCATGGCCCAGGGGGATTTCATGACGCTGCATCATTCCAGATTGGGGTTAATAAATTCGATGATATCATTTTCAAAAACGGTTTGGCTATCATAGGATAAAGGATAGATGTATTTTCCGTTTTGTTCAACGATAAGATGGGGGGTCTCCTTCTTTTGCCCATTCAATGAGAGCTTTGATGGTCATTCCCTCTACGAACGCCCCTTCTGGTCCGCAGAAAAGGAGGAGCCTCCGGCGGAGAATCTGTTCTTACCCCTGAAGCAAAACACATAATCGAAAAATTCAGACAGCTTCAGCAGCAGATCAATGATGCTGCAAAAGAAATCCATACCTGTATTTACTCGTAAATTGCCTTTCCTTGAAATTCAAATATTTAATGATACCCGAATCAGATCTGTTGTTAATATTTGTAAGGATAATCCTGTTTTTTAGATTTCGTTAGCAATAAATCCTCTTATTGACAAAAACAGACCTTTTGCTTTATGGTGTACAAAAACCATAAAAAAAAGGAGGATATAAATGAAACAATTAATCTGGCTGGGAGTGATTATTCTGCTGTGTTCCTGCGCTGTCACAGGCAATAACGGCGGAGGTAAAAAATTTATCCTGATGGCAAGCACCATCGGCCCCATTGATGCGGGGATTGTAGGCGTTCTGGAAGACGCCTTTGAAAAAGAAACCGGAATCCGTGTCCGCCATGTGGGCGCCGGCACCGGTGCAACATTGAAAATGGCGGAAGGCGGCCAGATGGACTTGGTCATGGTTCATGCAAAAGCCCTGGAAGAAAAATTCGTGGCAGATGGGTTTGGCACGGAACGGTTTGACTGCATGTATAACGATTTTGTCATTCTGGGTCCTGAAAATGACCCTGCTGGAATTAGAGGCATGAAAAAGGCCGGGGAAGCACTCAAACGGATATCTGAAAAAAGCGCCCTTTTCATCAGCCGGGGGGATAATTCCGGTACCCATATAGCCGAAATGGATTTGTGGAAAATCGCAGGGATCAAGCCTGCCGGATCATGGTATAAAATCTATGAAAAAGGAGCTTCCGGCAATGGCCCCACGCTCCAGTATGCAGATCAGGAAAAAGGATATGTGGTCATGGATCGAGCCACCTATCTGACACTTAAAGGCAAAATCAAGAGCGTCATCCTGGTTGAAAATGATGAAGCCATGCTGAATTATATCAGCCTGATCCCGGTCAATCCGAAAAAATTTGCCAAGGTGAATTACGAGGACAGCATGATTTTTGTCAAATGGCTGTGTTCTCCTGAGAAAGGGCAGAAGATCATCCGGGATTTCGGGAAAGATAAATACGGCGCCCCGCTTTTTTTCCCCAATTCAAAGGAATGGAAACAATCCAATAAAAATTAGTAAAACCATATGAAATTTAAGGAGGAAAGATAGAATGAACAGATTTCTTAAAATAATGATGGCCATGGCCATTATCGCATTATGGACGGTTCCTTTTGGAACGGTCGCTTTCTCAGAGGAAAAAAATATCATCCTGGCGACCACCACCAGTACCCAGGACTCAGGGCTTTTAGATGTGCTGATCCCCATGTTTGAAAAGAAAACCGGTTTTTTTGTCAAAACCATTGCCGTGGGCTCAGGCCAGGCCATGACCATGGGGATGAAGGGAGAAGCGGATGTTCTGCTGGTTCATTCTCCGGCTGCTGAGAAAAAATTTATGGAAGAAGGATTTGGTGTCAGCCGCAATCTTGTCATGCACAATGATTTCGTGGTCCTTGGCCCCAATGAAGACCCGGCCAAATTAAAAGGAATCAAATCAACGACCGAGGCATTTAAAAAGATTGCCGGTGGCCAAGCTCTTTTCCTCTCCCGGGGTGACAACTCCGGTACCCATGCCAAGGAAAAAGACGTCTGGAAAGCGGCAAATCAGAAGTATGAAGGTGAAAAATGGTATCAGTCCACCGGTCTCGGCATGGGACAGACCCTCAGTGTCGCTGCTGAAAAAAAGGGATACACCCTGGCCGACAGGGGAA
>JAIFMF010000212.1 GCA_020048635.1 Desulfobacula sp. | reverse complement strand
GGGCCAGGGCCGGAAATCCTTCAGAACAGGGAAACACTCGGTTTCAGCACCCCTGTGGGCCGGGTTGTAACGGATCTGGAAAATATCAAAGATTTTTTTTTCAGCCAGTTGGGAAAAAAGTGTCCGGTTATGCCCGGAAATGCCGATAAACCGACAAAGCCCCTTGGTTTTCATTTTTAATGCAACGTCCATCAGTGATGAAAACGGGATGCTGTTGTGCCAGCCGAGAATCAGAATATCGGCATATTCAATGCCAATGGATTTTAAAGCCCTCCTGAAGAAAAATTCAGTCATCATTCCAATCCGTAAATAAGTTTGAACGGCAATGACCATTTTTTCCCGCCGGCCCTGTTTTTGAAGATTTTTCACAGCCGTCTTCATCCCGGTATCCCCCAAAACGCCCATTTTGAAATTGTCCGTCATCAGATATATGCCCTTTGCTCTCCAACAGGGTTTAATACAGCAGCGCCGGATCATGATCAACCGGCTGAAATATTTCAGGAGAATATCATCCGCCCTGTCATAAATCAACCGGTAGCCGCAATATATCGTTTCGGTAATTGGCAAAAATTATTGCTTGGGTTTCGCATACGTTTTAAATGGTTAAGTGCCCAAAGAATCAAGCTTGGTTGCAGAATCATTGACCTTTGAGATTCAAAAAAAAACTCTATTTTTTGGTATGGATATATTGACTTACAGGGATAGCCTGGTGAGGGATTTTAATCTGGATATCAAGCCCAAAAGTCGTCCACGCCTCTTTAACAAATTCAGACAAATCTTGTTCATAAATTCAATTAAGGATATATTGAGAATTATCCGATTTTTTGGATTCGCGATGATTGGGGGTTATTAATGCCAAAGCATGAAATGAAATGTTACATTATTGCAGGGCCTAACGGTGCTGGAAAAACAACCTTCGCTGAAAATTTCCTCCCTGTAGAAGCCGACTGTTTGAATTTTCTAAATGCAGATTTAATTGCCCGGGGAATATCGCCCTTTAATCCGGAAACTGTTGCATTAGAGGCCGGTAAACTTTTTCTAAAGAGGATGGATACAATTGTATCAAACAAAGAGTCTTTTGCTTTTGAAACAACATTGAGCGGATTAAACTATATAGAGCGCATTAAAAACTGGAAAAAGGACGGTTATGAAATAATTTTATACTTTCTTAAACTGCCCAGTGAAGAAATGGCTATTAAGCGTGTCCAGCTCAGAGTAGCCGAAGGTGGACATAATGTCCCTGTCGATGTTATTATACGAAGGTACCATAGAGGATGGGAGAATTTTCGAAAATACTACAAGAACTTGGTTGACGCTTGGGTTATTTTTGACAATTCAAAAGAAATCCCCGAGGTCTTGGAGGAAAAGAATGAATAAAAAATCATATTCGACCTTAGCAATGAATGCAATGTATCGTGCTTCCGAAAAAGCAACGGAAAAGGCAGCCATTCTGGATCTGTCAATCCCTGTATGGAAAGATGGAAAAATTATCTTTATGAAGGCTAAGGATAAACTTCAAAAATTGCGCATAGCATAAGACCTTTCAATAACAGACAGATTACTTTCTGACTCTGTTTTTTAGGTTAATTTCATTAACTTCCATGTCTTGCCAGGCACAACACATCCTGAAAGAATTCGGTAACTTGTCCCGTTCTTTTGTAAGATCCCAAAAAGTCAGGGGTAAGAATTGAATATTCCTATGTGACAGACGCAGCCATTTCCTGCCCGCCTCACTCTGGGTAGAAGTATTTGACACGGGCATCTTTCTTGTATTTAATATGCTTTATGATGATAAAAGCCGCATCCGGAAAAAAGGAGCTGATCAATACCCTGGAAAAAAATGATACGGGTCTGATTGAAGCCGTCACCCATATCATTTCATCCTTTGAAGGATTATCCGGCAGTGATGTTTCATTGCTGGTCAAGGCAACATCAGGGTATATTGGGCTCTGGACAAAAGCGGATTCAGGGAAATGGTTGCTGCTGGTTCATCAGATCCCGCCCAAACCCAATACATTCCGGGTCAAAATCTGGCGGAGGCTTCAAAAACCCGGCGCCGTTCCTTCCGCGCCGGTTCCTGAAAGGCGGCTCTATGATATCTGACGGAACCACAAAAACCCTTGCCTCAAGGCTGACGGATTTTCTTGCCCTCCAGCGCAGCACCGTGGGTGTTCTGGCCATGGTGGTGCTGGTGGGCATGGGCGAGAAGATGGCGGAACGGTTCCTGCCGATTTATATCCTGGCTCTGGGCGGAGGCGTTCTGGCCGTTGGTCTCTTGCAGGCCATGGATAATTTTCTTTCAGCCCTGTATGCCTTTCCTGGCGGTTATTTGTCCGACCGCATCGGCACCAAGAGATCCCTTCTGGTTTTCAATCTGATTGCCATGACCGGATTTGCCTTAGTGATCCTGATCCCGGCCTGGCAGGCGGTTCTTATCGGCGCTGTGCTGTTTATTTCATGGTCAGCCATATCTTTGCCGGCCACCATGAGCCTCATGTACCGGGTGTTGCCGCAAAACAAGCGGACCATGGGGGTGAGCGTACATTCATTGACCCGCCGTATTCCCATGGCCCTTGGCCCCGTGGTCGGCGGGCTCTTTATTGAAATATGGGGAGAACAGACCGGCATCCGCCTGGCCTTTGGAGCAGCCCTGATCATGGCCGTTCTGGCCCTGTTCCTTCAGCAGTGGATGATTGAAGAAGATACCCCTCAAAAGGATACCGATACCTGTAATCTCACGCCTGAAAAAAACCCGATCAAACTGTTTCAATTGATGAATCCTTCCATGAAGCGGCTTCTCGTCACCGATATCCTGATCCGGTTCTGCGAACAGATTCCCTATGCCTTTGTGGTGATCTGGTGCATGAAGACGATTTCAGAACCTGTATCCGCCCTTCAGTTCGGTCTTCTGACCACCATTGAAATGGCTGTTGCCATCCTCGTTTACATCCCGGTGGCCTATCTGGCCGACCGCAGCACCAAAAAACCTTTTATCTTGATGACCTTTGTGTTTTTTACCCTGTTTCCCCTGGTTCTTCTTTATAGCCGATCACTGGAGTGGCTGATTGCAGCTTTCATCCTGAGGGGATTAAAAGAATTCGGTGAGCCTACCCGGAAGGCCCTGATCATGGATCTGGCTCCGGATAGCTGCAAAGCCGGCATGTTTGGCCTGTATTATCTGATCCGGGATCTGGTTGTATCCCTGGCTGCCCTGGGCGGGGCCTTCCTCTGGCAGATCAGCCCGGACGCCAATCTCATTACAGCCTTTGCTTTCGGGATCATGGGAACACTTGGATTTGCATTTTTCGGCAGCGACATGACTACACCCCAACCGTCAAGGAGGATTGAATGAATAAAAATCTTTATTTGTCATGCTCCTGCTCAGTTGGCTGGCTGTGTTGAGCCAGTGATGATGAATTCAGGAAGTTTATGGTTTGCAATTTTTCAAATACTTATTTAAGATACCCAAACAATACCGCTTTATTCAGTATCAAAATTATTTGTATCTCGTGTTATTTAATTTTTTCAAGATGTAAAGATCTTTTTTTAAAAAGGATAAGACTTGAGAGTTTATCATCAACCTCTAAATTATGCCGGGAAAAACTTTGGATAATACGTCTCGGATATATTCAATTCTATCAGTTGACGACTCTCATCTAATACGAAAATTTGTTAAAATCTCACTAAAATCCAATAAAACCCATAGACTCAATTTGATTGAAGCCGAGGATGGGCAAGAGGCGTATTCATTAATTCAAGACGCCTGCCCGGACCTCTTGATTACCGATTACAATATGCCAGGGATGAACGGATTAGAGCTGATCGTAAAAATCAGAAATGAAACATCATTCAACCCCATCCCTATTATTTTGATGACCGCTGAAAATGACGAGGCAACGATTACTCAATTCTGTCAAGATTTCAATGTCATGTTTTTAAGAAAACCGTTTATGAAAAATCGATTAAATGAACTTGTCTCAGATAGCATTAAATTTTTTTATAAGGATTAACCAATTGAAATTATAAAATATCAGGTTGATAAAAAATATGGAAGTATTCTTGGCCAGGCAGCCGGTTTTTACGACTGAAAAAAAATTGTTTGGATATGAACTTTTATTCAGACATGGTTTGGAAAACTATTACCCGAAGGGTATGGATGGGGATGTGAGTACTTCAAATCTGCTGTCGAATATTTTTTTCCCTTTTGATTTCAATGAAATACTGGGTGGGAAACCCGGGCTTATCAATTTTACTAAAAATTTAATTCTTCAAAAGATACCCTTATTGCTTCCCAAAGAGCATTTTATAATTGAAGTCTTAGAAGACATTGAACCTGATGAAGATGTCCTATTGTCCCTTTCTATCCTTAGAAGGAAGGGGTATACCATCGCACTGGATGATTTTGTATATCATAAAAAATTTCTACAGATGATAGAGCTCAGCAAAATTATCAAATTTGATATACGGGCAACTCCCCTGAAAGCGCTTTATGAAACACTGCAAGATATAAGGGCGGAGCATAAGATTCGTGTTCTGGCAGAAAAGGTTGAGACTTATGCTGAATTCGAACAGGCGAAAGAAATGGGGTTTGATTTATTCCAGGGCTATTTTTTTTCAAAGCCCGAAATATTATCAACAAAAGGCATCTCTTCAGGCCAGATTACAAAACTGGGACTGGTGAATGAAGTAAGGCAGACCGAACTAAATCTACAAAAAATTGAAGCCCTTATCAGAGAAGATGTTTCAATATCATTTAAACTTTTAAAATTTATCAACTCTGCTTATTTCGCCCGGAGTAATGCAATCGATACCATTAAAGATGCAATCGCGTATCTTGGGACAGAAGAACTGAAGCGCTTTATTAATATTGTCGTAATCTCAGATTTGAGCGCCGATAAACCGGATGAACTGATTCGGGCATCCATTATTCGTGCCCGAATGTGTGAAAGCTGCGGGACCATTTTAAATACACGTTTTTCAAAAGATGAATTGTTTACCCTGGGTTTGTTTTCATTTATGGACGCCATTCTGGATTGTAAAATGGAAAGTATTCTCAGTCATATTGCCTTTTCCGAAAAGATGAAACTGGCTTTGCTGGGCCAAAATAAAGAATTTAAAATTATCCTGAACATTGTAGAAGTTTTCGAAAAAGGAGACTGGGCAAATAAAATTTTCAATTCTATAACCGGCAAATCAATTGAATCCAGACTCTCAAATTTCTATATGGATTCCATTAAGATGGCCGATTCTTTTTTCTGAGGGAAATCAAGGATAAAAATGATGCCGCACAAACCCACTTATGAAAAATTGGAAAAACAGATTCAGGAATTAGAGCCGATAGAATCTTTGCCTGATCCATCGGAAACAGTATCGAAAGCGGATATCGACGCCATGATGGAAACCCTTTTCAAAGTCGCACCCATTGGAATAGGCGTTGTAAAGGAGCGCATGCTGTTTGAAGCCAATGCGTTCCTGTGCCGGATGACAGGATATCACAGGGATGAGCTCATCGGGAAATCCTCTCGCATCCTTTATCCTTCCGATGAGGATTACGAGTTTGTAGGCAAAGAAAAATATCGCCAGATCCAGGAGAAAGGGGTGGGGACGGTTGAAACCCGTTTTTTATCCAGAAACCGGGGGGTCCTGAACATCCTGTTAAGTTCCTTGCCGTTTGATGCCGCCAATCTTTCAGCCGGTGTCACATTCACCGCTCTGGACATTACCGAGAGTAAACAGGCAGAGAAAGCATTGCGTGAAAGTGAGGAGCGATTGAGAATAGCCGGCAAGGCGTCTTATGATCTGATTTATGAATGGGATGTCTTCAATGATACGCTTGAATGGTTTGGTGACATTGATGGCCTGCTGGGATACGAAAAAGGGGGTATTTCAAGAAACATCGGTGCATGGCTTGATTTGATCCATGTGGAAGACAAACCCCTCCTGGAAAACGCAGTGGAAGTTCATCGAACAAAATCAGAGTCTATCCATTATGAATACCGCTTAAGACATAGGGACGGCACCTATCGATATTTTCATGACCACGGGCTTCCCCAGATGGATGAAAATGGCCGCCCCTACAAATGGCTGGGTGTCTGCACAGATATTACCGACCAGAAGCGATTGGAATCTGAGTGGGCACAAAAAGCCGTAGAACTGGAAGATACCAACACTGCCCTGAACATCCTTCTTAAAAAAAGAGATCTGGACAACCAGGAAATGGAAAAAAAGATATTTGCCAATTATGATTTAATCATCCTGCCGTTTCTGAATAAACTCAGGAACAGCCTGACCGACAATCAGCAGCAGCAGTTGCTGGACATCCTTGAGACAGGCCTGAAAGAGATACTTTCCCCGTTTGCAAAAAAATTATCCGATCCATTGATCATGCTCACCCCCTCTGAAATCCAGATCGCTTCCATGATCAAGCAGGGGATGTCGAATAAAGAGATGGCGCAACTTCTGAACAGCTCAGTACGGACAATTGAAACGCATCGGGCGAATACCCGGAGAAAATTAAATCTCAAGAACAAAAAACTGAATTTGAGGTCCTATTTTTCAGCTTTATAAATATCCATTTTTTTATACCCAGAATATTTATATTATTTCAGTATTGCAGTGGGTTGTGTTTATATTGCCAGGATGATATCCTGAACCCAAAAATAACACTGCAAAAGGAGTCCTTCATTGGCAGGCACAATTGATATTGACACCCTGATCGAGATTGTATCAAACGGTGGTAAGGTTACCACAGGAATAGATGTTTATGATAGTAATGGAACCCTCCTGCTGGAAAAAACATTTATCGTAACCAGTACCAAAATACTTGAAGTCATAAAAGAAAACGGGATAAAAAAAGTCCCTTTGAGTGCTGACGGGAAGAGCGGGATATGGAATGCGCAAGGCCAAAAAATTTCTGACTCAGCGCAGACTGCGCCTGAAAAGATCCCCTCCGGTAATCCGGGAGTTACGCTCAACGGCCTTGAGAAAAGAGTGTATGAGATAGAGGAAAGCAAAAAGCTGGCCCATGAAAATTATGAAACGGCAAAACAATGCATCAAAAAAGCCCTTGGCGATATAAAAAACACAGGGGGGCAATTTGACCACGCCGAAGTCAGCTCGCATGTCTCACAACTGACCGGATTCCTTACTGCCACGGACAATCCCTTTTCTTACCTGACAAAAGAAATTCTTTCCTATGATGATTATCTTTACAATCATTCCATCAACGTCTGTACGGTCGGAACCGCTATCATGAACAAGTTCAACACCATTTTCAGCACCATGATCAGCGGTCACATCAATGCTTCGGAAAATGACACCTATGACCCTTTGAGCAAAGCCTCCGCCATTCCGAAAATAATCTACTGCCATTTTCAGAAAGATGAACTTCAAAGCATATCGCTTGGGCTTTTTCTTCACGATATCGGCAAAGTTCTGATCCCTGATTCGATTCTGAATAAATCCGGCAAACTGACGGATAAAGAATTTGATACGGTAAGAAAACATTCCTATGAACTTGGCCTGTCCATTCTTGAAAAAAATAATCTGAATAACCCTTTCATTACCAATATTGTAAAATACCATCATTCAACCCTTTACCAGGGCGAGCCCCATTGCTATCCCATGGACAGACGGCTTGAAGAAATTCCCCTGTACGCCAAAGTCTGCAAAATCGCGGACATGTATGACGCCATGACATCCAAAAAAAGCTATAAAGAAGCTGCCAACCAGATTAATGCGGTTACGGAAATTTTCAGAACCTATGCCCGGAAAGACGCGATTCTTCAATATATTCTCCAGTCCTTTATTAAAAGCATTGGGATTTATCCTCCCGGGAGCATCGTTTTCCTCCGCAACGGACAGATGGGATATGTCCTTGAAGGCAAAGGGCCGCTGGTGATCCCCTTTACAGACCAAAACGGCAACCGACTTTCAGGCAAACCCGACCCCCTGGATCTAAGCGATCCCGGAGTGGATGAATCAATGAAAATAGACAATCGGAAAAGTATTAAAAATCCTCTGGATGTGTATGAGCTGCTGCCTTCTTATTTGAGAGCCGGTTGAAGATCCATGAGAAAAACATCTGAAAAATCAGGGTTGCCGCCGGGCTCCCTGGTTCATATTGGTGAGAAAAAAGCGGAAACAGCGATCATCACCCTTATGGAATATGGTCCGGACCGGTTTCAAGAGAAAAAAGTGAGTTCGGTTGAGGCGGTTCTCCCCATTAAGGATTCTCCCGGCGTGATCTGGATCAATATTGACGGCCTTCACGAAACCGGGCTCATTGAAAAAATCGGCGAGCGTTTTAATATCCACCCGCTGATTCTTGAAGACATCCTGCACACCCGGACCCGGCCTAAAGTTGAAGTCTTTGACACCGGCATCTTCCTTGTTTTTAATCTGCTTTATCATAATGAAGCCGCAGGAGAAATCCTTTCCGAGCAATTCAGTATCATCCTCGGCTCAAATTTTGTGATTTCCTTCCAGGAAAGGGAAAACCCGCTGTTTAATCCCCTCATGGACAGGATCAGAAATGATAAAAGCCGCATCCGGAAAAAAGGAGCGGATTATCTTGCCTATGCCCTTCTGGACATGGCCGTGGACAGCTATTTTATTATCCTTGAAACCCTGGAGGAAAAGATTGAAGCCCTGGATGAAGAACTGATCATTTCCATGTCCAGGGAAACCTTTAAATCCATCAGCAATATGAAACGAAATCTCATTTCCATGAGAAAGGCGGTTGTTCCGCTCAGAGAGCTGATCAATACCCTTGAGAAAAATGATTCCGGCCTGATTGATGACGGCACTCTGATCTTTTTCAGGGATATTTATGATCATGTGCTACAGATCCAGGAAACCACCGATATCTACAGAGAAATTGTTTCAGGCCTTCACGATATCTATCTGGCCAATGTGAACAACAAGACCAATGAAATCATGAAGACCCTCACCATGACCGCCACCATTTTTATTCCCTTGACCTTTATCGCCGGGATTTACGGCATGAATTTCAAATACATGCCGGAACTGGAATGGGAATACGGCTATTTTGCCGTCTGGGTTTTGATTGCGTGTGTGGTCGGCGTCATGTTCTATTTTTTCAAGAAAAAAAACTGGTTTTAATTCAGATTCTCCAGGTCTTTGATTTCGGGATTGTGGGAACGCCTGGATTGAAAACGGCGGGCGGCTCGAGGAAAGCCTTGCAGGATAAGCAGGCAGTATAAAAAAAAGGCAGGAACTAAATGAATAGCCCTGCCTTTAAAGCTGATTCGAATAAAATTGTTATTTTTTTCTTC
>JAIFMF010000043.1 GCA_020048635.1 Desulfobacula sp. | reverse complement strand
GTGCCGTGGATGAATTCTTCCACATGGTCTAGAAATCCCGGCAGCTTTTCGTTCAATTCCCTTATGCCCTGTTCAATGGCATCGGACGGGTCCGAAGGCGTGGTCAGGCATTTATTGGTATGAAATTCTCCTGTGGTATTGTTGACCAGCACAAAATCCGTAAACGTGCCGCCGATATCACACCCCAGTCGATAGGTATCTTTTTTCAAACGTCACCTCCTTTTTCAGTTTAATAAAAATCAGGCTCTTTCCACTCGCCAAATACCTGTCTGAACACCCCGGCCATTTCTCCGACCGTGGCATAGGCATGACAGCATTTGACAAGATGGGGCATGACGTTTTCGCTTCCCTTGGCTGCTTTTTCAAGACCTTTTAAGCATTCGGCTACATCCTTGCCGTTCCTTGTCCTGCGCAGTTCCTTTAAATTGGCAATGGATTTTTCCGCCCAGGCCTCGTTGTACTCATGGAGTTCCACGGCTGCAGGTTCCGATCCCGGGTCCTTGTCCGTGCCTTTTTCAGACACCGGCACAACGCCGACTTTCCGATATTCACCGGACTGAAGTCCTTTTTCAAATTCATAGGCCTGGCGGGAGACTTTTCTCTGGACAAAGCCGTTGGAAATACTTTTCACCATGCCGCCCCATTTTTCAACTTCCTTCATTTCCTCGATGATTTTATTTTCCATTTCAAGGGTCAGGGTTTCGATAAAATAGGAACCGGCAAGCGGGTCTACCGTATCTCTCAATCCCACTTCATCCATGAGGATTTCAAGGGTCCGCAAAGATAAAAGGGCCGACCGCGGTGTCGGGATGGTATAAGCTTCGTCAAATGAGCAGAGGGCTGTTGTCTGGGCCCCGGAAAGGGCGGCACCCAGGGCATAATAGGCCCCTCTCATGATATTATTTTCCGGCTGTTCCTTGGTAAGCCCGGACCCGCCGCCGCCGAAAAGACCCCGGAGGAACAGGTTTTTATTGTCTTTGACCCCGTATTCTTCTTTGAGCATTTTGGCCCAGAGTTTTCTCGCAGCCCTGAATTTGGCGATCTGCTCCCAGAGGTTACCGTAGACATTCAGATTAAAGGAAAAACGCCCCACAAAATCTTCAGGCTTGATGCCGCGCTGGACCACATTTTCAATATAAGCTTTGGCAATCTCAAAGGCATAGGCGATTTCCTGGGCCGGTGTGGCCCCGGATTCCCGGATATGGTATCCACAGATGCTGACCGGGTTGGATTTGGGCAGTTCTTTCACTGCATATTCAATGGAATCGCCCACAAGGCGGACCCCGTGCTCAACAGGAAAAATCCAGGCACCCCGTCCAATCATTTCTTTTAAGATATCATTCTGGGGAGTAGTGGATATCTGATTTTTGGAGTACCCGAATTTTTCTGCCGCTGCCTGGTACATGGCCATCATGATGGTGGCCACGGCATTGATCGTAAGCCCGGACCCGATGCGGTCCAGGGGAATTCCTTTAAATGCAGCCTCAAAATCCCTGAGGGAATCAATGGCCATGCCGACCCGTCCCACTTCGCCCTGGGCCAGGGGGTGATCCGAGTCATAGCCCATCTGGGTGGGCAGGTCAAAGGCCACGTTGAGCCCGGTCTGACCGTTGGAAATCATGAGCTTGAACCGTTCGTTGGTTTCTTCAGGCGTACCGAAACCCGTATACTGTCTTGTGGTCCAGGCACGGCTGCGATAGCTCTGGGGGTGAATACTGCGGGTAAAGGGGTATTCTCCCGGTGCGCCCAGGTCTTTTTCATATTTGAACCCGGCCTTTTCAAGGTCTTCCGGGCCATAGGAGGGTTTTACCTTGATGCCGGACTGGTAGATCACCTCTTTGATGGCATCTTTTTCATTTTTTATATATTTTGCAACACCCATGGTTTTTTTTCTCCATTCTTAGGGAATTAGTCAAACAGGCTGTTTATGCCCTTGATGATGTCCTCAAAAGAGGTCCCGCCGGGAAACACGGCTGCCACTCCGATTTCCTGAAGTTTCGGGATATCCTGATGGGGAATGACCCCGCCCACAGTGAGTTTTGTATGGACAAGCCCCTTTTCCTGCATCATGGCTTTGAGTTTTTGACAGATGGGCAAATGGGCTCCGGACATGATGGAAAGCCCGATGACATCCACTGCCTCCTGGGTAGCGCTCTGAATAATCTGGTCCAGGGTCTGGTGAAGCCCTGAATAGATCACTTCCATACCGGCATCCCGAAGAGCCAGGGCAACCACTTTGGCGCCCTTGTCATGGCCGTCCAGACCCGGTTTGGCGATCAGTATCCGTATCTTTTTATTTATTGCCATTTTTATTATCCTTATTTTTTAACCATGAAGCGCATGAAGGACATGAAGGGGTTTCGTTGTTTTTCTTCATGTTCTTCATGCGCTTCATGGTGAATTAAAATTACTTATGGTTATGCCGCCCATTACAGTTTCAGCCAGGCTCAAAGGATCAGTACCGTTCAACTCTATTTTTTGAAGCGCTTCACGATAAGCCTTAGAAGTTTCCAGGGCTGCCATGGTTTTCTCCAGTACGAGGTCCGTCACAAGACCTTGAAAATATCTCAATTCTATTTCTTTTTTCTTTTTTTCCAGCCGACCTTCCTGGTTTAAAAACGCATAATGGGACAAAAATACTTGAGCCAGCTCTTTGACCCCGGTTCCATCCAAGGCCCTTGTTTTTACCACAACCGCTTTCCAGCTTCCGGGTGAAGCCGGCCGCATACTGATCATCATATTCAGCTCGAATTCAGCAGCATCGGCATCGGGCCGGTCACATTTATTGAGGATGAATACATCCCCGGTTTCAAGGATACCGGCCTTGATGGCCTGGATACCGTCCCCGGTGCCGGGGATGGTCACAATGCCGACACTGTGGGCAATACCCGCCACATCCACTTCGGTCTGTCCGGCCCCTGCGGTTTCAATGATGATAATATGATACCCCATGGCATCCAGGACAAGCACAGCATCTTTGGCAGCCCGTGAAAGTCCACCTTTTTGCCCCCTGGATGCCATGGAGCGGATAAATACATTGGGGTCTGCGGCATGTCGCTGCATGCGCAGCCGGTCGCCCAGGATGGCCCCGCCGGAAATCGGGCTGGACGGGTCAACGGCAATGATGCCGATCTTTTTATCCAGCCTGCGAAATTCTGCGATGAGCGCATCAATAAGAGTGGATTTGCCCACGCCCGGAGACCCGGTAATGCCGATGATAAAGGCGCGACCGGAATGGGGATAGATTGCCTTTAGCACTTCATGGGCCGACGGATCACGGTCCTCGATGAGACGGATCATCCTTGCCCCGGTGTTCTGGTCCCCTGAAATTATGTCGTTTATATCAAGCACTCTTTTCTTCTTTTTCCTCATCCGAAAGTTGGCTTAAAACCGCATGTTTGCCTTTGATGAGATGCTCCCGGACCAGCTTTTCAACCGCGTCTCCATCCCTTTTTTTGATGGCATCCAGCATCCTGACATGGTCTTCATTGCTTTCATGGGCATATTCATCCTGTTTCAGGATAATCTGCCTGAACCGTGAAATCTGGGCCCGAAGCTGGTTGATCATTTTAACGAGCTTCGGGTTCCGGCTCAATGCGTAAAGAAGATCATGAAATTCCGTGTTGATCGTCTGGAGCTTGTCATTGGCTTCTTTCTCCAGGCATTTCTGGTATTCCAGCATCTTTTTTTCCAGGGGGATAAGAGCCTCTTCCCGGTAATTTTCGGCTGCAAGCCGGGCCGCATAGGCTTCTAAGGCGCTGCGGACGCCGAAGGTCTCTTCAATGTCCTGCCGGGTCAGGTTTACCACCTGGAACCCGCCGGACGGGGTCTTTTCAATCCATTCTTCTCTTTCAAGCTTGTGCAGGGCTTCTCTGAGCGGTGTCCGGCTGATGCCCAGCATCTCGGCGATCTTGCTTTCCACGAGCCGTGAGCCCGGTTCAATGGTCTGGTCAATGATGGCGTTTTTCAGATATTCAAACACATCCTGACCCAGAGATTTTCTTTCTTTAAAACTGGTGCTCAGTTTCATTTAGATGATCCCTTTTTCTTTGAATTCAGCCAGTGTAGCATCGTTATATCCCAGGACATCGCCATAGATGGCCTTGTTTTGCTCACCGAACCGTGGCGGAAAAGAGAGTTTGCGGTCGCTCTGCTCAAGAAAGGGTGTCATATTCGGCGGCGGGGCAAGCGTCACCTCTGTGCCGGTGATCGGATCTTTTGAAGACAGAATCCGTTTTGCCACCAGCGGGTCTTTGATGACTTCTGCCACATTCTTTATACTGGAGATGGGCACGGTAATGGACGTGAAAAGGTTGATCAGGTCTTCAGATGTATGCTGTTCTGTAATAGCATTGATGGCCTTGTTCAGATTCTTGACGTCGGCGATTCTGCCCTTGTTTTTCTTGTATTCTTCTTTGGCCAGGGATTTGAACATATCCTGGGCCACCATGGATTCCCATTGGCGGTCATTGCCTACTGCAAGGTAGACAAACCCATCTTTGGTCTTGTACACAGACACGGGGCAGAAAAATTCATGGGTATTGCCGCGGCGGGATATTTTGGCGCCAAAGCTTTGGGTCAGGGCAATGGGAACGGTGAGCCAGGATACGGTGGATTCGAACATGGAAAGATCGATTCGTGTGCCTTCCCCGGTGACGGCCCGTTTAAACAGGGCTTTCATCAAAAGGCCGTATCCGTGTTCACTGGTGCCCATGTCCGGCAGCGGGATGCCCAGAACCTGGGGATCGCCGCCTGCTTCACCCGTAAGTTCCATGAGGCCGGACCGGGCCTGGAGAATGGGATCGTAGGCGCCTTCATTGGAATCTGGTCCGAATCCGGTGAGCCCCAGCCAGATGATATCGGGTTTTACTTTTTTCATGATGTCATAGGCGCATCCCAGTTTTTCATAATTCTTGGGCAACTGGTTGGTGACAAAAATATCCACGTTGAGTTTCTGCAAGAGTTCATAAAAAATTTCCCGGCCCTTGGGGTCGGCCATGTTCAGGGTCAGGGCTTTTTTGCCGGAATTGATGCAGAGAAAATAAGCATTCATGCGCTCTTCATTCAGGACATTGCTGCCGATGAACCGGTTGGGATCTCCGAATACCGGGTGTTCCAGGCGGATGACAGTCATCCCGTCCTGGGCCAGCCGGTAAGTCAGATAGGGTGCGACTGTGGCCTGTTCCAGTGATAGTACGGTAAGATTTTTAAAAAGTTTCATGTGACCTCCATATATATGCAAGGATAAAGCGTATCCTTATGTTTTTCCGGTTCAATGTATACTGTATACCGTATACATTGAATTCCTGTCAAGGGTTCATCAATTGGCAGATGAAATTTTTTTGCCCACCTCATAGCAGGCATCAAAGATTTTCAGGTTAATGCCTTTCACCTTGGCCGGACTCATGGCGTCCACCGTGGATCTTAAATCATCAGCAGTGAGCGGCCCTACCCCGAAAGCGGCATAAAAGGCCACCATGGCAAGGTTGGTGGATTTGGGAGAACCGAGGTCCATGGCTTTTTTTGAGGCTTCCATGGCAAAGGACTCAATCTTATTCTGTTTCAAATAATCGGTTACCCGCTCATCCGGAAAAGATTTAGACCCGGCATTGGCGAATAGTTTTCCGCCTTTTTTCAGATAGGGCAGGTAACGATAGGCTTCAGACTCATCCATGGAGATGAGATAGTCTGCAGCACCGGCCCGGACAAGACTGGACCGGGCATCCCCGATCCTTAGATGGGACACGACGGAACCGCCCCGCTGTGCCATGCCGTGGGTTTCTGCACCCAGGATATTGAAGCCTTTATTTAATGCCGTGGTGGCAAACACCTTTGTCATAAAAAGGATGCCCTGTCCACCGAGACCGCTTAATACATAATTGATGGTTTTCATATCATTTGTCTCCTATGGGTTTTCAGACTTTTTCAATGGCTTTCTGCGGGCAGACCTGAATACAGACCCCACACTCGGCACAAAGCACTGTGTTGATTTCGGTTTTTTCCGTTTCAGGATTTCGGAACAGAGCCGGGCATTCAAACCGGTCCCGACAGAACCCGCAGTCGGTGCATTCATCGGAAACGGTCACGGTCATTTTTTCCGGGATGGCCGCATCCTTGAACCCGATCACGCAGGGATGGCGGGAAATGATGACGGCAATGCCGCCCTCCGGATCATTGACATATTCAGCCGCCTTCTTGATGACCTTGATCATGTTTTTCGTATCAAAGGGGTCCACCACTTTCAGGTATTTGACCCCGCATCCCTCAACAACGCCTTCAAGGGAAACGGGATTGCCTTTTCGCCCATCCACCCTGAGCCCCTGGGTAATGGCGGGCTGCATGCCGGTCATGGCGGTGATGCCGTTGTCAAGGATGACCAGGATAAACCGGGAGTCATTGTAAACCGCATTGATAAGGGCGGTGGTGCCGGAATGGAAAAAGGTGGAATCGCCCAGAGTGGCGATAATGGGTTTTTTCACCCCATCCTGGATATAGGCGTTCCAGAATCCCGATGCCATGGTGATGCCGGCGCCCATGTCAAGGACCGTGTCCACGACGCCGAGATTGCTGCCCAGGGTATAGCACCCGATGTCAGAAGGGAATATGGCTTTGGGCATGGCCTTTCGAATAGAATAAAAGGATGCCCGATGGGGACAGCCGGGGCATAGGGTGGGTTTTCTTAAGGGAAGACCCAGTTCGCCCACCAGGGCAAAAGCCTCTTTTCCACCGTCAAAATCGGATAAGGGGTTTTGTTTGCAGTCTGCCAGGGCCTTGTTCAGAATGACTTCTATTTTTTCAGGAACCAGCTCTCCTTCCATGGGCACATGGCCGGAGAATCTTCCCAGGGTTTTGACTTTGTCTCTGAGCATATATTCAATGACGGTGTCGGTCTCTTCAATGACCAGCACCTTGTCGCAGGCAGCCATGAATTCGTCGGCCAGTTTTTCAGGGAAAGGGTAGGGCGCCCCGAGTTTCAATACGGGAATGTCTTTTCTATCATATTCTTCAAGCAGGTCCTTGACCACGCTGGATGGAACCCCGCCGGTAATCACGCCAAAGGCATGGGATTTTTTCTTTCCCAGGGTATGTACATTAAAAGGAGAAAGTGTATTGAATTTTTCACTGATTTTGACATGTTTTTCATTTAAGGCCTTGTGCTGCACGAACCTGAATTTTGGGGTGGATGCCCATCGGGTGGGTTCCTTCTTAAAATCCGCCTTTGTCATATTGCTTTCAAGCGCCCCGTACCGGATGTTCTGGCGGGCATGGCAGACGCGGATGGCAGGCCGAACCAGCACCGGCACCTGGTATTCTTCAGACAGTTCAAAGGCGAATTTTATCATTTCCCTTGCTTCTTCAGGACTGCTTGGATCAAGCACCGGCACCTTGGCCAGTCTGGCCATGAGCCGTGAATCCTGTTCCGTCTGGGACGAATGGGGGCCGGGATCATCACAGGAAATAATGACAAGCCCGCCGATATTTCCAATGTATGCGGCAGACATGAAGGAGTCGGCAGCCACATTGAGCCCCACCATTTTCATGCAGCAGGCGGCCCGCTTGCCTGAGATAGCGCCTGCAAAAGCATTGTCAAAGGCGACTTTTTCATTGATCGACCATTCAATGCTGGTGTTCAACTTGTTGGCCTTGGAAAACCGGACCACCTCAGGAAGGATTTCACTGGACGGGGTTCCGGGATACGAGGTCATAATCTGGCAGCCGGCCTCCAGAAGCCCGATGGCCATGGCGCCGTTTCCTAATAAAAACTCTTCTTTCATTTTTACATCCTTAAATTTTGATTAATGCAAATTCTTTGTGACAACCAATTGCCGGTGGTACGCGAACAACGGTCAGACTGCATTCAGGGCGGGCCAAAAGAGCAGAAGCGGGAGAGCAGTAGCCTTGAGAGCAGATATGACGGTGCAAATCCTGCAGGGTTTCATAGCATTCTCCATTCATAAATAAATCATTTATAAGTCTGCCAACTCGTATACCGTATACGGTGTACAATCCATTTCTGTCAAGAATTATTTTTCAGAATTCCGTTGGTCTCATTTTTAAAACAGGATTGACATCTGAGTTTTATATGTGCAATATATTGTACATATAAAACGATAATCAATTCGGAGGAACTGAATGCGCGCTATCACCTATACGAACGCAAGAAACAACCTTGCCGGAACCATAAAACAAGTATGTGACGACCATGATCCGATCATCATCACCCGAAAAAATAATGAGGCCGTGGTACTTTTGTCGCTTAGAGATTATGAAGCATTGAATGAAACCACCTATCTCCTCCAAAGCCCCAAAAACGCCAAACGATTGATGGACTCAATTGAAGAACTGGCAGAAGGCCAGGGAAAAGAAAGAGAACTTGCTGAATGAAGCTGATATTTTCTGAAAATGCCTGGGAAGATTATTTGTATTGGCAGAACACGGATAAAAGAAATCTGAACCGTATCAACACCCTTATCAAAGACATCCTGCGTAATAAATATGAGGGCCTTGGAAAACCGGAACCCCTAAAACACAATCTTGCCGGATATTGGTCCAGGAGAATAAACCACGAGCATCGGATCGTCTATAAAATCGAAAACGATGCCGTCCTGATAGCCCAACTTCGATATCATTATTGATCCTCTCTTCCCTTCTCCTCGGAAACACCCATTTTTTATAAAATCCGGGTAAATTTTTACTCCTTGCGACAGATCGTTAGTTTAGGTTAAATGCTTGGAAATTGAATTGAGCTCATGTATAAAGGCTCATATCAGATGATTCTTTTTTGCCAGTACCACGGTTTTCTGTGCATATGGGCAATAGCCCAAATTATGATTTCATGTTTTTCAATTGTGAAAAGTATTTTATATGGGAACTTAGGTATATAGGACTTATAAAGATCGTCAGATTCTTTCAGTATAAGCTATCAAAATCGATTAATTTTGCGCGTCCCTCTTTAACTGCCTGTCTTCGGTCCTTAACTTCTTCCAACCAAAATTTTCGAATTTCTTCATCTTCACAATCTATGCTGGCCATTATTAATTGAGCAAGCTCAATCCTTTCATTTGGCGGCATTTTCAAAGCTTCGTCCAATAAGTTTTGCTCCATTATTTTTATCCTTCATTGTTCATTTATAAGTTGATTTATATTTCAAATGATATCTGATAATTTTCCACGAGTCAAAAATTATGTATAAAATTCGGGTAAATTTTTACCCCTTGCGACAGAGCATTGACTAGTATAAGTGTGAAGGCAAACCAGGGGGGAAAATGATGAGGGGAAAAAATCTTATCCAATTGATCCGGACCCTGGGCCTTTTGTCCCGGCCCAT
>JAIFMF010000074.1 GCA_020048635.1 Desulfobacula sp. | reverse complement strand
TTCAGGAAAATCGGCTTTAACATCACAAACCCGGATGGCACAATCTTTAAAACCATGACCATGGGGCTGTCCAGCGGTTATGGCGCTGATGTCATCTTCAAAGCCAAAGGTATCTATAAGATCCAGATGAAAGCCGTCATTGCCGTGATGAGATTGCTTATGAAGTGATATAAACTTTGATTGCCATTATTTTCACCATGAAGGGCATGAAGTTTGTGTCTTAAGCTTCTTCATGTTCTTCATGCGCTTCATGGTGAAAAAACCGCCGGCATTTGAATCACCCCCCTTACGTCAATGACCGGCTTCTTTTTATAATACATTTAAACAAGTCGCCGTCACGAATATCTTCAAATTCTATGGCTGGGTATTTTTCAAGCGCCCTTAAAATACCGGACCCATACCCCCTGTAAGGCAAAATTTGATTGGCGAATGATGCTAAAACCGGGTTACGGGAATTTGAATTGCCGGCTTTGATGTTTTCTACCGTCAGGTTATTTGGCAAATGTCCCGGGCTGATGATTTCGACTCGATCTGAAAAGACAAAGACTCGAACCGGCGCAGAAATAAAATAATTTCGGTGAACCAGCGCATTGGCTGCAAGTTCTTCCAGAACGATTCGAGGTATCTCCGGTTCACCGGTGCTGTTTACCGTCCTGTCACCTTGGATGTGACTGATATTTGTCAGAATGAAATTAATTGTCTGCTGAAATATGTCGGAAATTTTTCCTGTTATGTCTTTGCTTTCAAGGTAAGTTTCGGCTGTTATGCTTTGTCCCGGAAAAGAGCCTGCTTTGACAATAAAGGAAGGCAGACGATTGGAGGGGTTTTTACCAAACAATAATGCGCCTGCCAAATTTAATTCCCCACCTTTTCCCAAATTCATATTTGCAATGGTCTGGGCCAAAGAAAGATGTTGATCCTCCAGTTTTTCTCCATAGCGTTTCTGAAAAAATATTCTAAAATAATCCATATCAAGATCTGCAATGGTCAATCCGTTGGCAGGATTCTCATCCGCATAAACCAGACCGGAAGATTGAAACAGTCGCTGAATTTCTTCCCGCGATGTTGCTTTTCTTTTATCTGCACCGCTTTTCACCCAAAAGACACCATCCTTATCTTGATAGGGTTTATTAATCCCTTTGGAAACTTCAAGAATAATCACGATTTTATCTTGAACGGACACATTCCGGGTCGTCGGGTTAACCGCAGGAATTATATGTTGACTGGCTACATTTGAAATCATTTGATTGATGCGGTGAATATCATCTTTTGATAATCCGGAAACACTCCCATCATCATCCGCTCCGATGATAAGCCTGCCGCCTTGTCCATTGCTGAAAGCAATGATTTCCTGTGCCAGAGAATCAGGGTTATTTATATTTTTTTTGAACTGATGTTGACTGTCTTCACCTCTTGCCAGGATTAGTAAGAGTTCTACGGCTTCCATATTCTGTATATCTCCTTACGTCGATTAAATGCTTCCTGACCGCCTTCCATGATATCAACAATTGTTTTTTGAGTATCCGGATTATCAACACTGCCGCTTTGGACTGAAAGTTTATCATCGACGAATGAACAGGACTGCACCAGTTCTGCATCTCCAAGTACTGGAATATTCGGGTTGTGTGTGGCAAATATGAACTGAACCTCCTTTTTCATTTTTCGGATGAGCTTGATAACATCTTCATAAATCGTTTGATTGTCCAGATCGTCTTCAGGTTGATCTATGATAATAATATCATTTTCTTTTCGGCTGAGCACAAACAGGATTAAAGCAGATGCCCGCTGACCCAGAGAGTGATGCTGCAATTCTTTTCCCCTGTAATGAATGGTAAACTTGTTGGGCGCCTGATAAACAAGAAGCGCTTTCAGGTTCTTCGTGAACATTTCCGTCAAAACCTGGGGATTGCTTCCAAAATGTTTTTTTGCACTATCGAAATCTTTGTATATGGCAATAAAATCCTGATACTGGCTGACAATATTCTGATAGGTGGCTTCTCGAATATTGCTGCCTTTAAAGACATCCTTCATAAAAGCCAGATAGGCCGGTTTGTCCTCTTTATACCCGGATTTGATGGAAAGCACGCTATCGCCGGTTCCGACTTTATCAAGTTCTTTTTTAATAATATGAAATTCTTCAAGCCACAGGTCGTTTAATTTCTGCAATTCAACAACCACTGCATCCTTAAACACTTTCTTCTGATCACTTTGTCTGCTGACCTCAATAAGCAACTGGTTGGCTGAATTTAATTTTTTCTTTAAATTCAGGAATTCATCCGAACTGATATTCCAGGCACCACCGTCTTTAAGTTCTTCTGCCAGTTTTCGCTCAACCTCGGCAAACTCATCAACCATTCCTTTTCGAATCGTATTGAGTTCGGTCTGTCTTTCTATGAGATTCTTCCGGTTGTTTGATAGAGATCCAAGGCTTGTTTTTATTTGATCAACTGTTTGAACGATAGATGTATAATCAGTATAGAATTTTTCAAACAGTTCCTGATTGTGTTTTGAAGTATAACCGATAAAATTTTTGACATCGTCTTCATGTCTTGCTAAGAGGTCCTGCAAATCGGCAATAAAATTTTCTGTAAGCTCAGTCCCTTTTTTCATGGCACGGCTATCATTGTCAAAATCAATCCTCTTTTGAAGCTTTTCCTCAATTCCATGCCGGGCATAAACTTTCAGACGGTGTTCCGTGTCCTTTATAATATCCTCTTGCTCTTTTATTTGCTCACTGACACTTGTAACTTTAGCCAAACGATCTATTGCTTCACCGACCTTTATCTTCCGGATATCGATTTTACGCCGGATTTCATCGAGCTTAGAGCCTAAAAGCTTTTCAACCAGATCTTTTTCAAATCCTTCTCCTGTGGTGGAAAGATCTTTCTGGCCGAAATAGATGGGTTTGTTTACAACAGTTTCTCTTATGGAAACGCCGGGTTGCAGCTTGCCGTCTACCAATACTTCGGAATAATTTTCTTTCCAGACCCGGCGGATCACATAAGGTTGTCCATATCGATCAACCGCATCAACTTCAACCTTGCCGCCGCTGCCCATTGTAAACCCAACAAGTTCTTGTTTATATCTGATATCACTGGCTTTTTCACCAAATGGGATATCTAAAACGTAGCGAAGTACTTCCAGAATCGATGATTTCCCGCTTCCCCGGATGCCGATGAGCGTATTCAGCTCCGGAGAAAAATGCAATTCACGTCCTGACAGGGTACCACCGGTGAAACGAATATTTTTTATATGGGAATGCGTATAATTTTTTACTTCTTTGCTGCAACGACTTCCATGGTCTATCAAAGCAAATCTGACTGCATCAAAGGAGAAAGCGCCTATCTTTATAAAACAGTTTCCGCTGTTGCCAATATCCAGAAAACGGCCGCCATTCAGCTCCTTCCAGAGGCCTCCATTCTGCTCGACATGGGCAGAAACAATAAAAAAGTCACGGTGATACTCCTCAAGTTTTTTAATCGTATCGATGAGTCCGAAACTGGTCCTGCCGTTTTCATTTTCATACTGATTTGGTGATTTCCCCTCAAAAACAACAGTTAAAAACGGATTGATATGGTCATTTCCATTCTCTATCCATTGATCACTGAAAACAATCAACGTATGGATGCCATTCGAGCCGTCGTTGACCGACAGTTCAACTCCGGGAAGCAGAAAAATCTCTTCTTTTTTTGCTTTTTTACGTAAGGCTTTGAACTCATTGATATCGAATTTATTATGATTGGTGATCACCCCAACCTTAATTCCGGCAAGTTTCAGACTGTTCACATAGTCGGAAATGAACGCATTTTCTTCTCCATCATATTTGAATTCTTTATCTGCTCTGGTGTGCAGATGAAAATCAGCTTTGAGCCAAGTCGAACCATGTGTAAAGATTTCCGGAGTTTCAACCATCTCAGACATATACATTCTCCTTCGTTAGAAATCTAGGTTTTGCGTCTATTATTGCATATTGACCCGACTCTACAAATAATGTCAATCCCATAAACCTTTACCAGAACAAAATCAAGAAAACTGTTATCAATCAGCACTGATTCATATCGTATAATGCTCATTCAAATCGAATTCCGGTATGGCCTTTATGAATGTCATACAAGACCCGGCGGACCTGTGAAAAAGAGATGCGTTCCTGCTCAAGGCGAAGGGATGGGGCATGGCGATTGTTTCGCAATGCGTTATAGACCTTCGCTTCATCTGCTGTCAGCAAGGGGAGGTCCCGGCTGAGAGGGGAGGGTTCACGGCCCCAGAGGACTTTGTGGAATAAAAGTGTGGCTTCGTCCATGAGGAAGGAACGGATCTGGGGAAAATAATGCCGAATCTGGTCGATCATGGCAAACCCGTGGGTGTCCAGGTCGCCCCAGTACCAGATTGGTTTGTCTTTCATCCATTGGGCGTCGGAAAGGACGGATAGACTGTATCCCAATCCGAAAATCACCATGGCTTTGGGAAAAGGCGGAAAGGCCAGACCTGTGATTTCGTTTTCCACAATAAATACAATGTCAGGCGTTATGGGCAGATGATGGAAATCGCTTTGCGGGATTTCCAGATCAGTCAGGCCCATGAGGGTAAATTCCGGATCAAGAAAGCGGAACCGGATACGGGCGGGTTTGGACAGAAAACCGAAACGGGTTTCAAATGCGGTTAGTCCCTGGGCCTGTCCGTTCACGGCATCCTGGGGCAGAACACTGGAGAGAAGCTTTACAAGCCAGGGTTTATGGTTTTCGATGAATTTTGTGTCAACGCCCGGAATCTCCAGTTGCCGAAGATAAATGTTGGGACAGGGGTTCTTTTTCAGATAGGAAACAATGGCCAAGAGTTCGCTCCAGACTGCCTCATGAGTTAACACATCCAGTGGTTTTTCAATTAAAAGCGGCGTGAGTTCAGGATATCGGGCTGTGATGTCTTTGAAAAGCGTTTGATATTGATTGGCTTCCCTTGTTTTTCCGATATAGGCCAGGATATCATCCAGGGTCTTAAAAATAACGGCCCTGGGGATTTTATTCCGGCCCAGAGTCTGGTGGTTGAATTCGTGCCATTCAATGTCAAAGCCTTTTTTATCCTGTTTTCCGGCGTGGCCAGCGAGATGGTCTACCCAGGTGCGGGCTGCGTCAAACTGATGGATGAGTTCATTGGCTGAAGGATGTTTCAAGGGGATGCGCAAGGGGACAAAGGGGGTGTTGTTGACACATTTCGCCAGGATGTCGCCTTTGTTCCATTTTTTTTCAAGCCGGGTTTTGATATCCGTGTTGCGGGTCCAGGGCATCATGATTCTTTTTCCTTGCGCTCTTCCCGGTATTCCCGGACCGTCATGTTCCGGAGCTGAGACTCACGGCCATCCTGGCTGTAGACAAGCCCCACGCCGGACACATAAGGCTCGATGATATGGATTTTCTGCAGGGGTGTGACAATGAGAAGTTGAAGATTCAGCTTTTTGAACAGCTCCAGGCTGTACCGGGTGGATTCGTCCGATCCCCGGCCAAAGGCTTCATCAATGGCAACAAAGCGGAAGGTCCGGGACCGGATGGCGCCCCATTCCAAACCGAATTGATAGGCAAGGCTCGCGGCCAGAACCGTATAGGCCAGTTTCTCCTTCTGTCCGCCGGACTTTCCGCCTGAATCCGTGTAATGCTCATATTCGCTCTGATCTTCCCGCCAGCGCTCGGATGCGGCAAATACAAACCAGTTTCGGACATCTGTGACTTTCCGGGCCCAGCGCCGGTCGATATCGCTCATGCCTTCCCGGCCCCGGAACCGTTCAATCACTGCCCGCACCTGCAGGAATTTGCTTTCCGAATAATGGTCCTCGTCCGACCCGGTCAAGGCGCCTTCGGTGCAGGCCCGGAGCTGCTGCTGAAAATCCCGGATATCCACATCCGGGTTCAGTTGGGCCTCAAGAACAATGAACCGGCCCGGATTGTATTCAATATCAGACAAAGACTGGTTGATTCGTTCAATGCGCTCTTTGATGGTTTCCCGCTCCCGCAGGAGCTGACTCTGGAAATTTGCCACTTCACGGATGGTATTTTCATTGAGCAGTTCCTTAAATCGCTGTTCAAACCGCGGCAGGTTGTCGGTCTGAAGCTTTTCAAGCATGATTTCATACTCCGGGCCGGAAGATACCGAATCATCTACCTCGCGGGTTTCCAGGGGAAAATCCCTCCGATAACCGTGCATGGCTTTCACGATCCGATCTTCCAGTGTGCGGATTCGTTTGTCCATACTGTCGATTCGGTCCTGAATGATTTTGCGCAGCTCTTTTTCCCGGCCGTCACAGGATTCTATGGCCAGGGTATGCTTTTCAAGTTCTTTAAGCCGCATGATATCCATCTGTTTGATCAGGGAATGGGTCTGGGCGTTTTCCATGGTTTTCCAGACCGACATATCCTGGTCGCAGGTTTGTATCCCCAGGCGGGTCTGCTGTTGTTTTTCCTCGTTTTTAGACAGGGTATCCCGGGCCTGTTTCACATCCTGTTCCGTGACATCGATCTCTTTTTCAAGGATTTCAAGCTGGTGCTCAAGGGTTTTAAGAATATCCGAAGCCTCTTCCAGTCTTTTTTTCTCTTCTTCCAGCCGTGAGATATCCAGGATGATTGATTTCCAGTCCAGATCGCTGAAATCCCGAAATTCACCGAGACGGATTAGGTTGGTAAGGTTTTCCTGGAGGTCTTTTTTCTGCCTGTCCAAATTTGAAAGCAGGTCAGCCGTGGTCTGCATCTTTTTTTCCAGTTCGCGGCAATTTTGTTTCAAAGTTCTGATTTTGGCTTCATTGGTCCAGCCCAGGATATAATGGGACCTGTCTTTGATATCCCTGCGGTCGTCTTTTTCATGACGTTTGCCCCCGGATTTGATCTGACCGGCCTCTGTCACAGCATGGGGTTCCCGGTGAAATTGCCGGATATCAGCACAGCAGGCATAATCAAAGCGTTCGGTCAGTTCCTTTACCACCCAGGCATAAAAGAGAGAATCCGGTTTCACGGCCAGTTTTTTGACCAGGGACTCGGGATGAAGATCAACTAGAGCTTCTTTACCGCCCGTGCGGACCAGGTAATACACCAGACGCCCTTTCAGATGAGTGGTGTCTACCCAGGCGGCCACATCCTTATAATATGCTTCCGACACCAGTAAAGAGAGACCAAAATTGTGAAGCAGACGTTCGGCCGCTCCTTCCCAGGCTTTCGCATTTTCCCTCACCTGAATCAGCTCCCCGGCAAAAGGCAGGGCTTTTTCATGAAGGTTAAGGTAGGTGCACAGATCATTTCGGATACGGATCTGCTGGGCGTGGATATTGCTCTTTCGTTTGGATAAGGACTCCAGCTCAAGCTCCAGTTCATCAAGGGCTGATTTCAGCTCCCTGAATTCAACCGCTGCATCGGTGCGTCTGTTTTGTAGGTCTGCATCTTTTTGCTTCAGGATGTGCTGCCGGTCCTGGATCTGACGGGCATTATCGTCAAAATCATCCCGGGTATGAACAGGTTTCAGGGACAGATTCAGCGACAGATCTGTATACCTATTGTCCTGGCTCTGTCGTTTTTCCTTTTCCATGCCTAAACGACGGATCTCCGACCGGATTCGTTCCAGGCGGTCACCGCCGTTTTCAGCAATGGCCTGTTTCAGGTCGTCCCGTTCCCCTGTCTTTTCCCTGCGCTTGATATCCAGGACGTTGATTTTCCGCTCCAGGCGCCCCTGTTCATCCCCCAATAGTTTCAAGCGTTTTGTGAACAGCACGCGTTTGTGAAATGCAAAAAAAGGGGTCAGGGCCTCTCGAAAATCCCGTAATTGGTTTTTTTCATTCAACAGAACCGCCTGCTTTTTGCAGTCATCCACAAGGGGTGCCAGACGTTCGATCTGGTGTTTGGCTTTCAGCACGGCATCATGGGCCCTGTTCAAATCGTCGAAATGGTGAATCAGCGCTTCGATGCGAGGTTCCACATCAAAGGCCTCCAGCATGTGTTCCCTGACAAAATCTGTGAGATTACCTACGGATTTCATGGAGACGGTCTGGTGAAAAAGGGCCAGGGCCTGTTCGTTTTCAATGCCGAACCGTCGCCTGAACGAGGCCCCGTATTTGGGGAAGGTTTCGAAAATCTCGACTTTGGACATTTTTTTCAGGCGTTTTTTGAGCTGCCCGATATCCGGGCCAAAATCGCTGAAATGCTCTGAAATGGACAAGGCCTTGTCCGCGACCAGGTAAAACCGCTCGGGCTGGCCCTGGCTTTCCCTGATCCAGAAGACCTGGGCCAGGGTCACATCCTGGACATAACCTTTGTTTTTAAAAACACCCAGGATCACGGAAAAACTGTTGTGGTCCCGCAGGGCAACGGATTTGGAGACATGGCCGATATCACTGCGTTCGGATTTGTAATGCCCCAGCACATAGGACCGAAGGTTGCGCTCCCGGCTATCGGCCCCTGCCGCCTTGTTATAGGCCACCCGGTTCGCCGGAACAAGCAGGGTGGTCACGGCATCCACCAGAGTGGATTTGCCTGACCCGATGTCTCCGGTCAATAACCCGTTCCGGCTTTGAAGATCCAGGCGCCAGACTTTTTTATGAAAGGTGCCCCAGTTGTAAACCTCCAGGGTCTGCAGACGGAACCCGGCCAGGCTGTCGTCGGATGAAAAATCAAGGAGTTGCTGTTCCATCAGGCCGTCTCCTCCGGGCTGTCCCGATCTGTCACCTGTTTTTCCTGATATTCCCTCAGCCGGTCATCCAATTCATGAAGCCACTGGGCATCCACAAAGGCTTTTAAAATGCGGATGACTTCAATCTTGTCTTTCTGGCCTTTCAGACGGCGGATAAACCCGAGGTCTGCAATTTTATTCAGGCAGGTATTGATCTTGTCCAGCAGGCGGGCTTCATTGCTGCTGGATGGGAAAAACACCTTAACCATATCGGCAATATCCTCCACCGATAAAATCAGACGGGTATCATCCCCTGACGCATCGCTTTCAGCCAGTTTTTTCCGCAAAAGCGCAATCATCAGACTGACGGGGTAGGACAATTGTCTCCGGCCCACCAGCCGGGGGAGAGGGTCTTCGCCTTCATCCGGCTCCCGGGTTTTCAGCCAGGCATAGCCTTCGGATGAATCCAGCACCAGATCAAGACCCAAAACCCGCACATAATCCCGCACTGCAATCCGGGTGTCTTCCAGTTGCTGCCATAGTTTTTCATCATTTTCCCGGAACACCACCCCTTTCATCAATTCAATGATGGGCTTTGAAATGTTCTCAGGATGGTTGTTCGTCATATCCATCATTCACCTGCTGAAAATCACGGCGGAAAATTCCGCCTGACGTGTCACCCCGTGGTTATCG
>JAIFMF010000137.1 GCA_020048635.1 Desulfobacula sp. | reverse complement strand
GGCCAAGACTTTATTTTTACAGGGACAGATCAGGAAATGAAGTCGATCTGGTCATTGAACACGGCCGGGATCTTGCCCTGTTTGAAATTAAATCCGGGCAGACGGTTAATCCCGGTTTTTTCAACGGGCTTGATCAATTATCAAAAACACTGCCTGATCAGATAAAAGGCGGTATGGTCATCTATGGCGGGGATCAGAAGCAGCTCAGAAGCAACTGGCATGTCTGGCCGATTAAAGATCTCCACCAGATCCATGATCAGACTGTATCGTTTTTTAAATAGTATTTTACGGGTTATGAATAAGCTTACTCAAAAAATTATAAACAACGACCTGGCCAACAGGGTGATATCGGTTTCCCAGTTAAAACGTTTATTGGACGGAACGGAACAGAGCCGGTAGAACCTTGTGAACCGCGCGCTGAAGAAAGAGGAGCTTCTGGTCAATCCCCATGACCATAGAATAGATCGCCAAGTAAATATATGTTGAGAAGGGCGAGGTGCTGATTGCGGATTATCTGTGTGGCATTTTTGACGAGCATGGAAAATTCAAAGACTATCCGATGGGTCAAAAAAAAAGATAGACTTTGATTGATTTATCTCTAAAAAAAAGATAATTATTTGAATATGAAAAACACAATATCTCAATTGATTGATGATTTTCACGAGCGGGATTTGCCCGATCCCGTACTCCGGGCAAAAGTTTTTCCAGAGATAAAAGGAAAGGCTGATGTTGTCATCGGTATGAGGCGTGCAGGGAAAACCTGGTTTTGCTATCAAAAAATCATTGAGCTTCTAAAGGCAGGAATCAGGAAAAATCAAATCCTGTTCCTTAATTTTGAAGATGATCGCCTGCTTGAATTTGCTGTTGGCCATTTCCAGGAAATCCTTGATGTATATTATGCCAAGTATCCTGAAAATAAAAATAGTAAATGTTATTTTTTCTTTGATGAGATCCAGCGTATTGATCAATGGGAAATGTTTATAAGGCGACTGCTGGATACGGAGAATGTACAAATTTATATTACAGGCTCGTCATCAAAACTTTTGAGTACTGAAATTGCCACCGGATTAAGAGGCCGTTCCATTACCACAGAGATCTTTCCATTTGATTTCCTTGAATTTTTGCGATTTCATGGGCTTTTTGCAGAGAAGCCGGTTACCTTTGGTGACAAAACAGCATCCATACTCCGAAACGCTGTCGCAACCTATTTTGATACAGGCGGGTTTCCTGAAGTCCAAGGCATTGACGATCATGTACGCATTGACATCCTTCAGGGATACATAGATACGGTGCTGCTGAAAGATATCATTGAGCGCCACAGGGTGAGCAATTTTATTGCCATTAAATATCTTGTCCGCAGTCTGATGATCTCTTCAGGTCAAAAATTCAGCGTCAATAAATTTTATAATACAATGAAAAGCATGTCTGTTAAATGCACTAAAAACAGTTTATATGAATATCTGGATCATTTGGTTGATGCCTTTTTATTTTCAAAAGTGCCTGTTCACAGTCGCTCTGAAAAAATAAGGCAGTTGAATCCTGCTAAAATTTATACCATTGATACCGGGCTTTTAAATGCCATGACATTCCGGAATTCATCAGATTCAGGACGGCTTCTTGAAAATATGGTGTTTATGCATCTGCGGCGAAATAATTTTGATGTGGAGTATGTCAATACCAAAGATGGATATGAAACTGATTTTTTTGTTCACCATAAAATAAAAAAACAGGCCGCACTGATTCAGGTCTGTTGGAAGATGTCTGATAAAAAGACCTTTGAGCGTGAGCTGAGAGGACTTGCCAGTGCAATGGATGAGTTTTCCATCCCTTCAGGCACTATTGTTACATGGGATGATGAAGCCGTACTTGATGGCGGCATAAATATTATTCCGGTGTGGAAATGGCTTCTGTCCTGAAATTAAGTGCTATGCTTTGTTCTTGAAAAACGTGAGAAAAATTTACGTTTTTTGGATGTCAAGTCAAAATTATTTTGTCATTTTGACATTTCAGGTTTGATGGCATATATTGGCTTCATAATGCAATCATATAACAGCATCAACTCAGGAGGATCAGATGAAAACAATAACAATAAGAGGTATTGAACCTGAGCTTGCCGAAAAATTAAAAGCAATTGCAACGGATCAGAACAAAAGCTTGAATCAGCTTGTCCTTGAATTCATTAAAAAAAATTTGGGTGTTGAAAAAGAGAAGAAATATTCGCGTGAATACAATGATCTGGACAATTTGTTCGGAAGTTGGGGCGAAAGCCAGTTTAACGCCATCCAGAATAAAATAACTCAAGAGCGGCGAATTGACGAGGATATCTGGAAATGAAAAACGTGTTGATTGATACCAATATATATTCTTTGGCCATGAGGGGAGATAAAAATATTACCGCTGCTTTGAGAAAAATTGATCAAATCGGTTTTTCAGTAATCAGCATAGGAGAGCTTTTTTCAGGATTTAAGGGAGGCAGTTGTGAACAAGAAAATAAAAATGAGCTGAATATTTTTTTAGATTCACCACGAGTAATTGTTTTTAGTGTTGACCCGGCAACTGCTGAATTTTACGCTGAAATACTGAACAATTTAAAGGACAAAGGAACTCCAATCCCCACAAATGATATCTGGATTGCTGCTTCAGCATTTCAAAATGGGTTCAAGCTTTTTTCAAAAGATAAGCATTTCAGCTTTATCCCGGGACTGGTACACTTCACTGAGACAGTATGAAAACGTGTTGACGAATTTGTGGATTGACAGAAAATAAATTTGTTATAAAATGCGTTGCCAACAAATTTATAGTATGAAAAAAATAAAACTTTTCTTATTGTTTATCTTTCTGCACTCGTTTTTGGTAACTATTGCCGGGGCTGCAGCATTTTCGGATCTTTATGTCTTTGGTGACAGTCTATCCGACAGTGGACAACTGCCCGATATTTTTGCCGGACATCCAAATTTGCGGGCCACCAATCGTATAGACCCTCTGAATCCGAATTCCGAAACAGCCAGAGTCTGGTCCCAGTATTTTTCACAAGATATGGGGTTCGGGAAATTGTTGCCCTCTGACTCCTGGTTCGGTCCTTCGGGAAATAATTATGCTGTCGTATTAAATACTTCCGAAAAAATCCTGTCATCCATTAAGGACAGATTCCTTATCCGAGAACCACGCGTCCCCTCTCAGGCCCTGTACGTTGTCTGGGGGGGAGGCAATGATCTGTTGGAGATACGTCGTTCCCGGGCCACCGGCGGCGAAGAGGCTACGTTGATATCGGAGTCGAAACAGGCTGCCGACACTATCGTTACAGGAATTGAAGCCTTATGGCGCTCCGGTGGGCGCTATATTCTTGTTCCAAACCTGCCCAATATCGGTAATATACCCGAAAGCGCTCTGCTCGGGAGCCGTTATATCATGGCGGGAAATGATGCAACACGAGTGTTTAACGATCGGTTGCTGGCGCGGCTGAACGAATCAGGCATCAATGCGATTCAGGTCAACGTGGGATCCTTTGTCGACGAAATGATCAACATGCCAGCTCTGTTCGGATTTTCAAATGAAAACCAACGGGTTTTTGCGTTTGATGGCGCCTCGTTTACGGGGGTGCCGGCTATGGAAGGCGTAAACGGTGTTGGCACTGCCGCACCCGATCCTTCGAGATATATTTTTTTTGATGGAATTCACCCGACAACATGGGCCGCGGATATCATATCACAATACTATCTTTCCATATTGGCGGCACCGGCACAGATTTCCATTCTGGCTGAAGTACCGCTTTGTTTGGGGCGTACCCATATGGATGCAATTGGCGACCATCTGAAACAGGTTCAATCCGGCACCCGGAAGGGAAAAATGGTTCCATTTTTGACAGGTGGATATAATTTTCTCAGGGAGGATGGCACGGATTTCATACCCGCCTATGATAACCGTCAATATGGCCTAACAGCAGGTTTCAGCTATGCTGTTTCAAATGATTGGAAGGTTGGTGCAGCGGTAGGGCGTCATGCCGGAAAAATCGATATCGACAACGATAACGGAGAATTTAATATTGACGCTCAGTTTTTATCCCTGTTGACAGGGTACCGTAACCATAAATTTGCCATGAATACCATTGCGAGCATCGCTACTCTCGACTACACAGATATCCTTCGGAAATTGAGGTTGGGTCCTTTGCTTCGCACTGAAAAGGGTGAAACCAGCGGCGACTATCAGGCTTTGAAAACATCCCTCTCCCTTGATCTTTTTAATCGAAACGGTTTCACTTTTGGCCCCTTATCCAGTCTGAATTACCAAAATATCACTGTGCACGGTTATGAAGAAAACAGCAATCAATCGACCGCCATGAACTATCACGATCAACACAGGCGGTCCTTATTGGCAAAAGTAGGCCTGTTTGCGAGTTATAAAATAGATACGGTCCTCGGGCTGCTGCAAATAGGTGGCGATTTCGGCTATGAAAAAGAGGTTATGGGCGGTGAGCGGAGACTGCAGGCCGGCTTGATCACCTTGCCCGGAAGCTCTTTTGAATTACCGCTTTCCCATCCGGAAAAAATTTTTTGGCCGTTTCATCTTGGTATGGGTATCCGGTTCGCAACGGATTGGGAATGCCATATTTCATATCACTTAACCTTTGGAAGCGGAACCAGCCGAGAACAAGGGGCACAAATTTCGATCCAGGCCGGCTTTTAAGGAAAAGCGATTTTGCCTTGGAAAGGCTTCCAAATATTCTATAATTATGCTACCAACAGAAAAAAAACAATTAAACGATTGAACAATTTTTTATCAAAAGGTTGACAGAAAATGGAAAATAAAACCAAAAAGGAATTAAGTCCGCCTGTTATGAGCCCCTATATTTTTACAATCCTGTTGCTGGGTTTTGGGTTATGGTGTTTCTGGGACGGTTGGATTACGACTGACCCTGAAATGCGTAAACATGCAACCTTTAACCAAGTATTGAGTGCTATTCTGCTTCCTTGGGGAATTTATGATTTTTTTAAACTCAGAAAAAAGCAGAAACAAAAGAGAGAAGCAGAAAATAAATAAATGGATAAGACCCTTATAAAAGAAATACAAAAGCGCAGAACCTTTGCCATCATCAGTCATCCGGATGCGGGGAAAACCACGCTTACCGAAAAGCTCCTCTTGTTTGGTGGGGCCATACAACAGGCTGGGGCAGTCAAATCCAGAAAAATTGCAAAAGCTGCGACCAGCGATTTTCTGGCCATTGAGCAGGAAAGGGGCATCAGTGTTTCTTCCTCTGTAATGAAATTCAATTATAAAGGATATGAAATCAATCTTCTTGATACACCAGGGCATAAGGACTTTTCCGAGGATACCTATCGGGTGTTGACGGCTGTCGATTGTGCCATCATGATCATTGACAATGCCAAGGGAGTTGAACCCCAGACCGAAAAACTCATGGAAGTCTGCCGCATGAGAAATACCCCCATCCTTACCTTTATTAATAAGCTGGACAGAGAGGGGCTTGACCCCCTGGATATTTTTGAGGATATTGAAAACAAACTTCAGATAGAGTGTATCCCCCTGACCTGGCCCATCGGCATGGGTAAACGCTTTAAAGGGGTTTATAATTTGGAGAAAAAAGAATTCGGCCTTTTTTCTCCTGGATATACACCTAAAGATGATGACGGGATTTTGATTGATGATCTTTCAGACCCGCGGCTGGACGAATTGATTTCAGAAAGTCAGGCAGATCAGCTTAGAAATGACGTGGATTTAATCACGGGCGCCTGTGAAGCCTTTGATATGGATTTGTATCTAAACGGAACCCACACCCCTGTTTTTTTTGGGTCTGCCATTAACAATTTCGGGATCAGAGAAATGCTGGACGCCTTTGTCAGAATTGCTCCGCCTCCGGGGAAACGGCAGGCTGTCACAAGGGTTGTCGACCCTCATGAATCTGATTTTTCAGGGTTTACCTTTAAAATTCAGGCCAATATGGACCCGGAGCACCGGGACAGAATTGCGTTTTTCAGGATATGCTCCGGTAAATTTGAAAAGGGGATGAAGGTCAGGCATCACAGAATCGGAAAAGAGATAAAGATTTCCAACGCCACCATTTTCATGGCTCAGGAACGAAGCAATATTGAGGAAGCCTGGCCAGGAGATATTATTGGTATCCATAATCACGGAACCATAAAAATCGGAGATACATTTACCACCCGGGAACCTTTGAAATTTTTGGGCATTCCCAATTTTGCGCCTGAACATTTCAGGCGGGTGATCTTAAAAGACCCATTAAAGGCAAAGGCGTTGCAGAAAGGTCTGGTTCAGCTGGCTGAAGAGGGCACTATTCAAGTATTCAAGCCGCTTACCGGGAATATGCATGTGATCGGAGCTGTGGGGGTTCTTCAGTTTGAAGTGACTATGGCCAGGCTCAAGTCTGAATATGCAGTGAATGCCACTTATGAAAACATTGACTTGTCGGTTGCCAGATGGGTGACCTGCGAAGATGAAAAAATTTTTAAGGAATTCAAAAGAAAAAATGAATCCAGGCTGGCAGTGGATTCTGAAGGATGGCTGACTTTTCTGACCACCAGTGAATACCAGCTCGGATTTACGATAGAGGACTGGCCACAGATCAAATTTCATAAGACAAGGGAATATAATTAGGGAATTGAGGAAAAACTAAATTCCATTTCTATATCTAATTATTTGTAATTATTGTTAGTTTAGGTTTTTTATTTTTTTATATTGATAAACTTTTCAATTATTGTTAGTTTTTCAATCTTAAAATTTGATTGCAGCATGTTTTAAATCCATGACCGGGTTGCAACAAATCAACAGATGTAGATAAAATAACAGTATATTAAAGGAAAAACCAAATGGTAGAACATCGAATTTACAATTTCAATGCCGGGCCTGCTGTATTGCCGTTGCAGGTTCTGGAGGAAATACAGGCTAATTTTTTAAATTTTGATCACTCCGGCATGTCCATTACGGAAATCAGTCACCGATCTTCATATTTTGATAAAGTGATTAATGATGCGGTGGAACGGGCTAAACGGCTTTTAAAGATAGATGATCGGTATCATGTGCTTTTTTTACAGGGTGGGGCATCTTTACAGTTTGCCATGGTTCCCATGAATTTTTTAAAAGGAGACGATTCGGCAGACTATGTCAATACCGGAACCTGGGCAACCAAAGCCATAAAGGAAGCCAAAATTTTAAAGAAAAATCATAGGGTAGCGGCCTCTTCAGAAGATCAGGATTTTTCATATATCCCCACGGATATCAAATTCTCAGATGATGCAAAGTATATTCATCTGACATCCAACAATACCATCAAAGGCACCCAGTATTCTAAATTTCCTGACACAAAGGGAATTCCCATTGTCTGTGATATGTCTTCAGATATTTTTTCAAGACCCCTTGATATGGAAAAATTTGGATTGATTTATGCCGGGGCCCAAAAAAATCTCGGGCCATCCGGAACCTGCATGGTGATTATCCGTCAGGATATGTTGGATATGGAAAATGAAGATCTGCCCACCATGCTGAAATATTCAACCCATGCATCAAAAAACTCTATGTACAATACCCCTCCATGTTTTGGAATCTACACCATTGATCTTGTATTAAAATGGATTGAAGAAGAAATTGGTGGCCTTAAAAAAATGGAAGACTATAATATTAAAAAAGCCGATGTTTTATATGATTTCATGGATTCCGGAAGCTTTTACAGACCCACGGCGGAGAAACATTCAAGATCCCTGATGAATGTGACCTTCCGGCTGCCCACCGAAGAACTTGAAAAAAAGTTTATTTCACAAGCAACTGATAAAGGGTTTGGCGGGCTCAAGGGACACCGGTCGGTGGGGGGGTGCAGGGCTTCCATCTACAATGCAGCAAGCATGGAAAGCATAAATGCACTGGTTCAATTTATGGATTTATTTGAAAAGGAGAACAAAAAATGAAAGTTCTTGTCAGCGATAAAATGGATGAAGAAGGCATTGAAATATTTAGAAAACAGGCTGGAATTGAGGTTGATGTAAAAACAGGATTGAGCCCGGATGCATTAAAGGAGATCATCGGTCAATATGATGGGCTTGCCATCCGAAGCGCAACCAAAGTGACCAAAGATATCCTGGATGCTGCTACTAATCTAAAGGTTATTGCAAGAGCCGGAATTGGACTTGATAATGTGGATATTCCGGAAGCCACCAAAAAAGGAGTGGCTGTTATGAACACCCCTGGCGGCAATACCGTGACAACGGCAGAACATGCCATTGCCATGATGATGGCCTTGACCAGAAATATCCCCCGGGGCACCCAGACCATGAAAGAAGGGCGATGGGAGAAAAAAAACCTGGAAGGTAGGGAGATCAGCAATAAAATATTAGGTGTACTCGGATTCGGAAATATTGGTTCCATAGTGGCTACCCTTGGGAAAGGGTTGAAAATGAAGGTGATTGTATTTGATCCCAATATTTCTTCAGAGCATATTGAAAAAGCCGGGTTTGACTTTGTTTCTCTGGAGGAATTATTCAAAAGGTCTGACTATATCACCATCCATGTTCCAAAAATGGAAGCCACCGTTAATCTTCTGGATGCCACTGCCTTTGCAAAGATGAAAGAGGGCGTAATGGTGATTAACTGTGCCAGGGGAGGAATTATCGATGAGACGGCCTTGTATGATGCCATAAAATCAGGCAAAGTAGCAGGGGCAGCACTGGATGTGTTTGCTACTGAGCCTCCGGGTGATCATCCTTTACTTACGCTTGACCAGGTTATTGCAACCCCTCATCTTGGCGCCTCCACCAAAGAAGCGCAGACCAATGTGGCAGTTGCGGCTGCAAATCAGATTATTGCTTATTTACTGAACGATACAATTATTAATGCGGTAAATGTTCCCTCGGTAACCGGCGAAATTTTGAAACAGTTAAAACCCTTTTTATATCTTGCAGAAAAAATGGGCATCATGCAGGGACAGATGACAAAGGGCGGGATTAAATCCGTGGATATTGAATACATCGGCCAATTCCCTGATCTTGATCTAAAACCCATTACCATAACTGCTATTAAAGGACTGCTTTCACAATTTGTTCAGCATGAAGTCAATTCCGTAAATGCCATTTCTCTTGCCAATGGTCTTGGAATCAAAATTTCCGAAGCGACCTCAATAGAATCTGGAAATTTTTTGAACCTCATCAGGATAAAGCTGGTATCTGATGAACAGACCCATATCCTTGAAGGGACTATTTTCGGCAAAGATGATGCAAGAATTGTAAGGATCAACAAATTCCGGTTGGAAGTAATTCCAGAAGGATACCTGGCCCTGATCCATAATTTAGATAAGCCCGGTTCTATTGGTTCCATGGGAGTTACCTTGGGGAAACACAACATTAATATTTCAAGAATGACGGTTGGAAGGGAAGATGACGGTGATAGAAATATTATCTTTCTAAGTACAGATACTCCTGTTACTCCTGAAGTAATAAAAGAAATTGAAGCTTTGCCTCTTGTCATCAGCATGACAACTTTTAATTTGTAGTTACAACTCATAGGGCCTCCGAATATTTTTTTGATCTTTGGGGGCCCTGTTTTTTATAAGGTTTATTTTGAACCTGGTCCTTTTAGACATAAAAGATTTTATTGATCCTACGACTGTTATAATAAAGGGCCGGCGGCTAAAGCATTTGTTATCCGTAAATAAAGTGAATGAAAATGATTGCCTTGTTTGCGGTCTTTTAAATGGCAAAATCGGAACCGGGGTAGTCATAAAACGATCTGAATTTTTCCTTGAGATGAGGGTTGAACTGGATCAGGACCCGCCGGAGCCATTGCCCTTAAACATTGTACTGGCTTTGCCCAGGCCAAAGATGTTGAAACGGATCATCGAGACTGTTACAACGCTTGGTGTTAAAAATATTTATCTAATCAATTCATGGCGGGTGGAAAAAAGTTTTTGGCAAAGCCCTTTGCTTGAACTGAATACACTTGAAAAGCACATGGTCCTGGGGTTGGAACAAAGCCGGGATACGATAATGCCCAAAATTGTTCAAAAAAGATTTTTTACAAGATTTGTGACAGAAGAGCTTCCTCTGATTTCAAGAAACAGCCTGCGGATTACAGCCCATCCCAAAACCAGTAATATTTGTCCTACAGGGGTTAATCAAGAAATAACCCTTGTGATCGGGCCTGAAGGAGGTTTTATTGATATCGAGATTGAAACCCTTGAAAAGCATGGATTTTTATCGTGTCATATCGGACAAAGAATATTAAAGGTCGAAACTGCGGTTACCTTTCTGATTTCAAGGCTGTTTTCATGATTTCGTTTCCGAAATATTCCATTATATATAAAATGAATGATCATAAATGATAAATGGATTTGACCTATAGAGGACATAACCCGATGAAAAATAAAAAGAAAATCGATATGGAACGACAGATATCTTTTGACAGTCTGCCTGCAAGTATCAGGGAAACAATGACGGAAGAAGAAAAACAACTCTTTCTGTATGCCGAAGAATGGCCTGAATCTCTTTTTGATAAACTGGAAGAATTTATCGTGAAAGATTAAAGCTGATCTTTTCAGACAAAGGCGGCAGGACAGCAAGCAGGAAGTCAATAATATTTTAATTTTATGGCACTACATTGACTATGTCCCAAAGAGAAAATTTTTAACACATTGAAATTATATAGTTTAAATTTTTAACGACGATGCTTTTTTGCAGATTTTCGTAACTTGTATCTGAAAATTCAAAAAGATGGGTCAAAAACCTTTTGTTTTTTAATACCAATGTATTGAAAAAAATGATAAAATCAAAATATTGTAAAGGAAAGTATCAACTTGGTTTTAACTAATAACGAGGAATGACCTATGAAGATTTTAGTGGGATACAAAGGAACCAATGTAGGCAAAGATTTGATGGACATCGCAGTTAAACACGCTAAAGCTTTTAATGGTATGATTTATATTGTGACATCATTGATTGGTGGCGATAAAACCGAACAGCAGGAAATTATTGATGCAGAACAGAACCTGGAAAAGGCAAAAACTTATTTTGACAGTCTGGGCATAAAAAGTGAAACCCATCTTCTGATCAGAGGATTTGAGCCAGGTGAGGATATTGTAAAATTTGCAAAAGACAATAAAATTGATGAGATTATGATTGGTGTAAGAAGTCGTTCAAAAGTAGGAAAATTGATTTTTGGATCAACAGCTCAGGCCGTTATCCTTGATGCACATTGTCCCGTTATGACGGTTAAATAAATAGAGACAAGGAGATTGAAGACCAAATCAAGGCCGATTATATCCTTGTTACCCATGGGCATGGAGATCATTTGGGGGATACCATAAACATTGCAAAACGTTGTCATGCCTTATGCATATGTGAAAACGAACTTGCGGGGTATCTGTCTTCCAAAGGAGTGCGAGCCCTCATAAATTGCCGGATTCTTGAATTTGGACAGGAAATCAAATTGTAGCTGGGATGTTAAGTATCGTTTGAAAATGGAAATGATCAAATGTTTTAAAGCATTGTCTGATAAAACCCGCCTTCGGCTTTTGTATGTTTTACGTCGGTATGAACTCAATGTAAATGAAATCGTCCTGGTTGTCGAAATGATCCAGTCAGGAGTGTCAAGGCATTTGAAGATACTTCTCGAATCCGGGCTTTTAACCTCAAGAAGAGATGGTAGTTTTATTTATTATTCTGCTGCCGGAAATGACTTCATCAATGCATTTATGACATTGGCAGGCAATAGTTCTGAAATGGAAGAAATCAGAAATGATCTCATAAAAGCCGGTGAAATGATCAAAATTCGTCAAAATATGACCCGGCGCTTTTTCAAGACTGTGGCCCCTCATTGGGACCAATTAAAAAAGCAGGTTCTTGGAAATTTTGATTTGAATTCCATCCTTTTAAAAAAAATATCCCTTCAAGGAAGCATTTCGGATTTGGGATGTGGAACCGGGGAATTGATGGAAAAACTATCAGGGCAAACCCATTTCAAGGTTATCGGTATTGACAGTTCTTCTGAAATGCTTGAACAGGCAAGGTTAAGACTTTTCGGAAAAGACAATGCCGAATTAAGATTAGGGGAACTTGAACACCTTCCCATGAGAAATAAAGAGATTCATACGGTAATCATGAATATGGTCCTGCATCACATCTCACAGCCGGAATTACCGCTTCAGGAAGCCTACAGAATTCTTAAACCCGGTGGAATATTTATCCTGTCGGATTTTGATCCCCATGATCAGGTAATAATCCGTGAGCAAATGGGGGGTGCGTGGTCTGGATTTGAAAAGGAAAAGATTAACGCCTGGTTGTTGGAAACAGGTTTTCATCTTCAAAAAATTGATTCATTTCCTGTGAATCAGGGTTTGATCATTAATATTTTTACAGCAGAAAAACCAAAATCATAGGAGAACTTTATGATCGTTCCAGTTATTCTTGCAGGAGGCTCAGGGACAAGACTCTGGCCATTATCCAGGGAACTTTTTCCAAAACAGCTCATCAATGTTGAAAATGCTCATACCATGTTGCAAAATACCCTCTTAAGGCTTGATGGCGTTGAAGGGATAAGCTCACCTATTATCGTCTGCAATGAAGCGCATCGGTTTATGACAGCCGAACAGTTAAGACAGATAAAAATTGAACCTGAGGCCATTGTTCTGGAACCAGTGGGAAAAAACACTGCTCCTGCCATTGCTATTGCCGCATTAAAAGCCATGGAACAAAAAAATGATCCCATACTGCTAATATTGCCCGCCGATCATGTTATTGGAAATATTCCGCAATTTCAATCTGTTATAAAGACGGGTTATGAATATGCTCAAAAAGATAAATTAATCACTTTTGGTATAGTGCCGGATTCACCGGAAATCGGATACGGTTACATAAAAAAAGGAGATTTGCTGGACACAAACACCGGGGCCTCCGGCATTGATTCATTTGTTGAAAAACCTGATCTTGAAACAGCAAAAAAATATGTAGATTCAGGCATGTATTGCTGGAATTCAGGAATGTTCATGTTCAAAGCATCAGTGATAATCAGAGAATTAGAAAAACATGCCGCAGACCTTTTAACGCCATGCAGGGATTCAATTGCCGCAGGCATACAGGATCTTGATTTTTTAAGACTTGATAAGGATATATTCAGCCGCATTCTCTCGGATTCAATTGATTATGCAGTGATGGAAAAAACTTTAAACGGTATTGTAATTCCTTTTAACGGCGGCTGGAGCGATCTCGGATCATTTGATGCCTTATGGCAAACAGGCGACAAGGATGAAAACCTGAATGTGATCAAAGGAGACGTATTGCTTCATGATGTAAAAGAGTCTTATATCTATTCTGAAAGTAGTCTTGTAACAGCAGTGGGCATAGAAAAATTTGTTATTGTTGAAACAAAAGATGCCGTGCTGGTTTGCCCGCGAGACCGGGTTCAGGATGTCAAGAAAATCGTTCTGCAGCTAAAGGATCAAAGCAGAAATGAATCTGTTAACCATCGGAAGGTTTACAGGCCCTGGGGCAGTTATGAGACCATAGATATTGAGTCAAGATTCCAGGTCAAACGAATCACGGTAACCCCTGGGGCTAAGCTTTCACTTCAAAAGCATTTTCATCGGGCAGAACACTGGGTCGTGGTATCCGGGACAGCTATCATTATAAGAGGAGAAGAAAAGGTGCTGTTGAAAGAAGACGAATCCACCTATATCCCTCTTGGGACCCTGCATAGACTGGAAAACCCCGGAAAAATTCCACTGGAGCTTATTGAGGTTCAATCGGGGTCTTATCTGGGTGAAGATGATATTGTTAGATTTGATGACGTTTATGGAAGGAAAGAAGAAAAGTGATTCCATTCATAATGCGGGTTTTTAATGATAAAACTGTTGCAAATCAAGTCAAAATATTTCAAACTGAGCGTTCATAAATATAAGAAAATGCAAATTTAAAAATAAAAAACTATTGCGGAGCTGGTTCATGAACGATGAAATCTCACAAACTATGAAGGGAAGTTTTCTCCTTGCCATACCTGGACTTCCTGATCCAAATTTTGCCCAGACCGTTACGTGCATTTGTGAACATAATGAATCCGGAGCTCTTGGATTTATTGTAAATAAAGTGCATCCGCTTCTGACCGGAAGAGAATTGTTTGAGGATTTGAAGATTCATTGTGATCAAAGTGTTGATAAAATGGAAATTTACCTTGGCGGACCGGTTCAACCCAGTGGGGTTTTTGTCCTTCATGGACCGCCTTTTGGATGGAATGAAAGCCTTAAGGTGACGGATTGGCTTGCATTGAGCAATTCAAGGGATATTCTTGAGGCCATTGCCGTTCAAAAAGGCCCACAATCCTTTATGATCATACTGGGATGCGCCGGATGGGGGCCGATGCAACTGGATAATGAGCTGGATGATTCAGCCTGGTTGACCTGCCCCGTCTCCAGTGACATCATTTTCTCGACAAATACGGAATTGAGATATGAAAAAGCGATGATGATGATTTAATGTTTTAACCCTGCCGAAACGATGACAACCCATAAACCAGAAAATTCCATTCAAGAAATTGCGAATGAGGCATTTTCCATTTTTGAAACAGTGCAGGATATTCCTGACCTGCTTGAGTTTTTTTCCTACGGGCATAGGGTTTTTTTTGAAAAATTACCGGAATACATCCATTCAGATAAACTGAAAATAGCAGTTGTCGGCGTTATTAAATCCGGTAAAAGCACATTTGTGAATTCTATTTTGTGCAAGGACGTCGTAAAAAGAGGAGCAGGGGTTGTTACTTCGATAACAACAAGAATACAAAAAGGGAAAAAATATCAGGCGTATCTATATTTAAAATCCTGGGATGATATAAATGCCGGATTGCGGAAATTGCTTCTGCTGATCTCAGATGATGATGCCGTTAAAGGGATTTGGGAAGCTTTTGATATCCGACGTAAAAATGACAGGGAAACCCTTGAAAAAGTGCATCAGAAGATCATCAATGCATTCTCTCCGGAAAAAGACACCATTCACCCCGAAATTTTATCAATCACGCATGCCCTTCAAGGATTTGATGCCTTAAAAGATCTGGTACAGCCTGAAGAAACCGTTATCTGTTTTGAATCACAGGAATTTGATAACTATAAGGATTATACGACTGATCCTGGTAAAGCGTTCTATATCAAAGATGTTTGTCTTTCAATGCCTGTAAAGACCCTTGATCCAAATATTGAAATAGCCGACTGCCAGGGGGCTGATTCAACTGATTCTTCCCAGCTCGAAAGGATCTTGGCCCACATTGAATCTTCTAATCTGATGATTTACTGTATCAGTTCCAGAACCGGTTTAAGAGAATCCGATATGATATTCTTAAAACGGATAGAAAATCTGGGATTACTGGACAATGTCATTTTTATTAACAATTGTGACCTTACTGAACATGAAAACCTTGAAGATTTATTAAAAGTCGAAGCCGGGATCCTTAAAGATTTGTCATTGCTGGGGATTAAGACGGAACTTTATTCTTTTTCTCTTTTGTATAACCATTTTGCAAATATGAAATCAAAAATTTCTAAAAAGGATTTATTACGGTTTGAATCCTGGCAAAAAGAAAAGAAGATGGTTCAGTACTGTGATCTTAAAACCAGAGAATTCAACCTTTTTTTCAAACATACAATAGAAAGAAACCGTTATGAATTTTTGATTTCCAACCACATGAAACGGCTTTCCAGTATTTTATCTGATTTAACCCGGCGGATTCAGATTTTCCTTGATCTTCTTTCTTCCGATAATGAAAAGGAAGAAACGGCAAAAAAGAAACTTTCAGATTTCTATCAGAATGCATTACGCTTTGAGACCATTATGGCCGATTCCCTCGAAAATGCTTGCCAGGGATTACAAAAAGAAATCGATATCAATATCTATCAGATGTTTTTTCAGGATAAGGATTCTATCCTCCGTGATATTTTAGAGTATGTTCAACTGCTTTCCATTGAAGGTGAATTCTACCAATTTCATGGAAGAGAGACAGGTGTTAATGAAGCACTGTTTCTTCTATTCAAGGATTTTCAAAAAAGGGTAGATTTATATGTTCTTGAAGCGGTTAACCCTTTATTAAGACAATTTGTTGTTTTGCGGGAAGAAAGAATCAAATCTTTTTTTCAATCATATTTTAAATCTTATCATGTTGAATTCTTAACAATGGATCAATATTCCGATCTAAAGGATAATGCTCTATCAGAATCCCAAAGAATTGATAGCCTTGATATTGCAGATATAGATGAAATCAAGAAAATACTCGGAATTCAATTGCCATCCAGAGTATTTGAGGTTCAGTATACTTCCAAAATGAAAACAAAGGTTATTGCAAACTTTGGATTGAATACGGTATCCCGGTTTTTATCATCTCTTTTAGACAAACAATCGGATTTTTCTTTTGCCCCAGCCCTTAAAAAATCAGCCGAAAAGATTAAAAATGAAAATCTTAAATATTTTAAAAGACAGTTTGAACAATATGGAAAGGATTTAAAAACTCATTATTTTTTGCCTCTCATCAATGCTGTAAAAAGAGATGCCAAGGAAAAAATTAATGAGCGTTTCAGACAATATCAGTCTTTGAATGCAAAAACAGAACAGTTTTTTTCTCTTAAACAATCGGAAAAAGAAGATCAAAAAGCCAGGTCACTATTGTTGAAACAACGGGTTGAAACTCTGACCGGGTTAATCCAACCTTTCATTTCTTTATAAAAAACAGGTAATAAAACAGTAGAAGAGAGGCGGTAAAGGATAATATTGACATCATTGCAGGGCATGCGTTTCCCAATAAAAATATCGAACTTTTCCATAAGGTATTAAAAGTCTCCTGAAAATTTTTCAAGGAGGTCTTGTCATCATTAACAATGTCAAAATACTGGTTGTTGTTGATGATGATATGCTTATCAAAAATAGTCCAGCCTTTTTATTTCATTAATAACATGATTCGATAACTGGTCCGGCGCAATATCAAGACGAGAAAAAATTTTATTTTCCAGGTTCAATGTGTTTTGGCTCATGATCCGGATTCGGTTTTTGAACTCGTTGGTTTTACCATATCGTTGGCGGATATATTCAAGCCTTTCGTCCAGGGATACTATCCGGTCATGCAATACCCTTTTATCCGAATAATTGACAATCTCCTGTTCTGAAATCGGGGAATCGGTTTTATAGAAATCCAGAAGCACATGTTGGCGAATGATATTCCCAACTTCAGGATATCCCATATCCATTAACAAGCTCCCTCCAGTTTCAGAATGACTTTCTTTTGTACAAAAACTTCGGGTTTTGGTAATGTCATGGAGCAATGCCGCCGAGGTCGCAAGCTCTGTATTAATATACTGCAAGTTTTTTTTTAGTTCAAAACATAAAAAAAGAGTTACATTGGAGACCATGACCGAGTGATCGATAATATGATCCATCATGTTCATGGTCTTGATCAGCTCGAAACACTCAGTTCTGGAAAGGATATTCATGGTCAGACGTTTTTTTTATCCAACAAAAAATGTTATTGAAGTTATACTCCTTGTTGTTATTATAGAAAAGGATTGATTTAAAGACAAGAGATACGATTTTGATGTTAAAAAAACTAATTTCGGGCGGACAGACAGGTGCTGACAGGGCTGCTCTTGATGTTGCCATCAAATTTAATATTGACCATGGCGGTTGGATTCCAAAAGGGCGAAGAACGGAAGATGGTCCTCTGAATGAGAAATACAGGCTCACTGAAACTGAAACTGAGGATTACAGGGAAAGAACAAGGCAAAATATCATCGACGCCCACGCTACAGTCATCATTTCCCGTGGTGATCTTACCGGTGGGTCAAAGTTTACACAGACATTTGCAAAAGTTGTGGGAAGGTCCAACTGTTACATTGATCTGCTGCAGTCCGAAGAATTTGAGGCTGCCATGATTTTAAAGTCATTTATTCTGGAAAATCAAATTCGAATTTTGAATGTGGCTGGTCCACGGCAGAGTTCTTTACCGGGAATATATGCAGATGTTAAAACCATTCTTGAGGTAGCCCTCTATCTATTATTCCTGGATACCCGGAAGGACAAGGTGACCCGGGCATACATCCCTTCTGATCCGATCAGGGAAGATTTCCCGGAAAATCTTAAAAGCAGCATTGATTTGCTTTATCGTGACCTACCCTTAAAGACGCGGAATTTTATTGCAAAATCTGAACAGACAGATATTCCAATGTTATATTTTACATTTTTAGACTATATCCGGCACAGGGTTGGATTTGATGTGGAAAATAATATGCTTTTAAAGAATTGTGCTACACTGATTGAGGATACGGCCTGCTCTATTGAAGATGCAGTGATGGTCATCCTGAAACAATTCAAGCACGAGCTTGAAAAAGATCATGTTTTACGGGTAGTACATTGATACCGATCCGAGATAACCAGCCATCATACTGTGTCCCTGTTGTAACGTATTGTCTCATGGCTATCAACTTTCTTGTTTTCATACTTCAGATTCAAGTCGGATTTAATAATGAGGCCTTTTTTTATACGTTTGGGCTTGTGCCGGCAAAGTATACCGTCCATGAAATGTCAAGATATTTTTCTTTGGCCAATCAACTGATATCCATTTTTTCCTATATGTTCCTGCACGGCGGATTCCTTCATTTTATCGGCAATATGTGGAGCCTTTATATTTTTGGAGACAATGTTGAAGAGCATTTCGGTTCACTCCGGTTTCTTGGCTTTTATCTTATCTGCGGTGCTATTTCAGGATTTTTTCATTTTGTGTTAAACCCGACATCCTCAATGCCGACCATTGGTGCAAGTGGTGCTATCGCAGGTGTTATGGGCGCTTATTTCCTTCTTTTTCCAAAATCAAGGATACTGACCCTTATTCCCATTATCATCATCCCCTGGTTTGTGGAGATCCCAGCCTTTATTTTTCTCGGGATCTGGTTTTTGATGCAGATTTTAAATGCCGCAGGCAGTGGTGCAGGCGCAGGCATCGCTTGGTGGGCACATATCGGTGGATTTGCTACCGGGTTTTTAATGGCAAAATTCAATACTAAGATACCTGAAACAGGCTTGAAAAAAAAGATCAGTCAATATACGGTTAGAAAATCTACACCTAAACTTCAGATGATTGCAACTACGAATGAAGCCGACAGTCTGGATCTTTTTGGGAATATTGAGATTACCACCATTGAATCGATTACCGGGGCACATAAATTTGTCACTATTCCCTGGGGATTTTATAAGCCTTTATACAAGGTCAGAATCCCTTCTGGTGTAAAACAGGGAACAAAATTGAAATTAAAGGGGATGGGAAAATCCACCACCAGTGGATTCAAAGGCGATATGTACCTTTCGGTAAATATAAAAAATACGATATGAAACTGCCGTCAGATCCCTTTTTCTCAGCCAGGGTTGATAATGGATTAAAAATGGGAACCAGAGGTTTCTCAAGTAATGAATGAAAAAGAAATTACAGGAACACTGAATAGAGTTATTGAAATTGATCTGTCCTCAAAAAAGATTACACCGGTTTCTATCTCTGAGGATCTAAGACGAAGGTTTCTTGGTGGAAAGGGGCTTGCTCTTAAATTGATGTATGACAGGCTTAACCCTGGAATCGATCCTTTAGGAGAGGACAATATCATCATTGTCATGACAGGAGTGCTGGCCGGGACCTCTACACCATGTTCAGGCAGGTTTCATGCTATTTTCAAGTCACCGCTCACAAACATCATCGGTTCTTCATCCTGTGGCGGGTCTTTTGGGAGAATGCTTAAAACAAATGGTTGGGATGGATTGATTCTCAGGGGAAAATCTCCCAAACCCATATCCTTGAAGATTCATCATGATGCGGTTGAATTTCTGAATGCAGAAGAGCTCTGGGGAAAAGATATTTCGGTTACTCAAGCGCAAATCGGTGGAAAAGAAAATGAAACCCTTGTGATAGGCCCTGCGGGCGAGAACCTGGTGCGGTTTGCCAATGTAGCCTCCGGGTATAGATACCTTGGAAGGGGTGGACTGGGGGCAGTTATGGGCTCAAAAAATCTTAAAGCCATCGTTGCCATAAAAGGACAATATAAGGTTGTTCCTTTTTTTCCGCAAAGGTTTGAAAAATTAAAAAAAAGGGCGAATGATTACATTAACAGAAATTCCATGAGTCAATTGATGCGGGATTATGGAACCGCAGCAAATACGGAATTTGTAATCAGAAACCGTATGCTGCCGGTTAAAAATTTTACTTTCGGCAATCACGAGAAAGCCATAGAGATTACGGGTCAGAAAATAAAAACCAACCACGACACAAAACATCATACCTGCAAGCCATGTTCAATTTTGTGCGGGCATAAGGGAGTGTTTAACAACACCATTAAAAGTGTGCCGGAATATGAGACACTTGCACTTCTGGGTTCAAATCTCGGTGTTTTTGATCCCAATTTCATTTCATTATTCAATGATATCTGCAATGAGAAAGGGATGGACACCATATCGGCAGGCGGAACTCTGGCCTGGGTAATGGAAGCCACTCAAAAAGGGCTTGTCCGAACTGACCTTGAGTTTGGAAATTCAGATAAGATTATTCATGCATTGAATGCCACAGCGCATCTTGAAGAATTTGGGAAAGAAATTGCCACGGGATCAAAGGCACTTTCAGACAAATATGGCGGAAAAGAATTCGCCATCCAGGTAAAGGGCCTTGAAATGGCAGGGTATGACCCGAGAGGTGCTTATGGCCAGGGGCTTGGATATGCGGTTGCCAACCGAGGAGCCTGTCACCTGTCTTCATTTCCGGTTGCCTTTGAAAATTTCCTTGGATTTTTAAAACCGGATACCATTCGGGCAAAACCCGAATTTGTGAAATTTTTTGAAAATTTTTATGCCGCTCTAAATTCCATGGATATCTGCCAATTTACAGGTTATGGACTCACTCTGGAAACGTTTTTGACAAAAATGACTCCCCGATTTTTTCTTGCTTTTTTAATGCAGAACCTTCCATCCTTTGCGCTGTCTCTGGTAGATTTTTCAATCTATCCTGATATGTTTCAAGCAGTCACTGGGATGAAGTTATCATCACGAGATTTTTTAATTGCTGGAGAAAGAATTCATATGATCGAGCGGTTGATGAACACCAACGAAGGGATCAGAAAAAAAGATGATACGCTTCCGGATCGACTGCTGTTTGAACACAGGAAAGATGATCCTGAAAAAAGATGTGTTCCCCTTATACCAATGATTGAGAGGTATTACAAATTAAGAGGCTATAACAATGAAGGTATTCCGGAAGCATCATTCCTGAAAAAACTTAAACTGTGATTTTTAAGATACGAATCAGGCCTTGGGCAGAATTGCGGAAAGCTCTTTTTGAATGCAGAAATAAATATCTTCATCGCTGCCGAAGATATCAATAACATCTTTGTGATTGATGAGTTTTTCCACAATAAAGGCAGTCAGGTAGAGGCTTGCAATATTGGGGTTTGGAACAATGGTTCGCAAAGGTGCAATCATGTAATCAATATCAAAATCCTCGGCTTTGCAGAGGGTGTCCAGGCATCTTGCAATCTGATTTTCAACACTGGATTTGGAAACCGTCTCAACCAGACCTTTTTCGATCAGTTTCATGGCAACCTTATTGGAAAAAGCATCAACATTATCCCGGATGGTGCTGATGGTTTTTATCCTTTCGCGCTCTTTAGAGGTTTCGATTTTTGAAAGAAGCTTTGCTTCCCGATTTCCGGTATAAAATAATTTTGCCATTGAATTATCCTTAAAGTTACCCAAAATAAAAAAATATCAACAAAAATTTATATAATAAAAACCATATATTTATCAAGTAAAATATCTAAATATCTTCGATAATTATTTGAACTGTGTTTGTTCTAAATTTATTGATTTTGATTTTGAAAGCAATTTTTGGGTAATAAACCGGCAGGTTATCAAGATCACTGATATTGAAATGAAAGGCTTCAACCTTATGGTCGGAAGTACTGGACCGTTCAAGGGTCATTCTCCTATGGGCGTTGCCAATGATATAAGACGAGGTCACACAAAGATTTTCGCACAAAAAAATAGGCTCAGGATTTTCAATACCAAAGGGTCTGAGCCGGTCAATTTCTTTAGCCAGATGGAAATTAATGTCCTGAGGGTCAAGAATGGCGTCAATGGTCAGGGTCTTTTGAAAATCTTTTTGTGAATATGAGGTTTCAATATATGTCAGCAGCTTTTGATATAAGGTTTTTAAATCGTTTTTTTTTACTGTAAGGCCGGAAGCCATGGCATGCCCACCGAATCTGACAAGCAAGGATTCGCACTCTGTGAGTGCTTGATGGATATTGATATGATTGATGCTTCTGCAGGACCCGACGGCATTGCCATTCCCGGTGGAAAGCAAAACAACAGGGCAAAAATATTTTTTTGAGAGCTTTGATGCAGCAATCCCGAGTACACTCGGATCCCATTTGTCATCCCATAAAAATAAAAGTCTTGTGTTTAACTGGAGTGGATTTTTAAGCAGCCTTTTTTCAATATCTGCAATGATCTCCTGTTCGATTTTGCGACGTTTGGTATTTAATTGGTCCAAAAGCCCTGCTGTTTTTTCAACTCTCACTCTGTCCGTATCCATGAGTTGGGAAACGCAGATCCGGGCATGGGAAACCCTGCCTGCCGCATTAATTCTGGGAACAATTTTATAGGAAATGTCATCTGAATCAATTTTGGTGATGTCAAGTCTTGAGATATCGGCAAGTGATTTCAACCCAGGGCGCAGACCTTGTCTGATGCGTTTAAACCCAGCAATGCAGAGTGTACGATTGATATGAACCAGGGGAACCATATCTCCGATGGTTCCGATGGTAAACAGATCCAGACTGTCCATTAAATTGGGCTCAGTTATTTCATCCCAGAAGCCATTTTCTCGTAAGAATTTTCTTAAGGCCATGACAAGGAAAAAGGCAACCCCTACGCCTGCAAGGTAGTTAAGACAAGAGCAGCAGTCTTCACGCTTGGGATTAATCACGGCAAAGGCACAAGGCAGTTCCGGGCCGGGTTCATGGTGATCTGTGATGATAACATCAATATCCTCAAGTCCGGCATCCCTGATCGCATCAATGCTTGTAACGCCACAATCGACAGTAATGATCAGGTCCACATCCTGATCTCTTGCCATCTCGATATGATCGGATTGAAGGCCATACCCTTCTTTTATCCTATGGGGAATATACCATGAAATATTTGCATGACAGTATTCAAGAAAATCAACGAGAAGTGCGGTTGCCGTTACACCGTCGGCATCAAAATCTCCAAAGACAAGGATTTTTTCCTTGTTTTCAAGAGCAGTGTAAATTCTCTTCACGGCTATGTCCATGTCTTTTAAAAGAAACGGATCAGGCAGATTTTCAAAACTTGGATTCAGAAAAGATTCAGCTTCCCGGACCGTCAGTATTTTTCTGGCAGATAAGAGTTTTGCCAGGAGCGGGTGACACTTCAAACCCTCAGTTAAGTTATCAACAGCAGCTTTATCAGGTTCAGAATATTTGAGTATCGTATCCATGTGAGTTGATTTTATATAAGCAAACCCTCATAAAGTCAAATTGGCCCTTTAAATTAAAGCGGCTTAATCTTATATTGACTTGAAAGGCTTTTAAATAGATACTGTAGCCATTGTTCAGGGAAACTTAAAGATGAATGGAATGTACGATTTATAAAAAGGAATCACTAAATGGAATTTGATGAATTATTTAAAAAAAGACGCAGTTGCAGAGCTTTTATGCCTGTTCCTGTTACTGAAGATCAAATACAGGCCATTGTAACGGCAGGGCAGTGGGCCCCAAGTCCACTCAATGAGCAACCGTTTGAATTCATAGCAGTTACCGATCCCACAATTAAGGCACAGATTCAAAAAGCAGGGATTGAAGCTAAACAGATTGTTGTGGATAACAATGGGCCTGAATGGGTAAAAAAATATCCAATGAATTTTATTGGAGAATCCCCACTGATTCTGGTGGTTGTTTATAATCCCAATAAAGGTGGATTGGGGAGCTATTTTGGACAGCCTCATGGTGCGCTTCAGTCAACTTCTGCATGTATTCAGAATATGCTGCTGAAATCTGCAGATCTTGGTCTTGATTCATTATGGTTTACATTTTTCAACCCTTCCACTTTAAAAATCGTTCTTGATATTCCAACGGAGCTGGATGTAGCCGGTGCTGTTTTTATTGGAACACCTGCAATGGAAGCCAAAGCTCCCCGCAGAAGAACACCGAAAATTCATAGAGATCGGTTTAACAAAGAAAAATAAAAAAGATAAAACCTCATGGAAATGTTTTATAAAGAATACATAGTAGATAAAACGAAAATTGGTTTTATCAAATTTATTTTTGAGGCCCATGAAGGGGTTGCCGTTGCAACCACACTTGATCCGAAAACTGGCCATATCGTTCTTGCGATTGCTCCGGATAGGATTGAAACCGCATTTCTGATCGTTGAAGATTTAAAAAAGGATTTTATGTTTGATGAAGTATAGTGGTTATGCCTTTATTTATACCATTGGTTGCCAGATGAACGTCTACGATTCAGAGAAATTGGCGTCGATTTTGAACGCCTGCGGGTTTGAAAAAACTGAGGATATGGACAAGGCCAATGTGGTGGTTTGCAATACCTGTTCAATCCGACATAAGGCAGAGGAAAAAGCTTATAGTTTTTTAGGCAGATTTGCCCGGATCAAAAAGAAAAACCCCAATCTTATTACGGTCATGGCAGGATGTGTGGCCCAGCAGGAAGGTGAAAAAGCCTTTGAAAGAGTTCCACACCTGGATATTGTTTTAGGAACCCGTGCTTTTTCAAGATTTCACCAACACATTTCTGCGATTCAATCCGGCCGGTCAAGAATAGTAGATATCGAAGATTCTCCCATGATTTATGAATCGCTTCCCGATACTGCCGGTTTTGAAAAAAATAAGGTTTCAAGATTTGTAACTATCATGCAGGGGTGTGAAAATTTTTGCACTTATTGTGTGGTTCCTTATGTTCGTGGAAAGGAAAGAAGCCGAAAGCCTGAAAATATAGTTGAAGAGATTACCCTTCTATCTGATTCCGGCGTCAAGGAAGTGACGCTTCTGGGACAGAATGTCAATTCCTATGGAAAAAAAGAAGGTGAGATTTCATTCTCGGAACTTTTGAAAAAAATTAATGATATTGATGGAATCCATCGCATACGGTTTGCCACATCTCATCCCAAAGACCTTTCCATGGATCTGATGCACGCTATTCGGGATCTTGAAAAAGTCTGCAACCACCTTCATCTCCCGGTTCAGTCCGGATCTAATGCGATTTTAAAAAAAATGAACAGAGGATATACAAGACAACAGTATCTTGACAGAATTTTTGAGCTGAAAAACCAATGTCCTGATATCTCGCTCTCCACAGACATCATTGTCGGATTTCCGTCGGAAACCATAAATGATTTTAATGATACAATGGATCTTATCCGTAAGGTCGAGTTTGATTCAATATTTGCCTTTACCTATTCCAACAGATCTTCTGCACCGGCAGCAAAGTTTTCAGACCAGATTGATGAAAAAGAAAAGCTTGACAGGTTGAATCTTTTATTACAATTACAGGAAACTTTTAATGAAATGAAAAACAAGACCCAGATTGGAAAGATCCTGGAAGTTCTTGTTGAAGGAAAAAGCTCAAAGAAACGTGATGGATTTGAGCAATTTGAAAAAAACATGGAACAGATGACCGGGAGAAGCGTGTCCAATAAAATCGTTCATTTCCCGTCCAGCCGTGTCAATATAGGGGATATGGTCAGAATAAAGATTGAAAATGCATATCCTCATTCCCTGTGGGGGCATCCGGAGTTTGATTGATAATGAAAAACAGATCTGTGAAAATTGGGCGCAATGATTTATGTCCATGCGGAAGTGGAATAAAATATAAAAGCTGCTGTCGAAATTTGAAGATGGAAATGAATATTAAGGAAGAATACAAAAGAAGATATGATATCCATTTAAAGGAACCTCATGAGATTGAAGGCATCCGAAAATGCGGGGAACTTTTAATGTCTATTCTTAATCAGGTTGAATTAATGATACAGCCCGGTTTGAAGACGGATGATATCAATACTTTTGTTCATGAGCAGACCATCCTGGCAGGAGCAGTTCCAGCCCCTTTGAATTATCGGGGATTCCCCAAGAGTGTCTGCGTTTCCGTTAACGAGGTTATCTGCCACGGCATACCTGGCGACCGGGTGTTGAAAGACGGTGACATTGTAAATGTAGATATTACTCCCATTTTGGATGGATATTATGCAGATGCCAGTAAAACTTTTTTTGTAGGATCGCCCACGGAAAAAGGCCAAAAGATTGTCAGTGTGGCTGCCGAATCCTTGAAAAGAGGAATAGAGGCTGTTAAACCTGGCGCCACTCTCGGGGATATCGGCTATGCTATTCAAAGCTTTGCTGAATCACAGGGTTGCTCCGTAGTTCGTGAATTTATCGGTCATGGCGTGGGAATCAATTTCCATGAGCAGCCCCAGATTCTTCACTTCGGTACCAAGGGAAAAGGGATAGTACTCGTCCCTGGTATGGTTTTTACCATCGAACCCATGATCAATCTTGGGAAAAAAGAGCTTCATGTGCTTGAAGACCGATGGACGGCTGTAACCAATGACGGGTCATTGTCTGCCCAGTTTGAGCAAACAATTCTTGTGACTGAAAACGGATGGGAAAGCTTGACCCCTTTTGAGCTTTGAAAACCTTGGAAAGACGGTTGATGAATAAGATGATTTCTTTTTTATGATTCGGCAGATGATCAGTTCCCATGGCAAGGAACATCTTATTTTATCCCCTTGATACTAATGGTTTTCAATTCTTTGATAAATTTCTCAACAAGCTGATCATCTGATAGGTGGTCATAAATCTGCCCTGCATCGGTTACCCCCCTGATTTTCCCATCGTTAAGAAACCACTGGAATAGTTTTTGAGATACTTTCTCTCTGCCCATGACAGGGAGAGTTCTACGACCGAGGAAGGCTTCGGGATCAGGTATTTTTCCGGAAATATCCACAAGGTGTTTCAAATAATTGATGATTCTTGAAATTCTTAATAGTGTAGTCGCTTCTAATCTTGATGTTGAATCATTAAAGGGAAGTGCACTGGATCTCATGAGGCTAAAA
>JAIFMF010000194.1 GCA_020048635.1 Desulfobacula sp. | reverse complement strand
AAAATAGAGTATAAGACCATGTTCAGTCTTGTATTTCTACGGCCAACCTATATAACACCCCATGACCCGGAAGATACTAGGGAGAAAACTAGGGAGAAACTTCTTGCCTTGATTCTGAATGATCCGAAAATCACCATGAACCAGTTGGCTGAACAGATCGGCCTGACAAAAAATGGCATTGAATGGCAGATTGCCCAATTAAAAAGACAAGGGCGGCTGGAACGTATCGGCTCAGACAGAAGCGGCCATTGGAAAGTCATAAAAGAATAGATGAACTCGACATGGAACGGCAATCTGCCCAAAGGTGTTTATCCGTTTAATTCCATCATTTTTATTAACCGCCGCCAACAATCAACCCATCAACAATTCCTATCAACCCATCAACAATTCCTGCAAGGCTGTCTGCCGTTTACTGATGTCCTGGTTCCTGACGGCCAGGGCGAGCGCTTTTCGGGTACCGACAAAGACGGCCAGTTTTTTTGCTCGGGTGATTCCGGTATATATCAGATTTCGAAACAGCATTTTAAAGTGCTGGGTCAGTACCGGTATGATCACCACTTCAAATTCGCTGCCCTGGGATTTATGGATGGTAATGGCATAGGCAAGATCAAGCTCCATGATGTCGGTTTGTTTGTAATGCACCAGCCGGTTGTCCGGATAAAATGAAACCGTGCAGGTCAGATCAATGTTATCAATATCTGTGATGACCCCGATATCTCCGTTAAAAACGCCCAGATCATAATTGTTGCGCCTGTGAATCACCCGGTCTCCAATTCTGAAAATCCTTTCCCCGAGTTTTAATTGTCGTTTGCCCTCGATAAAAGGATTTGAGGCGTCCTGGATGACCTTATTCAGGCTGACCGTTCCAAGACTTCCCCGGGTCATGGGAGACAGAATCTGGATTTCACAATTTCCATAGTATCGGGGAATCCATTCCTGATAAAGCTGTCTTACGACATCCAGTGCCGATAACCCATAATGAAGGGAGGACCAGGGATGAACTTTTTTAACAACGGCCAGTAATTCTTCTACCCTGGTTTCCGCTTTACACAGCTTTTGCAGGTCCACATGCTCAAACTTTTTCGGGATGGTAATTTCAGTTTCATAGGGAATAACCGGCTCCTGAACCCGGAATTCAAAAAAATCAGACTCGTCATGGGGTTCGGACAGGTTATCTTCCAGTTCAGGAAGCGTTAAATCATAAAACCGTTTCACCTTTGAAATAAAATTGATCTGCTCTTTGCTGGCCTCATCTGCGTCCAGAAACAGGCAGTCGGTCTTACCCTGCCAGGCTTCCGGGGTTTTAAACGGTGACGTGATCCAGGGCATTTCGCCCTTATTGATCTGATGGGCATATTGAATGATCAGGGATTCTTCAGCCTGCCGGAATATCCGGGTCAGTTTAAAGCAGGGGACCTTCTGTGATGCAATAATATCTTTTAAAACATTGCCTGCACCCACGGCCGGTAACTGATCAGAATCCCCTATAAAGAGTACCTGGGCAGTCTTTGGAACCGCCTTGAGCAGCGACGCCGTAAGATTGATATCCAGCATCGAACATTCATCAACAATAAGAAAATCTGTCTTTAAAGGTGTCTCCTCGTCCTTTTTAAATTTGCCGCCCTGCCACCCGAGCAGCCTGTGGATGGTTTTGGATTCTTTTCCAATAATATCCGTCATCCGCTGGGCGGCTCTCCCTGTTGGAGCCGCTAAAAGAACGGTTGCCCCCATGGCCTCAATTAATTTGACAATGACAAGGGTGGTAGTGGTTTTACCGCATCCGGGGCCACCTGTAAGGACTGAAAATTTTTCAGAGACAATCCCTTTGACAGCGTCTGCCTGTTCATCACTCAGGGAAATATTTTTTGCTTTACAATAAAGGGATATCCATCGGTCCACCCTGATTTTTTCAATTTTTGGAGGATCGCCCATATCAGAAATTCTTTTCGCAACATAGAGTTCATCAAAATATAAGGATTTTGAATAATAACATTGCTCACGGACCCCGGCGGTGAGGATAAGCTCACGAACCATTAAAAACTTTTCATTCTCCATGTACTTCAAAAGCGCAGACAGTTTATCAGACAGCGCCAGTTTTAACAGTTCTTTGACCTGGGTATTGATCTGAGATGCCGTCAGGTAACAGTGTCCAAAGTCCCGGCTTGCGGCCAGCACATGCTGAATCCCTGCCATGATGCGCTGCTGACTGTCGGGAGCCAGCCCAATGCTTAAGGCAACCTTATCTGCTGAGAAAAAGCCGATGCCGTAAAAATCATTTGCCAGTCGGTAAGGATCGTCGGTAACCATAGCGATGGCAGCATTCCCATATTCTTTATAAATGCGGACAGCAAACAGGGTGCTGATGCCGTGGGATTGCAGAAACATCATGACTTCCCGGATAGCCTTATGTTCTGTCCAGGCATCACGGATCATATCCAGTTTTTTCTGAGCAATGCCGGGTACTTCGGTCAGTCTTTCGATGTCTTCTTCAAAGATATCAAGGGTTTGTTTATCAAAATAAGTTACAATTTTTTTTGCGGTTTTGGGGCCCACACCTTTAATGAGACCCGATCCCAGATATTTTTCAAGCGCTGCTGTTGTTGCAGGTTTTTTTTCCTTTGCCAGGGTTGCCTGAAACTGACGGCCATGTTTGGGATGAATGGTCCATGATCCCTCGAACTCCATGGTAGCTCCGGCGAAAACTTTGGTCTGATGCACAATGACGGTTTCCTGCCCATGGGGATTGTTGAAGGCTGTTACTCGAAGAATGGACCAGCCGTTATCCGGGTTATGGAACGTAACTCGGTCCACTATCCCTTTCAAAACCTCGGTGATCACGCCTGTCCGGTTTACTGGTTGTTGTCTCATCTTCTCTGATCCTTGACAATTTTCATACAATATCAGTAGATACACCAAAGCAATCCGTGTTATCAATATGTTAATCTAATATCAGTCAGACAGAAATGAATCTTTAACATCCCACTCCTTTTTGTATTTTTGCTTGAAATTATAAAATTTCAAGATTAAACTCAATGTTAGTTTTAGGTATTTACCCCTATTTCAAAACTATAGTCATTTTGTTGTTGCAGGTTTTAGCTGTCATCGCCTCACTGATGCAAGGGTCAATGGGATAGAGATTCAAACAAGGAGTAAAAATGGTAAACATCGGTTTTGATAAAAAGCTTTATCTCGGTTCCATCGGAATTATCTTTCTCACCATTCTGATCATTGCGGTTGTCAATTTTTATCAGAGCAAAAATTCTTTTCTTGCCAAAGGACAGACCAGTATTCAAAACGTGTCGGATGTCCTTTTAAGGACCATTCAACTGAAATACAACCTGCAGAAAGAAAAAATTGAATCCGACATGGGAGCCCTTGTTTCTGAAAGTAATGCCGCCGGGAATACCATGCTGGTCACTGCCAGAACCGTTGAACTGGATATTTATGATATTAATTCCGGAACAAAAGAAAAAATAACAGTTCCAAAAATTATTTTCGGAATGGAGTTTGCGACAGCCAATTTTGTGACGGTTGATAAAATAGGTCGGTTCAGCACCTTTGATATTGCCGTATATCAGCTCCATGATAACAAATTGATCAAAGTCTCCACAAGTGTTAAAAATCCTGATGAATCAAGACCTGTGGGTGAGTATTATACATCAGACTCAGAGGTCTACAAATCCGTCATGGATGACAAACCCTATCAATTTATCACCAAGAAGGGCACTGAACTCTCCATGCAGTCTATCCAGCCGTTTAAAGAAAAACTGGAAGGAAAATTAGTCGGAGCGTATTCGGTCACAAGCAAAATCCTGACCAGTGATCTTCTTGATCTTATCAGCAAGGTCACCGTCGGAGGCCACGGATATTCCTTTATCTGTGATTCAGAAGGACAGATTCTCATACACCCGGATAAAGCCTACCAGTCCATGAAAGTACAGGATTTTAAAAATGGAAAAAACTTATTGACTAAAAAATCCGGGTTTGTCAGCTATGAATATGATGGAAAAATCTATTATTCCTATGCGACCTATTTCCAGCCCTGGGATCTTTATTTCATTGTCGCTGTATCTGAAGGGGAACTCATGACCGGTGTCAATAAACAGATTCTTACCGGTGTTGCCATCAGTGGCGTTATGGCCCTGATCATCGGTGTCCTGATCATCGGGTTCATGAACCGGCAGTTGATGAAAAGCATGAATGGCATGGCAAACCTTGCCAAAGAGGTGGCAAAAGGAAATTTCCAATATACCTTTACTTATGATGCCAGGGATGCCATCAAAGATACGGTTGATTCCATGAATGAAATGGTTAAAGGTCTTGCCCAGATGATTAAAGATCTCAATTCAGGCGTCCATACCTTAAGTTCGGCATCCGGCGAATTAAACCGGATTTCCGACAAAATGACGGCAGGCTCTGAATTAACGGTTTCAAAAGTCAATACGGTCGTCTCTGCTGCAGAGAAAATGAGTGTGAATATGGATTCCGTAGCTGCGGCCATGGAACAGGCCAGTACCAATGTCGAAATTGTTGCCAGCGGCACCACCGACATAAGCAAAAATATAGAAAAGGTTGCCCAGAACTCCAATCACACACGGGAAATCACGAACAAAGCCGTTGAAAAAGCGCTACAGACATCTAAAAGAGTCAGCGACCTCGGCCGGGCCGCAGAGGCCATTAATAAAGTAACCGACACCATTAACGGTATTTCTTCACAGACCAATCTTCTGGCCCTGAACGCAACCATTGAGGCGGCAAGGGCGGGTGAGGCCGGAAAAGGGTTTGCCGTTGTGGCCCATGAAATCAAGGAACTGGCAGGACAGACCGCCCGTGCAACGGAAGATATTGGAAAAAATATTCAGGAAATCCAGGATCAGATCGGCGGCGCCGTCACTGAAATCCAGGATATTACCAAAATCATCAACCAGATCAATGATTTTGTGAATGAGGCGGCTGCGGCCATTGAGCTTCAATCCACCACCACCAATGCAATAGCGGAAAATATCAGCCAGGTTTCTCAGGGTATCCGGGAGGTCAATGTCAATGTCAGCCAGAGTTCCGAAGTATCCGGCCAGGTGGCCCGGGAAATAAGTGATGTCCTGACCGCATCCCAGGAAATCAACACCTTGTCTTCAAACGTTAAAGAAAAAGCAATCCTTCTGAATGATGTCATGATCCAGTTAAAGGCCATGACTGAAAAATTTAAAATTTAGGATTTCTAATTCACACTTTCTTTTAATTTTTCAAGACCGTTATCTGAAACGATTTTTATAATCCCCGGCATCACTGTATTTCGACCATTCAATTTCGCCTTATAGAGCATGGTATCGGCATCCTGGATAATTTTTCCCATGTCTGCATTCCGGTCCATTTCAGAAACGCCGAAACTGGCGGTGACGGTAATCTTATTGTCACCATGGACGATCACCTTTCTGGAAATCTTGACTCTCAAGCGGTCTGCAAGTTCCATGGCCTTGATCTTGTCTGTTTCTGGAAGGATGGCAATAAATTCTTCGCCACCGAACCGGGCAAGGATATCACCGGTTCTCATGTTTTGTTGAACCATGGCCGACACTTCCTTAAGGACCTTATCCCCTGCAGGATGACCATAGGTATCGTTTATTTCCTTAAAATGATCGAGATCAAACATGAACACGGATAATTTCGTTTGATGCCGTATGGCCCCTGAAATATTTCTATTGAGTTGATTTTCAAATTCCCTTCTGTTGTAGCATCCGGTCAAAGAATCAATAGCTGCCGCATCCCGTAAATTTTCCATTTTCATCTGCCGGGAAAGCGCACCGGAAGCCCCCTGGAGAATCAGGTTGACGATTTCATCATGATAGATGGAAAGCGGCTTTTGAGCCAGCATATAGAGCCTGAAGCTTAAATTTTCCTCAGTAATTTCATAATATAAAAGAGCCTTCATATCAAACGACATTGTAGGCTCATCCTCATAAAACTTGTGATTCAGGTAATTGAGGCCGTCTTTGTTCTCAATGCCGAAATCCTTCAGAATAATATCTTCAAGCGTTTTTTTATACATCCGGGGATCAAGCCATACATCAACCCCGGCGTCCTTTTTCATAACAAAGGCAAAGAGTCTGTAATTCAGGATATCTTTTAAGCAAAGGGCCACTTCGCTGATGATGTCTACAGAGGATTGTTTTTTATTCAGTAGAAGGATGTGTTGTGCCAGCTTTTTATGATCTGCCTGCTTTTTTGCTGCAGTAAAGATCATGGAAAACAATGCCGTTACTCTTTCGGATAGGCTGCCAAATGTCTGCTTCATTTTTTTCCCCTCATTTCAGTTGATATCAGGCCCTGACAGGGAATTAAGCAATACTTGTGCCTATGCGATTTATAGAATTAATAAGGTTTAAATTCAATTAGTTATCAGCGAACCAAGGTTTTTAGCAGCAGCCATCGCCAGGAAAGATCTTCCCCTGTGTCATAAATTTGACAAGCCACCTTCGGCGCCACTATCAAATCCTTTTAAATCCAACATGAACTTCTGTTGCCCCGGAATGATAACAGTCTTCCAATTTTGTACAGGCGGGGCAAAGCCTGATATCACCAGGGCAGGTATCGCTGTCTTCAGGAATGACCCGGCATCGGGTTGAGTCAATCCGAAGGGAAAAATGATAACGTTCAGAAAAGAGCTTTATCCTGAGAAGATCAAACCCTCTGCCGCCCGCATTAAACGCATAGGGTTCTTTCGTCGAATAATTAATGGATTCTGGTGGAGTGAAATAATTTTCAAGTATGAGCCGGCGTTTTTCTTTGGTAAGCCCGATGCCATAATCTTTTACAATCAGCTCCGGCTGATTTTCTGTTGTTTTCAGTATGATTTCGATTTTCCCGCCATCCGGAGTGTATTCTACCGCATTCCGGATAAGGCCCTTTGTGATGATATCCAAAATTTCAATGGGAATATGGATAGGCGCAGTTTTTTCGATCGTTATGTCCAAAAAACAATTGCGATGAGAAAAGTCAGGCTTAAGCCGGCTGATCCGGTCTGCCAGATAGGCATCAAGGTGTATGGTTCCAAATTTGAAATCCTTTGGGCCAAAAAGGCTTTCCAGGGTTTTATGAACCCTTTCAACAATATCTTTATTATCCGTATCAAGCTCAATAAGCGAATTTAATTCATCTTTGCATGCTTCCAGGAGTCGGGTCAGGATATGATAGGCCTTGAAATCTTTTTTTCTTAACAGGTCTTCAACCTCATACTGAATCTCCAGGATTCGCTGAAGGTTTCTTTGTCCCCGGTTCAGGATGTTCTCAATGGGGTTGGAATTCATGCCCATGGCACTCAGCTTCCTCGACAGGAGCGTCATGGATGCATCCAGAACGGAAACAGGAGTTTTTAATTCATGGGCAAGGTGGTTGATGACCTTGTCTTTGGCCCGGTTTAGAATTTTCAGTTCCGTGTAGGATTTTCTCAGCGCTTCATTTATCCTTGTATTCTCAATGGGAAGGGCTATGGTACTCGTCACCATGCTTAACAGCTCCATATCCGTTGTATCAAATTCACCATAAAGCTTATTCACAACGGAAACCACACCAATTGTCCTGTCCTGGAGTTGAATGGGCACGGAGAGCATATTCTTTGTGACCAGGTCCGTTTCTTTATCCACCCGCCTCAGAAAAAAAGAGCATTGGGACACATCGGGAATCATCAAAGGCATCCCTGTCTTATACACATGACCAGAGACCCCCTGGTCAGCCGGAAACCTGATTTTCTTGAATTTTTTTTCCGACTCTTTATCCCGGTACTGGGCAGAAAAAAAATAGAGCTGATCTTTTTTCTGATCTGCCAGGAGAATAAAAGCCCCTTCAACTGAAATGAGTTTCTGGATCTCACTGTTGATCAGAGCGATCAGGTCTCCAAGCTTTTCGTAGCTGTGAAGGGCTTTTGAGATCCGAAACATGATCTGGTTGGTTTTGGCCATCCGTTTTTCAACGGTCATATCCCGCAGAATCAATACCTGCCCCACGGGTTTGTCATGTTCATCATAGAGAATCGAACCGTTGATCACAATATCCAGAATTCGCCCGTCCTTTGTATATCTCTGGGTTTCAAAATCATGAACCGATCGGTTCTTGAACAATTTTTTCATTCCCTGTTTTGCCTGACCGACCAGATGTTCCGGAATGAACCTGATGTTTTTCCCTTTGACTTCAGGAAGAGTCCAGCCGAAAACCCGCTCAAAAGCCGGGTTGATATATTCAACCGTATTATCAAGAGTAAAAGCAAAAACCGGGTCCGGAAGAAATTTCAACATCGCATTCAGGCGCTTCTGTGCAAGACGGCTTTCCTGGTATACTTTTGTGTGTGATTTTTCTGATTTCCCTGAATCTTCCTGTATTGACCCGCTATCCACCTGTTTCATATGTCCTCTTAAAAAAACCTGATCATATTCTTTGTTATTGTATATCCGCCTTATACAACCTCAGACTGTTGGTTACAACCGATATGCTGCTGGCCGCCATGGCAAGGGCTGCCAGAATCGGATGAAGCTGCCTTAAAAAATCAGGGAATTGATCAAAGGGGGCAAGGATTCCGGCGGCAACAGGGATCAGGATAATATTATAAACAAATGCCAGAAACAGATTCTGCCGGATGGTGGCAATAGTCTTCCGGCTGATTTTAATGGCCTTTGGAATGCCGGTCAGATTTCCGCTGGAAAGGATGATATCGCCGGTTTCAATGGCCACATCTGTGCCTGTTCCGATGGCAAACCCAATGTCGGCCTGGGCCAGGGCCGGGGCATCATTGATGCCGTCCCCCACCATCCCCACAAGGACATTGTTCTTCTGAAACTGTTTCACCCGATCTGATTTTTCATCAGGCCTGACTTCTGCCTCCACTTCATCTAAATGGGCTTCGGCAGCAATAATCTTTGCCGTCTCAATATTATCACCGGTCAGCATGACCACTTTCAGATTTTCATCATGAAGCTCTTTTACAGCCTGTCCGGATTCGGGTTTCAGCACATCAAAAACCGCCACCACACCCAGCACGCTTTTGTCCTTGACAAGCGCCATGACGGTTCTTCCCTTCTTCTGAAGATCATGAATCAGGGTTTTGGCCTCATCATTCATATTGAACGCCTGATCAAACCATTTTGGCTTTCCGAAACTGAAATGCCCTTCCTTAAGGTCTGCCTCAACACCAAACCCGCTGTGGGCCTTGAAATTCATGGGGTCTTCCAGAATAAGACCCTTTTTCTGAGCAAATGTGACAATGGCTTTGCCGATGGGGTGCTCAGACCCTTTTTCCAGGGAAGCGGCAAGGGTCAGAAGTTCTTCCGGGGAAAAGCGGGAGGTCTGCGTGGCAATAACGTCAACAACCGTAGGTTTTCCAAGGGTAAGGGTTCCTGTTTTGTCCATCACAATAATTTTAAGTTTGGCTGCATTTTCAAGGGCCTCACTTCTTTTGAACAGGATTCCATTCTCCGCCCCCTTTCCTGTACCGGCCATAATGGCCGTCGGGGTTGCAAGACCCAGGGCGCACGGACAGGCAATGACAAGGACGGCCACCATCCGGATCATGGAAGGAACGAATTCGCCGGTCACCCCCCACCAGATGAAGAAAGTGATGAGCGCTATACTGATGACTGCGGGTACAAAAACCGCTGCCACCTTATCGGCCAGGGCCTGGATGGGGGCCTTGCTGCCCTGGGCATCCTGGACCATCCGGATGATCCGTGACAGCACTGTATCTTTTCCCACACCCGTGGCCCGAAATTTTAAAAGGCCTTCACCATTGACGGTTCCGCCGGTGACCCGGTCCTCTTTTGTTTTGTCCACCGGGATAGGTTCTCCGG
>JAIFMF010000182.1 GCA_020048635.1 Desulfobacula sp. | reverse complement strand
CGCTTTCGGTCGGTTAAATCGATGCCCAGACCAACAAAATAAGTGAATTCCCCTTTCTTATTAAAAACAGACCTTCCATGCCACTCAATTAAAATTTCCCTGCCCTCTTTTGTAAGGATATAATTTTCATTCAGAGTGGGGGTATTGACTCGAATCAGTTTATCAAATATCTGGGATACTGCTTCCCGATTTTTTTCCGGGACAAACGTGGTCATATACTCTTTGCCAACCACTTCATCCTGTTTGTATCCAAGAGACTGAAGCATTGTTTCATTGACCATGATGGTTCTGCCTTCGGCATTTATCGCCACAAAAAAGACAGGAGCAGCCAGAAGCAACGCTTCTAATTCTTCATAGGTCGGTTTTTCAGACATGGTCATCCTTATCCTACCCCCTCCACAAGGAGAATAATTCCATGTGCAGGCTCGCGTAAAGGGCTTATACAGCAACCGGCGTTAAGGTATAAATCCGTGCAAAGCCCGCAGCCGTTTCAATATCCCCCTGGCGAAGTGCTTCCCGCACATCATCAAGTTTAAGGGCATCGTTAAGAGAAAGATAGGGGGACCACTCGGTTTCTGAGTAAATATATTCAACCTCAATTTCGGCAACATAATTACCCTCGTGGATCAATTTTTTTTGTTTTCTGATTTTCATCATTTTCTGCTCCTAAAGTCCTCAGTCCATCTTTCCGAGTCAGGCCGATATGCTGTAACAAGAACAGCAGGACTTGTTGTCCCCTTCGCTATACCCCATACAACATGAATGGGTCGGTCCTCCTGATCTCGCTGAAGAACAAGAGCGCAAGGTCCTTTTGCAAAAGCAGGATACTCTTCCAGCAGTTCAGCCTTTTCCACACCGGATAGCACATTTCGAACTGAAAGGTTGTCTGCTGCCAGCTCATCGTAGCCATGCACTGATATTTGGACCCTGCCAATAGAGACTAACCGTTTCAGTTGTTCAAAGATGCTATTCATAATTCCAGACTATCACACAACCAATTCGGGAACAATGGGTCATTTTTTCAGACATCATCGCCTCCGGATTCTTTTGATGGAATTGCTCCGCCTCATCCTTGAGCCTTGCCGGATGATCGTTTGATATCAACAATCTTAGAATTTAAATAAGGCTTTGTTTCATAGGCTGCAATGTTCATCAAATCCCTGGTCAAAGATCCCATTCTGGAAACCGCTTTGAGAATTTGGCCGATATGGTCTCTCCCCTCAACAGTGAAACCAGGATCGCTTTTCAGTAATTCACAATAGCCGTTGATGATCTGAAGCGGCTGGTTGAATTCGTGACATACAGCACCGGCCATTTCCAGAACAGCCTCCAGTTTCTCCCGTTTAACATGTTCTTCTTCGGCCCGTTTTTTATCACGGATATCAATGAAACATTCTAAAAGGACGGTCTTGCCTTCTATCTCATTTTTCATGACGGTCTTCAGAACCGGTATTCGTTCGCCGGTAAAGGTAATGATCTCCCGTTCAGACCGGTCCAGATCTAAGCCCTGGTCTATAATCGGACAATTTCCCACTTCGGCGGGGCAAATATAGTCTGTGCATTTTTTACCGATCAATTGTTCAAGTGAGCAACCAAATGAACTCAGGGCGTGGGGATTCACATCAAGAATCTGTTGCGTGTCGAAATCAATGATCACAATCCCCAAAGGAAGCATGTTTAAAAGGGTTTCCAGCCTTTCATGGCTGTCCTCAAGCTGTTTCTCAATCAATTGACGCCTTTGCCGCTCTTTTTCAAGCTCTTCTATTCTTTGTAATAAATTCTCAGTCATGGATTGCCTCCCTTTTTTTCCATCATCATAGGCCCATGGCTTTTGTCAGAGCTTCCTTCAATGCAGACATCGAATACGGCTTATACAAAAACGCCCGGGGCAGTTCCGGATGGTTGCCTGCCATGACCACATCCTTGTCATGGCCGCTGGCCAGGATCACCGGCACATCGGCCCGCATCCTGCGAAGCGCTGTCATGTCATGGCCGCTGGCCAGGATCACCGGCACATCGGCCCGCATCCTGCGAAGCGCTGTCAGGGTTTCCCATCCGTCCATGCCGGGCATGGTCAAATCCGAAAGAACACAGCAGATTTCATTTTGGCGCTGTTGGAATATCTCCATTGCCTCGATTCCATCCCGGGCTTCAATGACCGTGTATCCGAGGCGGGTGAGCATGACCTTTGCCGTATTGCGAACCATTGCCTCATCTTCAATGAGCAGCACGGTGCCGCCCTTTTCAACCCTTTGGACAAAGTCCGCCGCTGGTTTTTCCGGCTCAAGGGGAAGGGGGATTTTGTCCGTTGATATGGGCAGATAAACCCGAAAGATACTGCCGCGCCCCGGTTCGCTGTTCACGGTGATGCAGCCGTCCTGAGTTTTCACAATTCCCATGACAACAGGCAATCCCATTCCCCGCCCAATCAATTTTGTGGTAAAAAACGGATCAAAGAGTTTCTCGATATCCTGGTTTGAAATCCCGCAGCCGGTATCCGACACTTCCAGACAGGCATGGGGAACAGGCTGAGGCTGCCAGTCCATGGGGAACCGCTTTGAGGGGGGAATCTCCCCATGGGCAACCGTTCTGATGGCCAGGCCGATGCTGCCTTGATTGCCGGGAATGGACTCCCAGGCATTGGTGATCAGATGGACCAGAATCTGCTGTATCTGGTCTTCGTTGGAACGGATGACCGGGCCGGAATCGGGAAAATCGACATTCAGGATCATGCCTTTCGGGATGGCTGCCTTAAGAAGGGGCAGGCTTTGGCGGCAGACTTCGGACAAGTCTATGGGGTCATGATTGCCCGGTGTCTGCCCCAGATAGGTCAGCATCTGCCGGCTCACCGCTGCTGCTTTCCGGGCCGCCATCAAAGACTGGAGCAGGTTTTCACGAATTTCTGCATCGCCCGGCAAATCATCCAGAACCAGCTCCAGGCTGCCTGTCACCACATAGAGATGATTGTTAAACGTGTGGGCAATGGCCCCGGCCATGCGTCCCAGGCTTTCAGTCTTCTGGAGTTGCTGGAGTTTAGCGTCGAGGTCCGCCTTTTCCGCTTCAGCCTGCTTGCGCCCGGTGATGTCCAGATTGATGCCGACATAACCGGTAATATTCCCTGCCGGATCGGATATTTTATTGGCAAGGCCATATACCCAGGTAATCTTTCCTTCAGGCGTGCGGAAGCGATATTCATATCCCCAGTTTCCATGGGAAGCCACCATCCTGCTCCACGCCGATAAAACAAAAGAACGATCCTCCGGATGCAACCCCTCTATCCATCCCAAACCCAGCGCCGACTCCTGGGGCATTCCCGCCATCTCGCACCACGACGGGTTTGCATACAGGCACTGGCCCTGAGGGTCTGTCAAGTATATACCCACCGGGGCCATTATGCTCAGGGTACGGAAACGCGCCTCGGTCGCTCTCAGCATCCCCTCTGCCCGCTTGCGGCCGGTGATATCCCGGAGAAAACAGACACATCGCCCTCCTTCCTCAGCACGGAATTGGGAACTGACTTCAACATCAAAAACAGTGCCGTCTTTGCGGCGATGTCTGGATTCAAAACGATCCGAGCCTTGTGCGGCAAATTTTTTCATGTGGATTTCAGCCATTTCGGGACTTTCATTGGCCTCGAGATCAACAATGTGAAGGGTCAGAAGTTCCTCTTTGCTGTAACCGCTCATCCTGCAATAGGAATCGTTGACCTCAAGCAGTTGCCCTTTCATGTCCGTCAGCCAGAAACCATCCAGGGCTGTCTGGAGGATGGATCGGTGACGATCTTCTTTTACTTCCATCTGTTTTCGGAGCTCTATCTCTTTCAGTCGTTTCAACCCGCTTTCGGCAATGACGGCAATCAGCCCTTTGATGAAGAAAAGATAACTGGCCAGTTGCTTTTGGGACCAGATCGGAACTCTTTTGACGGCATCAAGATATTCGACCTCTTTAAACCCGTATTTTTTTGCCTGAGCCCTGAAAAAATCCATGTCCGGGTCTTCCAGAAAAAACTGGCCGGTAAAAAAATTTCCATAATGGATGCCGTTAATGATGATGGGAGTTGCGTTGTCCACCAGCCCATGGGGGCAGCGGTAACTCACGGCCGGGTTGGCTTCATGTAAATGACGCTGAATGTATTGATCACTTTGAATACAATGCCGTTCACTGTCTTTGTTTTTTCTGTGGAATTGTGTGCAGATGTCCTGCCAGGCAGTGGCCGTCAGGATATTCCCATCATTGTCGATGATGGCTGAAGGAAAAGAGTAGATTTCATTCAGTCTGTCCTGGAGATTTTGAAAATGATCCATGTCAATCAGGTCTTGCAGCCGATATTTTTTATTTTCCATGATTTCCTTTGGATTTATCCATCGTCCCATGATCCAGAACGTCCCATATTTTATTCAGCTCACTGATCAAATCAACCAATTGTTTTACACTGCATGTTGAAGGTCCAAATTCTGGCCTTGGGTTGAAACGCGTGCATATCCGATCGACATAACCGCTCACTCTCTCGTTGGAAACGGCAGCAAACGTAGACGCGTGCGTTTTGGATCAACGGTTATCAACGCACCTTCTTCCAATTCGGCGGCCATCTGCCTTAAGGCTGCAATAACTGACCAGCCAATACCATCTGGGCTAACATTTTCCGCACGGATTTGAACGACACTAGGTTTTTCACCATGTGTTACTGCAAGAATCGCACTGAAATCAAGATCGTGGGTGAGTACAACATAATTGTTGGCTTTTGCATAATCCATGATTTCTTTGTCCGGTGCATTCGTCGCTCCAATCGTCGACCAATGCGCTGACTCAACGCTGGCATCGTCAAACAGTTTCACCCAACGTGGTGACAAGTTCATATCAATCAGGATTTTCATGCTTGGATTAGCTCGATTTCACGCTCTTCGGCTCGCCACGCAGCATAACGTATCGCCTGCATAATATCTTCTCGTTCCAGATAGGGATAGTCGGCGAGGATAGTCTCGATATTGCTTCCTGCTCCGATCTGCCCAAGGATCATCCCCACCGTCACTCTCATACCACGAACACAAGCTTTGCCGCCCATAACATCAGGCTGCTGGGTAATACGATTAAATTGTCCCATATGATCCTCCTTATCGAATCTCATTGAAACAATATTCAATTGAGATTATTATTTCAAGGCCTATTTTGACGGCATCGAGATACTCATCTTCTTTAAACCCGTATTTTTACCCGACACCATATTTTCAATTCCCTCTTATTTATCCTCAACCAAATCAAAATCAGGATAGTGTTTTTTAACACATTTCAGTATCCAGAACCTCCCGTATTTTCCGGGCAAGATCCTTCATCATCATCGGCTTCATTAAAATACCCCTGAGCCCCAGGGATTTGATTTTTTCATCGGTCATACTATCGCCGAAGCCGGTGCAGAGCAGAACAGGAATATCCGGTCGGATCTTCATCAATTCATCGGCCAGTTTATCCCCTGACATTTTCGGCATGGACATATCTGTAATCACGAGATCAAATTTATCCGGACTGGCTCTGAAGGTTTCAAGTGCCTCGATACTGCCTGTCCGGGAGGTCACCTGATACCCGAGGCGCTCCAGAACCTGTTTTTCCATGGCAATGATGACGGCTTCATCGTCCACCAGCAGGAGTCTTTCACATCCTCCCCGCATGGGCTCATCAGCCGTTGGCTCCTGTTTTTCATAAGCATTCCCGACAACCGGCAGATAAACACGGAATTCAGTGCCCTTGCCCGGTTCGCTGTACACCTGGATGTCCCCCTTCATGTGCTTCACGATGCCGTGAACCACGGACAGGCCCATCCCTGTTCCTTTGCCCTTTTCCTTGGTGGTAAAAAACGGCTCAAAGATACGACTCATGACATCCCTGCTCATTCCCACGCCGGTATCGGCAAAGCTCAGACAGGCATAGAAACCGGGGCTCATATCCAGATGGATCAGGTCATCCTTGCCCAATTCGATTTCTTTGAGATCCACCTTGAGTTCTCCGCCATTCTTCTCCATGGCATGATAGGCATTGGTGGCAAGGTTCATCACGATCTGATGAATCTGGGTAGGGTCTGCGCTGACAGGGCGGCAATCGGATTGGAGATTCTGACGAATGGCAATGGTCGTCGGGATGGTGGATCGGATCAGTTTCATGGCTTCTTTGATAATGGGCTGCAGCTTCATGAGTTTTAGTTCATTTTCTTCCTGGCGGGCAAAGGAAAGAATCTGTTGCACCAGGTCTCTGGCCCTTAATGCACCGAAATAAATTTCCTTCAGGCTGTCCCGGGTGGAGCTGGCGTCCGGGAAATCATCCATCAGCATCTCGGTATGGCCGACAATGGGAGACAAGATATTATTGAAATCATGGGCAATCCCTCCGGCAAGGGCGCCGATAGCCTCCATTTTCTGGGATTGGTTCAACTGGGCCTGAAGTTTCACCCGCTCTGCTTCAGTCTGTTTACGTTCGGTGATGTCCTGGAAAATGCAGGCAAACTGGTTGGGTAAAGGCCTGAAGGCGGTCACCTCGAAATATTTCTTCAAGGCATCGGAATAATTATCAAAAAACATGGGCTCGCCAGTAAGCGCCACCCTGCCGTAGGTATCAATCCAGTGCCGCTCGGTGTTGGGCATGACCTCAAGAACGGTGCGGCCCGTAATCTCTTCTGCCTTCAGGCCGGTCATCCGCTCGAAGGCCGGGTTAACCATCAGGAAACGGTAGTCCACGGGCTCACCGGCCTCATTGCAGACCATCTCGTGCAGGGCAAAGCCGTCCAGCATCTCGCGGAACAGCGTCTTGTAATCCTGTTCCGCCTGGCGTTGGGCCGTGATGTCTCGGCTGAGAGAAAGCACCGACTTCACTCGCCCGGTTTTGTACTGTTCAGGTATGAGACGCCAGTTGTGGATCGCCGGCCCTGTTTTTCCCTCGAAGGTGAACTCGGTCTCTAAAGACTTTCCGCTGTCGAAAACCCCCTGGATGGCCTCTTCCCAGAACCTGCACTGTGCCTCTGGAAAACCCAGCTCCTGGTGGGTCTTGCCGATGAATTGCGCAGCCTGAAGATCCACCACAGTGCAGACATTTTCAGACACAAACAGATGCCGCCCGTCCCGGTCAAAGCGCATCACGATGTCGGGCAGACTCTCGACCAGGGCACGGTGTGTTGCCTCACTCTCCGTGAGTGCGGACTCAGCTTCTTTTATTTTTGAAAGATCTCTTACAATACTGATCCAGCCCGTTCTCCTGCCGGAGTCATTTTTCATCTCCATCACCGTATGGTCTGACGGGAAGATGCTTCCATCCTTTCGTTTCATTGAAAATTCAAAATCTCTCAGAAATCCTTTTTTAAGGACAGATGAATATAATTGTTTTTGGAATGTTTCCAGATGGGCAGCATCTACATGCAGTTTATCAACCGTATCACCGATTAAGTCCTCGGAAGCGTAACCAAAAATATCAACGGCTGCCTGATTACACTCCAGGACAAAGGCAGGCATTTCCGAGTTCAAAACAAAAATGGCATCAAACTGGCTGTTAAATACTGCTTTGAACCGTTCGATCGCTTCCCGAAATTGCAGCTCCGATAGTTTCCAATCCGTGATATCCTGTGTAAATCCTGTGCCGCGAAGACACTCATTCTTTTCGTCGAATTCCAGCTCAGCCTTTTCCCTGACCCATTTGACCTTGCCGTCAACGAGCAGGCGATGTTCAATATCATAGGGTTTCTTGTTGAATGCAGCCTTCCATTCCCTGTCAACGTAATCTCTATCATCGGGGTGGACACAATTCAAAAATATTTCATAGGTAAGCGGTGTTCCCAGGGGAAGCCCGAAAATTTTATAGTTTTCCTGGGTCCAGATCAGTTCATTTTTTTTGATGTCCAGTTTCCATGTCCCGATATGTCCAATCTCCTGGGCTTTTTGCAGAAAATACGTCTGGTTTTTTAACTCTTCCTCACTTTCCCGCAGCGCATCGGCTTTAACTCGGAGTATTTCATGACTCCGGATGACCTCCTCCGTTTTCATCTTAACCATGCGTTTCAAAAACCAATTGAATCCAATCAACAACAGAAAACAAAGCGTGAAGGCCAAAAACAGCCAGTACACCCAGTCCGGAATAATCATTTTCACAGGGATAGGCGGCATGCCGGAGGGTTCTATCCACCTCTTGTATGAGGAATAGTAAATCGAATCGGTATCTGCCTGATATCCTGTGAAATAACGGTCGAGGGTATCTGTAATATTCCGGGCGTTCATATCCTGACCCACTTCTTTTCTGACGGCAAACCTTAATTGCGTAGGTGCAAAGAAAATCTGCGTCCGCTCCACCGGGTGAGTTTCAAGAATCTGAAATCCATAGAGATTGGTGAACACTCCGGCATCAGATTCAGACGTATCCAAAGACTTCAAAACGTCTGCATAATTTTTATATTCCTGGAAACGGACATCTATCCCGAATCCTTCCAGCAGTGTTTTCAGCTCCCTATTGACCTGCGCCCCTTTAACCACACCTATATTTTTGTCCTTTAGATCCAAAATTGTTTTAATGGGAGTCTTTTCAGGTGTGTATATTTCCGCCCATATGACGAACAGGTGCTCCTTTGTAAAATCAAATTCTTTTGCCCGCTCATCAGAATAGGCAACCCCTGCGATCAGGTCGATTTCTCCTTTCTTCAAACGGGTCAGACACTGGTTAAAATCACCGTAAATATAGGTCACAGACCAGTTTTCCTGCATTGCAATATCATCCATGATGTCGATGAAAAATCCCTTTGCCTTTCCATCTGTATCAACAAAGGTAAGGGGTTTAAAATCATATAGGCCGACCCTCAGTTCAGTGATATCCGCCGATATTGCAGCTCTGATATTAATAAACACAACAGCAAACAGAACGGCAGCCATGATGCCGAGTATACCCCTACCTTGATATAAAATTTTAAACACAAATGATTTATCAAGCTTTCGGAGTTCTTCAGGGGCTGTTGTTTCATGCATGAGACTCACCTCGTTTTATTCTTTATACAAATCAAAATCCGGGTAATACTTTTTGACACATTCCTGACAGATGCCGTGGCTGAACGTGGCCTCAGAATGCTGGTCAATATAAACTTCGATCTGATTCCAGTAGCCTTTGTCATCCCGGATTTTTTTGCAGTGAGAACAGATAGGTAAAAGCCCGCTCAACTGTTTGACATTGGACAGGGCATTTCTCAGGGATGTAATGTCTTCTAAAATAATAATGGTCCCATCGAATTTACCGCTGATATCTAAATTTTTCGACAGCTTTACCCTGACAATCAGATCTTGATCGGTTTGGTGAATGGTCTTTTCAAACATCATCGACTCAAGATTCTTTTGATGGAATTGTTCAACTTCATCCTTAAGCCATGGTAAAAATTCAAATAATTGGATGCCACCCGGATATTCAGGATTAATAGCTGTTTTTTCCGGGTTGAAGATTTTTTCAAGCTCGGTTTGTCGATCTTTTGATATGCAATAATATTGAGACCCGGGAGCAAGATTCTCCTTGAACAGCTTTACAGCAGCAAAATTTAAATTATCTATTTCGTTCCTGTGGTTCAATAAGATGACCGGATTTGGAATGCTTTCAAAAATAGTGAGATATTTGTTTTTTTCGTTGGTCATCAGGCGATTGTTAATCTGCAACCCCTCTAAGGATTTATTCCCGGTTTCCCCTGCCCATTCGACACAGAAGCCGATCTCTATCCTGTCAAACATCCGGTTGACGAACACTTCATAATCCTGTTGCGCCGTGTGATCCGGCACATCATTTCTGATCAGGTCAACATAGGCTTGCCGGTAATACTTCATCAATCCCAGAAACATATTCAGACTGACCCCCCGTTCCTTATGCCTCCGGGCTTCAATAATACCGAATTGGGCGATCGGGTCCTCGGAGAAATCCTCTTCCGGCGTCATTTCCGGAGCATTGGAATAACGGCAGAGCCCTTCCACCAGAGACGCTGATAATCCGGATATGGATAGACGCCATGCCTCTTTCAATGTCGATGTATAGGCTGTATACCCCTGCTTTCCGGCATACATCAGGATACGTTCCATCAACCAGTCTTCATTTGTTTCTAATATGCCCTTGAGAATTTCCGGGACGTTATGGTTTGAATTCATCTCATTTCCTTTTTTTATCCAGTGCGGCACAGAACGCTTCCAGGGATTCCATGCTGCCGTTACCACATTTCTCTGCGAAGCTCAATCGTTTCCTGGTGTTTCGGGTCAATCCTTAAGATCTGGTTCAAATAATCATCTGCCTGAATGTTTTTTTGCATCTTTAAATATATCTTTGCAATATGTAATTTTGCATCCACATGACCTCTCATATGGCTGTCGACGTCAAGGAAATAGTCCAGGGCTTTTTCCTGGTCTCCTGTTTGAAAATATATAAGCCCGGCCTTATACTTGATATCATAATTTGAAGATTTTTCCCTTATGCTCTGTTCATAGATTTGCAGGGGAAATTGATGTTCTTTATTGGCCATGCAGATCTCAATTATTTTGTCCTTTGCTGTATTAGACTTTTTTGAATACGCAATAATTTTGGAAAAAATTTCTATTGAAAGCCTGATAAATCCATTTTTAAGAAGTTTTTCACCGGCATCCAGGGCCTGATCAAAATACCGTGTACTCAACGTCATGATTTCAAGATAATACCGGCCTGCTTTTTCCAACTCATTTTTATCGACATAATATTCTGCAAGATGGGCTCTTGTCAGAGTGTCCTGTTTGTTTACCGCGGCGGCCTTTAAAAGACATTTTTCCGCAACATCATATTTCCCGATCTTTAAGTTCAGTAATCCAAGCTGGCGAAGAAGTCTGGATGCAGACGGTTTGTGCGTCAGTGCTATTTTTATCTGTTCTATGGCAGCATTAAAATCCCCGGCTTCTTCGAGGTCCCTTGCCTTAACCCGGTGCTTTGTTGCAAGATCCGGGTTATTGATTTTTTCCACTACTGCTTTTATTTTCGTATCCAGAGAGGTAAGGGTTAACGGTTTTATAAGGTATCCATCAATTTCCGTTTCCGCCACTTCGGTAACAATATCACGTTCGGATTCAGCCGTCACCATGATCACCTGCAGGTCCCTGAGTATTTTATCATTCCGAATCGTTTCAAGCATCTCAACGCCATTCATCACCGGCATATTCCAGTCTATAATGACAAGATCACATTTTAACCGCTGTAATATTTCCATGCCTTCTTTTCCATTTTCAGCAAATTTTACAGAGCCCCCGATTTTTAAAGTCTGCAGCATTTTACGCATCGTGAGCCGCATGCTTTTCATATCATCAACAATAAGGATGGACATCGTTTCAGGATTTATCATTTTTATTTATTCCCTCTTGACACCAGGTGCCCTGTTTTCTATCACCTTTTTCACCAGAACTTCCCGGATTTTCCGGGCAAGATCCTTCATCATCATCGGCTTCATCAAAATACCCCTGAGCCCCAGGGATTTGATTTTTTCATCGGTCA
>JAIFMF010000173.1 GCA_020048635.1 Desulfobacula sp. | reverse complement strand
CTGTCTGTATCCTGGGCCTGTTTACCGGTGATCACCAGGTCATAGCCGCCCTTTTCAACCACTTTTCTCAGAACATTGGCATAAACAAATGAATCTGCTTTGGCAAGAGCTGGATCATCCACATGGATGCCGTCGTCAATGCCCATGGCATAACATTTCCGGATAATATCTGCATTATCGCCGCCGCCAAGGCTCACCAGGGTTGTCTCTGCATTGTTTTTTTCCTTCAACTGGACAGCGGCTTCCACTGCGTTTTCATCCCAGGCATTGATGACATACTGGAGCCCGTCTTCCACAATGGCGCCATCCTTTACATGGATGTTCAATTCCACATCAACTACTTTTTTTACGGTTGTGAGAATTTTCAAATTGTCCTCCTCATGATTACATTTTATTTAGGTTCGGTCATTTTCTTAAAAATCAAATTTTTTTTCCTGTTTCATTCCCTTTTGATGCGGTTTTCTCCGCTGAAAATGATCAGGTTTTTGGATTCAAATGCACAGGCAAGGGTCATGTTCAGGGATTTACCCATGTCAACGGCCAGTGCCGTGGGCCGTGACTTGCTGATGATAATGGGAATCCTGGCTCTTGCCGCCTTCTGGACCAGTTCATAACTGATCCTGGAGGATAAAACAAGAAGTCTTGCATTTTTCAATGTTCGGTTCCGAAAAAGATTTCCAATGGCTTTATCCAGAGCATTGTGACGTCCTACATCCTCTGAAAAAGACGCCACATTGAGATTCTCGTCAAACAACAGGGCGGCATGGGAACCTCGGGTACGCGGATAAATATTCTGTTTTTCGGAAAGCTTTTTTATGCATTCAAAAATGCGGTCGATCTTCACTTCAAATCCATTGTCCGCAGGTTTGAGAACCTGGTTCAAATCTTCCATCATTTTTTTTCCGCAGATGCCGCAACTGGTCTGGCTGACGTATGTTCTGCGCTTAAGAAGGTTCGGGATCAGTTTCCGACGTTCCGGTGTCAGCCAGATATCAATGAGATTGGGATCAATATCCCGGTCATACCCGATGGTCGTTATATGTCCGCATGACCACGGAATATTCCCTGTCATCCACCCGGATCATGAGGGGCTCCTCTCCGATCAGCTCCAATGAATCCTGGGTGAAAACCCCTTTTTCAAACCGGAATACCGGGCATATTTTGGTAGCATTTCCTGGACTCAATTTTTTCCTAGTCCTTTAACCCCTGATCCTTTATTTAAAAAAGGTGCTATCGTATCCCAAACCTATTTCTTTACTGCCGAGTCAGGGAACGAAAGCGCCTCGGTCAGAACAAACACGGCCTGAAGATAGGAGGTCGGGCACAGGGGGAAGCACTCCTTGCAGGCGTGGCATTCTTTGGCCGCGATCTCCGGGATAAAGCTGATCTCCTTATGAACGCCTCGGTCCACAAATCCGAGAGCGTGTTTTTTGGCTACTTCGGCGCAGTATCGGACGCAGAGCCCGCAATGGATGCAAAAGGACGGGTCCTTTTCATACCGGTTGGGAACGGCTCCATAGACTGCGGCCATTTCCAGGAGCTGGGGAGCATCCGGGGCATGGGCCATGAGCAGCTCGATGATGGTTTTGCGGATCCGGTCCACTTTTGGGGAACGGGTCCGGACAATGATATTTTTTTCGGCCGGGTACACGCAGGAGACAACGAGTTTTGTCGCGCCGCGGCTTTCCACTTCCACGATACAGACCCGGCAGGCCCCGAAGGGTTCGAGTTTTTCATGGTGGCAGAGGGTGGGGATGTAGATCCCTTCTTTCTGGGCCGTTTCCAGGACTGTCATGCCTTTGGATGCGGTTACTTTTTTCCCGTCTATTTCAAATTCGATATCATTCATTTTCTTTACTCTTTTTTTTAATCGTTCTTTGGTCTTCGGGGATTGGTGCCGGTACCGGTACTCCGGACAGTTTGGTCACAGCACCGAATTTGGTGGGGCAGACTTCAAAACAGGTGCCGCACTTGGTGCATTTATCCTGGTCAATGATGTGGATTATTTTTTTATCCCCGTTGATGGCCGAGGCCGGGCATGCTTTACGGCAGGTACCGCAGGCCTTGCACTTTTCAGGATCAATATAGAAGGATATCAGTTCCTTGCAGGAGAGGGCCGGGCAGCGTTTTTCAGTGATGTGGGCCTCATATTCTTCACGGAAGTATTTCAGGGTGGACAGGAACGGGTTGGGTGCACTTTTTCCAAGAGCACAGAGAGAGGCTTCCACGGCTGTCTCCGCTAATTCTTCCAGGAGTTCGATATCCCCTTGTTTGCCCTGGCCTTTGGTGATATTGGTCAGGATCCGGTGCATCTGGCGAAGCCCTTCCCGGCAGGGAACACATTTGCCGCAGGACTCGTCGGTCAGAAACGAAATAAAATACCTTGCCACATCCACCATGCAGGTGTCTTCATCCATGGCGATCATACCGCCGGACCCCATCATGGACCCGGCCCGGGTGAGTTCATCAAACCCCACGGGAAGATCCAGTTTGTCCTCGGGGATACACCCGCCGGAAGGTCCGCCGGTCTGCACGGCTTTAAATTTTTTGCCGTTGGGGATACCGCCGCCGATGGTAAAGATGATATCTCGCAAGGGAGTTCCCATGGGCACTTCCACTAGCCCTGTATTGGTGATCTTGCCCACAAGAGAAAAGATCTTGGTGCCTTTGCTGGAGTCTGTGCCGATGGCGGTGAACCAGTCTGCGCCCTTGTTGATGATCATGGGGACATTGGCCCAGGTCTCTACGTTGTTCAGNNGAGGCCATAAGGGCCGTGGACTCTCCACAGACAAAAGCGCCTGCCCCCTGGTGCACATGGACCTTAAAATTAAAGCCTGAGCCCAGGATGTTTTCTCCCAAAAGCCCGTATTTCTCCGCCTCTTTGATGGCATGATGGATGTTCTGAACCGCCATGGGGTATTCCTGCCTGACATAGAAATAGCCTTCATTGGCTTTGACCGCATACCCGCCGATGATGAGGCCTTCCAGGATGCAGTGGGGGTTGCCTTCCAGAAGGGCACGGTCCATATAGGCTCCCGGGTCTCCTTCATCGGCGTTGACGATGACATATTTGATGGGTTCGGGCGCATTTCTGGAGCCTTCCCATTTGACCCCGGCCGGGAACCCGGCGCCGCCTCTTCCCCTTAAATTGGCTTTTTTGACTTCGCCTAAAACTTCCAGATCCGTCATGGTGGTCAGGGCCTTTGAAAGGGCAGAATACCCCCCGATGGCCAGGTAGTCATCAATGCTTTTGGGGTCGATGCTGCCGTTGGAACCGAACACCAGCCGTTCCTGGTTTTTATAGAACGGGATCTTGGATTCGTGGATGATCTTTTCATTGACCACAGGGTCATTATACAGGAGCCGGTCAATGATCTTTTTATTTTTGATGGTCTCGGTGATGATCTCGGCCACGTCATCGGGCTGGATTTGAAAATAACAGATCTCGTCCGGATGAATGACAATGATGGGTCCCCGTTCGCAAAACCCGTGGCACCCGGTTCTCCGGATGTCTACCTCTTCGCTCAGGCCCTGGGTTTTGAGTTCTTCTTCAAGCCTTACCGCCACTTCACTGCTGCCGGAGGCATGACAGGCCGATCCGGAGCATAGCGTAATACACGGTTTTTGCGGGTCTCTTTTGGATAAGAGGTCCTTTCTATAGTCTTCCAATTGAGCCGGTGTTTTTAACATAATTTTACCCTATTCATAATTTTTGAGTACGCTTGCCGTCTGAGCCGGCGACATTTTACCATGGGTTTTGCCGTTGATTTCCATGACCGGGCCAAGAGCGCAGCAGCCAAGGCAGTTGACGGTCTCAACGCTGAATTTCATTTCCATATCCGTTTCCCCGGGTTTGATGCCCGTGGCTTCCTCTACCGTGTCCAGGATGCGGGAGGCGCCTCTGACATGGCAGGCGGTTCCCACGCAGATATGAACCTTGTGGCGGCCCTTGGGGACCAGGGAAAAGGCTTTGTAAAAGGTGGCAATATGCTGGATCCGGGTTAAGGGGACGTCCAGCCGTTCGCTGACCCTCTTCAAAACCTCTTTGGGAAGCCAGTTGTTGCTGCTCTGAAGCTCCAGCATGATCTGCAAGAGATTGCTGGCTTCGCAATGATGCTTGTCGATGATCTGATCTATTTTCTCAATTTCCATAACATGTTTTCCTTATGCCTGAACCAGGGTATAGCATTTGCTGTCTGTATCGTACCGCACCATGCCGTGACGGCTGGAGGTGATCATATGCCGGGACACATCCGACGCCTTCAGGCCGAGCTGTTCAGAAATCGTACCGGTGGGCAGCGGGTTTTTCTTTAAGAGCAGCATGATCCGGCTGATGGCCAGTTGTTCTGAAAATATCTTGTCAAACAGGGCATGGGTGTCAGGGGATTCAAAAAACTCCTTGTAGGCTTTTTTGGATTTCACCGGCACCCGGAACCGTTCTCTTTCCACAAGCCGCATATAGGGAATGAGTTTTCTGGCCGCCTCAAGGTTGAATCGTACCGTTTCTTTTTTCAGGCCTTCACTGGAGCCAAGGGCGCCGAGGCCCCTGATCTGATGGGTAAATTCATCGGTTTTTTCGGCTAAAAGCTGTCCGTCGGCTCCGGACATGAATTCGATCCTGAGCCGGTCCGGGTTGATGCCCAGGTGCTTCAGTATTCTTTTGGTCAGATAGGTATTGCTCAAGGCATCATAATTGCCGTGGGTGACATAATTGCATTCATCCAGTTTGCATCCGCCGATAAAGACGCCGTCCTGCCCGTTTGCAAAGGCTCTCAGGATAAATTCAATATCCACTCGTCCGGAACACATGACCCGGATCAGTCTGATCTCGTTTGTATATTGTAGTCTGGAAACTCCAGCCAAATCCGCAGCACCGTATGCTCACCAATGGCATACAAAACCGAGAATTTTTGGTTTAAATTCAAGAGCTGCACTCATTTGTTGCCGCCTCCTTTGTTGATCAAATTCATATTATACCTCTTCCAGGACTGCATCGATTTCTGCCAGGATACCTTCAGCCGTATAGGCCGCATCAATCTGGTGCAAGAGCGCATCATTGGTAAAATGTTTCAGGATGATGGCGTTGGTCGGGCATTTGGCGTTGCACAGGCCGTCTCCTTTGCACAGAATCGGGTTGACCCAGGCTTTTTTGCCCTTGGGCGTGTCGACAAATTCAATGGCCTGGTAGGTGCAGGCCGTGATGCAGGCGCCGCAGGAGACGCAGTCATATTCGGTGACTTTGGCCACCGAGCCTGAAGCCACGACGGTGTCGCGGGACAAAAGGGTCAATACCCTTCCGGCTGCCCCATAGGCCTGGTTGATGGTCTCTGGGACATGTTTGGGATAATGGGCCGTGCCACAGAGAAAGACCCCGTCTGTTGCAAACTCTACGGGTTTGAGTTTGACATGGGCCTCTTTGAAATATCCGTCCGGGCTAAGGGTGACTTTGAAGAGACCCGCAATCTGTTTGGTGGATTCTGAAGGAATGACGGCTGCTGCCAAAGAAAGCACGTCGGCATCCAGTTCCAGTTTTTTGCCCAGGATATAATCCGGCACGGTGACTCTTAAGACATTCTTTTTGCCTTCTTTGACGGCTTCTACCGTGGGTTTGTCCTCGGGTTCATACCGGATGAATTTGACATCCTGTTCCGAGGCTTCGCGATAGGCATCTTCCCTGAATCCATAGGTTCTCATATCCCGGAACAGGATATAGATCCGCATGTCGGGGTTTTGTTTTTTGAGTTTGAGAGCATTTTTGACCGCATGGCCGCAGCAGACCCTGGAGCAGTAGTTCCGGTCTTCGTTTCTGCAGCCCACGCACTGGATCATGACCAGAGTTTCTGCGTTGAGGACGGTTTCGTTGCCCTTGGCAATTTCCTGCCCGAGTTCCATGTGGGTAAAGACGTTTTCGTTCTGCCCGTAAAGATATTCTGTGGGTTTATATTCTTCGGCCCCGATGGCCAGGACCGATGCCCCATGTTTGATCTCTTTGATCCGGCCTTCGGTTTCTATGGTGGTGGTGAAATTGCCGAGGTATCCGGCCACATCCTTGATGGTGGCTTCATGGGACACATGGATCAGGGGATTTTGATAGACTTCCCGGATCAGGTTATCAAGATACGCCTGGACATCCAGGCCTTCGAGGGTGGTGTGAAGTCTTCTGGCCATGCCGCCGAGGTCTTTTGCCTTTTCCACGATATGGACTTCATGGCCCTGTCTGGCTATGGAGAGTGCACAGGTCATACCGGCAATACCGCCGCCGACCACAAGGGCGGTTTTGTTGACCGGCAGATCGAACTCCTGCAGGGGTTCGAGTTGGCTGGCACGGGCCACGGACATTCTGACAATGTCCTGAGCTTTTTGGGTCGCTTCATCCTTTTGTTTGGAGTGGACCCAGGAGCAGTGTTCCCGGATATTGGCCATGTCAAGATAATACTGGTTGAGTCCGGCTTCCCTTAACGTATCCCGGAACAGGGGTTCCAGGGTTCGGGGGGAACAGGCCGCAATGACCACGCGGTTGAGGCCCTTTTCTTTGGCCAGATCCGTGATTTCTTTGGCCGAGTTGGTGGCGCAGGAAAAGATCTGCTGTTTGGCATAGACCACGCCTGGCAGGGTGAGCGCATATTCCACCGTTGCAGGAACATTGACAACGCTGGAGATATTGGCACCGCAATGGCAGACAAAAACGCCGATCTTAGGTTCTTCCTTGGAAACATCCCGTTCGTCCGGGTAAACGCGCTGGGTGCTGAGTTTGCCCCTGCGGTAATCTAAGAGTTCTCCTGTCTGGGACCCGGCCCCGCAGGCCGTGAAAACCGATTCCGGGATGTCGGTCGGGCCCTGGAAGGCGCCGCTGACAAAGATGCCGGGCCGGTTTGTCTGAACCGGGTTGGAGGATTCTATTTTGGCAAATCCGTGCCCATTTAAATCAATGCCAAATTTCTGCGAGATTTCTTTATAGGCGGCAGGCGGATTTAAACCGACAGAAAGGACCACCATGTCGAATTCTTTTTCTTTGACGCCTTCATCGGAAGTTGCGTACCGGATCACCACGTTTTTGCTGCCAGGGATTTCTTTTACAATGGAGGCATAGGACCGGATGAATTCTACGCCCGGATAGGCCGCGGTCCTCTGGAAATACCGTTCAAAATCTTTGCCGAAAGACCGGATATCGTTGTGGAAAATGGTGCATTCGGAATCCGGTTCATGGTCTTTTGTCAGGATGACCTGTTTCTGGGTATAGGTGCAGCAGACGCCTGAGCAATAGCTGTTATCCCCCGGTGTGACCCGTCTTGAGCCGACACATTGAATCCAGGCGACTTTTTGGGGATGTTTTTTATCGGTCTTTCTTAAGACTTTGCCTTCATAGGGTCCGGTGGAGGACAAAAGCCGCTCATAGTCCATGCTGGTGACGACGTTTTCATATTCCCTGTACCGGTATTCTTCTTTGACCGACGGGTCAAAGGGGGTGATGCCGGCAGATAAAATAATGGCCCCGACATTGATGTTCAACCGTTTGGGGGTCTGTTTGAAATCAATGGCGTCCATTTTGCAAACGCCCCGGCAGATGTCGCATTTGCCTTCTTTCAAAAAAAGGCAGGAATCATCTATATATGCCACCAGGGGGATGGCCTGGGAAAAATACACATGAACGGCTTTGTTCATGGAGATTTCCTGGTTAAACCTATCCGGGTATTGTACCGGGCAGTATTTGACACAGGTGGTGCAGCCTGTGCATTTGTCTTCTATGATATATCTCGGACGGGTTTTAAGGGTGACGGAAAAGTTCCCCTTTTCACCTTCTACCGCGTCTACTTCCGTGAATGTCAGAACCTCGATGTTGGGATGCCGGCCGACCTCGACCAGTTTAGGAGAGAGAATTCACATCGAGCAGTCATTTGTCGGGAAGGTCTTGTCGAGCTGGGACATGTGCCCGCCAATGCTGGGTCCTTTTTCCACGAGATATACCTTGAACCCGGCTGTGGCAAGGTCAAGGGAGGCCTGGATACCGCTGACGCCTCCGCCCACAATCAGGACGTCTCCAAAATTCTTGTCACTAAGGCCGGTTGCAAATTGTTGTATGATTTCTGTCGGCAATACTTCGTTTTCCACTTTCTTTTCTCCTCATCATATATTTTTCGGGCTTATCCATACCGGCCCGCCGGTATGGCCCGCTGATGCTGATTCTGTTCTTTAAACCAGGTCACTGATGATTTCGGTGATGTCTTTCACCTCGATCATGTTTTCATAGGCAAGGTTTAAACGGCTTTCTTCAAAATTGGTGATGCAATAGGGGCAGGAGGTGGCCAGAACTTCGGCGCCCGCCTCTTTTGCCTGTTTCAACCGAATGTCTGAAAACCGCTCTTCCTGGGGCGTATCCATCCAGATCCGGCCGCCGCCGCCGCCGCAGCAAAGGCTATTTTTATGATGGTTTTCCATCTCCACCAGTTTAAGTCCAGGTACCCGCTGCAGCACGCTTCTGGGTTCATCATAGACCCCGTTGTGTCTTCCCAGGTAACAGGGATCATGATAGGTGACGGTTTTCGGCAGTTCGCCCTTGAGCGTCAGTCTGCCTTCCTGAAATAATTGCTGCATGAACTGGTTGATGTGGATCACGTCAAAATGGACCATGAATTCGGGGTATTCGTTTTTAAAGGTATGATAGCAGTGCGGGGAGGAGACAATGATTTTTTTGACGCCCTGGTCGATAAAGGCTTTGATATTGTCTTTGGCCAGCTTCTTAAAAACTTCTTCACTGCCGGTCTTCCGGATGCTTTCTCCGCAGCAGTTTTCTTTTTCTCCCAGGATGCCGAATTCTACCCCGGCTTTTTTGAGAATATTGGCGGTAGCAACCGCTACTTTTTTCATCCTCGGATCATAGCTCAGATAACAGCCCACAAAATAGAGGGCTTCCATGCCTTCGCTATAGGGTTTGACCGAAACCGCCTTAGCCCAGTCGGCCCTTTTTGCCCGGTCTCCCTGCAAAGGGTTGCCTTCGGAAATCAGGCTCGATCTTGCCGTTCTCGCTGATTTGACCGAGGCCGGGAAGAGTTCATAACTTGAGGCCACTCTTCTCAGGGCCACGCTGATATCGATCTGTTTTACGCCTCTGGGGCACTGGGACGGGCACATGCCGCAGGTGGTGCAGCGCCAGATGTCTTCTCCTTCGACTTCGCTCAGCCCAAAGGCCGCTTCCCGGATCAGCTTTCTCATGCTGAAGGATCTGACCCGGTTCCACGGACAGACCGAATCGCACAATCCGCACTGAAAGCACATCTTGAAGATCTCGCCGCCGGACGCTTTTATCTCATCTATGACTTCTATGAAGGGGGCTAATGTTTCCACTTTTGTTTCTATCCTTATCTATTGGCCTTATGTTTTACCTTACTGTTCCGGGCCTGTAGTTCTAACTCTTTTTTGACAGCCTTGCAACGGCATCCATAATCTTGTCCAAACCGAATTTGCTCGCCAATGATTCCAGGCCGATTTCCAGGTCTTCCGGCTCTTCCTGTTCTTCGACTTCCTCTTCCCTTTCTTCCAGGATCAATGCATCATGGGTGCACCATTTTACACACAGGGGTTCTGCTTCTCCCTCACACATATCACATTTCAGCGGAAGACCGGAATCGGGTTCTTTGAACTCATCCCTGGAGGGGCAGGATGCTCTGCAAAAGGAGCATTCGTCATATTCTTTTCCATCTATGGTGTATTTGTCTCTGCCAGCACATTCAGCCACTGTATATTCTCCTGCATAAACAGGAATATACAGATCTCTTATGGGCTCACGGATAATCCGGATACGGGACCTGGCCGGATTATTGCTGCTGTATCTGGGTTCAGCGTGAAAGGCGGAACAGATTAATTCACAAGCACGGCAGCCATTGCATTTATCCACATCAATTCTGATTGTCTTTATTGTTTTTGTTTTCTTATCGCCACTCAAGGTTCATGCCCTCCACTCTAATTGGTCTCTTTTTGCGCCAAAATATTTACGCCGGGTGCATTCTCGCCCTCTGTCAGAATCCCTCTTTCCATGAATTCTTTTGCCACGTAATCCAAGCCCAGGTCATTTAGGGATTCCATGGTAGGAATACCGTCATTGTTCCATCCCTTGAATTTGTAATAGGTGTCTAAAAGTTCTTTTTCAAGTTCAGGGAACCTTTTTTTCCAATGATCTTCAGGCGGTATCTCATCTATACGTCTCATGCCCCTTCGGATATTGATGGCCCGTACCAGGGTTCGATACCGCTTGGCGGCCTTGGATAATTTTTCTTCATCCATTTCAATTCCAGCCCCGGCTGAAATAAATTTCGGGTAATTGTGGATGTGATAGGGGGGTTTCAAAGGGAATGAGGACAGACCGGCACATTGTCCCAGGGCATCATCAATATAGTGCATCCGCTCCTGCCAGTCGACAATATCACAACACATGTCCACGGTCGGATAAAACGGCATTGATTTTTCTCCGCGCATCTCCCAATCCAGGAAATACTGTTTGAATTTTTCATCCGGAACCTGGATCCAGTCTTTTACAAATTCTTCTCTTTCCGCTAGTGTGGGGAACGGGGCCTGGGGGAACTGACCTTCAATCTGGGTAATATTGATCTTTTCTCCGGTACAATACATGAGATAATAAATGGGATTCAGCATGGACAGTTTCAGCGGTAACTGTTCAATCTTCTTGATATTGTTATGGGCATAAGCTTCGGCGCCGTTTCCGATTTCTTTGGCAGCCCAGTGGGTTCCATTGGCCAGAATATCCCCGATGCCTTCCCGACGGACGATTCTGTCCAGAAGCCAGTAGAATCTGCCTTCGTTGTCTTCGGGCATGCCTGGAAAATCCTTGTCTGTTAATATGCCGTTTTCCAGAAGTTCCAGGGCAAAGGCCATGACCTGGGGGGCGGAAAAGCCGTCCACGCCGTACTCAGTGGCTTTCTGAGCGATTCTCAGCCCGAAATCCAGATCTGAAAAAGCCCCCATGGTATAGGTCAGTTTTGTAAAGCATTTCATCATATAAGTCGGCAGTCCGGGCATGGAAATGGTTGCCCCGCAGGTCATGGGACAATTATAGCAGGAAATCAGCCTTGTCCTTGCCTTATCCAGGGTTTCCATCCATTCTCTGGCGACCTCGTCATTCCAGAAGTCTTTTCGCCTGACACGGGAATTTCCCCAATTGAAATTTTCAGTATGCCATTTTTCATCATGGACCTTCATTTCCTGGGGTGAGCCCAGCCCGGCCAATATGGGCATGACACCCGGGATGGGGTTCTCATTCCGGAACTGGATATAATCCATCACCTCGTTACAAAGATCCATATATTCGGTGGGCTTTGCAACATTAATGTCCAGGGTGCCGCGAACCACAATGGCTTTAACCCCTTTGTCGCCCATGACAGCCCCTATGCCGCCCCGGCTGGCACTGGATCTGCCCTGTTCGATGGACGCATAAAAAACCCGGTTTTCACCGGCCATGCCAATGGCAGCTACCTGGGCTTTGGGCTGTTTCAACTCTTTTCGAATTATTTCTGCGGTTTCAATGGCGCCCTTCCCCTTTAAATGAGAGGCATCCCGAATTTCAACCCTGTCATTGTGGACCCACAGATATACCAACTCCGGGGATTTGCCGCGAAGGACGATTTTGTCATACCCTGCATATTTCAATTCCGGTGCAAAAAATCCTCCCATCATGGAAAATACCAGGAGTCTGGTCTGGGGAGATATGGTGGAAACAATCGTGCGATTACAACCGACAGCCGGTGTGCCGCATAAAAGACCGGCACCAAATATCAACAGGTTGTCGGGTGAAAAAGGGTCTACCTCAGGCGGAACCCTGTCCCACAATATCTTGGCATTAGTACCGAGACCCCCCAGATAAAGCTCGGTGTCTCTCGGGTCTGTCGCGACCTTCTCAATGTTTCCTCGGGTTAAATCAACTTCCAGATTAAACCCTGTCTCTGCGTACCTCATTTTTTTATTCCCCTTTTATCAAAATCCATGCTAAAAGCCTTTAATACCGAATCAAAAAATTTTTACGAAAACAAACCCCTATCCTATTCGGTACAATGTAACTATATATAAGCTACAAAATAACTACGTGTCAACAAAAAAACCTGAAAAAAATCTGAGTTTTTTTACCACATGGAAGCTACTACCAGGATCACCAGAATTTCTGTTCCATTGTTCAGAAGACTGTGGGCAGCGCCTGTTGGAATCCAGGTGGCATCACCGGGATTGACCTGCCGTTCTTCGTTATCCACCCGCATGACTCCTGTGCCGCTCGCCACAAAATAAATTTCCTCCATGGGGTCCACATGGGATTCAATTTCTTTTCCCGGTTCAAGCCTTGCAATGGCCAGAAACCCGAGTTCCTGAAGGGTCCGGCGGTCCAAGACCATCTGGGCGATGGCGCCCCCATGGGCACGATAGGTCGTTTCAAGCACTTCTTTATCATTTATATTGCGCACAATCATGATATTGATTTTCCTTTTATATATCACTCAAACCAGGTCAGGATCTCATTGACCGGTTCCCGTTCAGGCTTAAAATTTGTTTCCGGTGC
>JAIFMF010000063.1 GCA_020048635.1 Desulfobacula sp. | reverse complement strand
TTCGATCCATGAGGCGATGAGGCTCAGGTCATATCTAAGATCATCAGGTCTCATCAGCCACCCCCTTTAAAAAACCGGCCATCAGATGATCCAGCCGATCACTCGGAAGAAGGAAAGCATCGTGTCCCCACTGGGCATCGATTTCGCAGAAGCTGACATCCAGATCATTTTTTTTCATGGCCTTGACCATTTCCCTGGACTGATAAGTCGGGTAAAGCCAATCCGAAGTATAGGATACCACGAGAAATTTTGCCCGGCATCTTGAAAACGCCTTGACCAGAGACCCTGATCCGTATTGCCGGGCCAGGTCAAAATAATCGGCCGCCTTGGTAATATACAAAAAGGAATTGGCGTCAAACCGTTCGATAAATTTTTTGCCCTGGTATTGAAGATAGCTTTCCACCTGGAATTCCGCACCAAATTCAAAACTTAAGGCAGACCGGTTCTGGAGTTTTCTTCCGAATTTGAGGCGCATGGATTCATCGGACAGGTAGGTGATGTGGCCGATCATCCGCGCAATGGCAAGACCCATGTCCGGTTTTTTGCCGGAATAATAATGCCCCTCATTCCAGTTGGGGTCTGCCATGATGGCCTGTCGTGCCACCTCATTAAAGGCAATGGCAAGGGCTGAATGCCGGGATGTGGTGGCAAGGGGAACGGCGGATTTGACCCTATCCGGAAACCGTGCACACCATTCCAGAACCTGCATGCCGCCGACAGACCCGCCGATGACGGATAAAAGCGAGTCAATGCCCAGATGGTCCATGAGGGCTTTCTGCGCTTCCACCATATCCCCGATGGTGATGACGGGAAAATGGGTCCCATATTCTCTGCCGGTTTCAGGGTTGATGGCGGTTGGGCCGGTTGATCCGGAGCAGGAGCCGATAATATTGGAGCAGATGACAAAATATCGATCCGTATCAATCCCTTTTCCAGGACCCACCATGATATCCCACCATCCAGGCTTGGCATCCTTTGGGTCATAATAACCTGCCACATGGGAATCTCCGGACAGGGCATGGAGAACCAGAATGACATTGCTTTTTTCCGGGTCCAGTGTCCCGCAGGTTTCATAGGCAAGGGTGACGGGCCCGATATCAGCCCCGCTTTCAAGTTTCAGCGTTTCCTCTGGTCCGGCAAAGGTAAAGAATTTTTTTTCAACAAGCCCGACGGTCCGGCCGGTCTGATAGGAATCGATATACTCGCTCATGGGACAACCCTCTTTTTAAACAGCGGCCAGAGCCTGTTCAAGATCACATAAAATATCATCAATATGCTCGATGCCAAGCGAAAACCGCAGCAACTGGGGATCGGCCAATTGATTTTTCAGGTCTTCGGGAAAGGAGATATACTGGGACGAATACGGGTGAATGATAAGGGTTTTGCAGTCCCCGAGGTTGGCCAGGTTTAAGATCATTTCAAGATGATCGATGAGCCTGAAACAGGCCTCCTGATTTTTCAGTCCAAAAGTGAGCATGGCACCAAACCCTTTATTGTTGAACTGCTTTTTTGCGGTTTCATGACTTTTATGTTCCGGAAAACCTGGGAAATTAACCCATTCCACCTTTGGCTGCTCTTTTAGAAAATTGGCAACTTTTATGGCATTGTCCATATGGCGCTCCATCCGAAGTCCCAGGGTATTCAGACCCATGGCTGTCAGAAAGGAATGGAAGGGGGCCGGCGTGGTGCCGAAATTGACATGATATTCCTTGAACATCCGGTGTAAAAAAGCAAGCTTACCTTTCTGTGCAACAAAGGGCGCAAAATCGGAGAATTTTTCACTGGACCAGTCGAATCTTCCTGCATCCACGACAACACCGCCAAGGGCCGCCCCATGTCCGGAAAGGTATTTTGTGGTGGAGTGCATGACAATATCGGCTCCCAGTTCCAGGGGTCTGCAAAGCCAGGGAGATGCCAGGGTATTGTCCATGAGAAGAGGTACTCCATGGGCATGGGCAATCTCGGCAATGCTCTTGATATCGGCTATTTCCATACCCGGATTGGTGATGGTTTCCATATAAACAAAGCGTGTCTTTTCGGTAATGGCCGCCTCAATATCATTCAGGTTCAGGGGATCGACAAGCTTTACCGTAATTCCATATTTTTTGAAAATAGTATTGAAAAGGGTATAGGTGGACATGAAAAGGGCTTTGCTGGCAACAAATTCATCCCCGGCCCGTAAAAGGGTCATGCAGGCATTATTGATGGCAGCCATGCCGGAACCGGTTACAACCGCGCCGGACCCGGATTCAAGGGAGGCGAGCTTTTTCTCAAGAAACCGGCTGGTGGGATTGCTCAGTCGCATATAGATATGGTCCTCGGTTTTTCCGGCAAAGGTCTGGCTGAGGCTGTCGGCCGTCTCATGATAATGGGCAGCGGTCTGAAAAATGGGGGGGAGGGTGGACCCCTGCCAGGGTGAGTCTTTCACCCCCTCATGAATGGCTCTTGTTTCAAAATGATAAGGTCTTTTTTGTGTCATGATGATCGTCACCTCGAATTTTCCGTTAAAGATAAAAAATGAAAGACTGAATATCACATTGTGGTAGGGCTTTGTCAATATTTACTTTACTTTTCAAAAAATCATGTGACTCATGGTTAAAAAAAGGTATATTGAAATTAATCGATAATCCTTTAAGGCAACAAACCATTATCGCCAGCCTCATATGCAGGCTGGGAGGGAGGGCTAAAATGAATATCAAAAAAATACTCAACCCTGTGGACGGATCGGAACAATCCATTAAGTCAACCCGGTATGCCATCGGGCTTGCAAAGCTCATGAATGCAAAGATTATCCTGATGCATTGCCATGACCGGTTTCCCATTATTCTGGCAGAACCCTATTTCCAGCAGGTCATTGATGATGTCCAGAAAGTGTCTGAAGAGCTTGTCAAGCCTTTTGTCGACATGCTGAATGAGGCAACGGTTGATTTTGAGGTGCGCCTTGTGGAAGGGGCTCCGGGAAATAAAATACCGGAAGTTGCAAAGATTGAAAAAATCGACCTGATCATTATGGGGTCACGCGGGGTCACTGCTTTTGCAGGGTTGTTCCTCGGCAGCGTGGCCCACCAGGTGCTGAACAAATCCGATTGTCCTGTTTTGATTGCAAAATAGGTCAGGGCCTTTGAAAGCCTCAACACACACGCTGAAGGGGTCTGCAATGATTTCACTTCCATTTGAAGGAAGACCCCAGGATGACATCCTGGAATCCATGCAGGTATTCCGGGAAAATGATGCAGACCATAAAAGCGGCCGGACCTGGTCTCTTGTCTATCATTTGAACCAGGAGCATGATGCGTTTATTAAAAAAGCGCATCACCTGTATTTCAGTGAAAATGCCCTTAACCCCATGGCATTTAAAAGTCTTAAGCGATTTGAGCATGAAGTGGTTCAAATGTCGGCAGGGCTTTTGAACGGGGATGGGAACGTGGTTGGAACCATGACATCGGGCGGTACTGAATCCTGTCTTCTGCCGGTCTTTTGTTATCGAGAATATGCTCGTTCCAAAAGACGGCGTCATGGATTTGCCCCTGAAATGATTGTCCCGGAAACCATCCATGTGGCCTGGGATAAGGCAGCCCGGTATTTCAACATAAAAATGATAAAGATTCCCCTGAAGGATGATTTCACGGTTGATGTCGATGCCCTGAAAAAAAAGATCAATGGGAATACCATCCTGATTGTGGCATCGGCTCCTTCCTATCCCCACGGGGTCATTGATTCGATAGAAGACATCGGGCGTATCGCCTTTGAAAGGAAGATCCCTTTTCATGTGGACAGTTGTCTTGGCGGATTTTTCCTGCCGTTTATGGAAAAGGTCGGATACCGGGTTCCGAAATTTGATTTTCGATGTGAGGGGGTGACCTCGATATCGGCCGATGTCCATAAATACGGGTTTGGAGCCAAGGGTGCCTCGGTTTTGCTGTATAAAAGTATGGACTATTTAAAGCACCAGTTTTTCATCCACCCGGACTGGCCCGGAGGTGTCTTTGCTTCCCCTGCCCTTCTCGGAACCCGGCCCGGCGGACCCATTGCCGCGGCCTGGGCTGCCATGAACAGCCTTGGCATGAACGGGTATTGTGAGATGGCCAAGGGCGTCATGGAAACAACCCGGAAACTGACCACCGGTATCAATGCCGTTGACGGGCTGGAAATCCTTGGAAAACCCGTGATGAGTGTTTTTGCCTATGGTTCGACGGATAAAAGGATCAATATTTTTGCCGTGGGCGATATCATGGAGGACAAGGGCTGGCATGTGGACCGCCTGCAGCGGCCTGAAGGGCTTCATGCCATGGTGACCCCGGCCCATGAAGCCGTGGCGGATCAATATCTTCTGGATTTAAGGGAAGCCGTCGGGAGGGTAAAGGCCGATCCCGATCTTTCCTCCAGGGGGAATGCCGCCCTTTACGGCATGATCGCCCAGGTTCCCTTTCGGGGCCTCATCAAAAAAGAAGTCGGAAAAATGATGGAAAAAATGTATGGGCCAAAAGGTGAGATGCCCATGGGTCAAAACGGCAAAGAATCCTTTGCCCTCCGCATGGGTGCCTGCGCCTTAAACTTTCTGTCAAGATGGACATCCGGCTTAAGACGCAGGTGATTCTGTTTCTTCAGAGCCTCTCTCAGACCTTTTTCCCGCAATTCGGGCAGTATTTAAAATCCACATTGGCAAAGGGCGTCAGACATCCGGGACATTTTCGGGGCAGGGGCCCGAGTTCCACCAGAAGCTCTCCTGCTTTTACCGGCACCATTTTTTTGTCGAATTTGTAATCAGCGGATTTCATAACCCTTTCCACGATGCCGTCCACAGTAGATACCACAGACTTTTCCTGTTTCATGATGGTGATGTTGAACAATTCTTCGCCCGCTTTGACAATGTCTCCGGGTTTGACATACATGATCCAGAGGTCGCCGTTGCTCGGAGCTCCCGCATGATAGGGATTGTTCGGGTCTGCCATGCGGATGGCTTCCGGCCCATGTCCCGCAGCATCCGCCACCTTGACCGTATGGGTGAAAACCTCGCCGTTCAGGGTATACCGGACCACGCTCAATCCTCTTTCATCCGCTGGTTCAAGTCCCAGTATTTTCATGGAATGGGGTTTGCCGTCCGTATCCCTGAACTGGATTTCCCGTCCCGGCACAAGACCTTCAAACCAGACATCCAGGGGAACATTGTTGGGATTGCCGAATTCATTCCTGAAAAGGATGGTCTTGACCGTATCCGACGGATGGTTCAGATACATGACAACTTCCTCTTTTGTGGGAATGCGGCCGATCTGTTTTTCCAGTTCTTTTTTTTCTGTTTCAATATCCACCGGTAAAAGGCCTTCCAGGGGTGAGGCCATGGTTCTGTCGGAAATGGCTTTTTCAAAATCCTTTCCAAAGGCGCTGGCATAGACCCAGTCCGGCGGAAAGCCCAGGGGAAGGCGCCCGAATTTTCCAAGGAGCAGGTTTCTAAAGGCATCATTGCTGTTGCTGTAAAGGATGAGCCGGTCTTTTTTGATTTCATCATTCAGGTCAGCTTCCGGTGTTGAGATCACGGAATCAAGAATCCACAAGAGCTGTCGGACCTCTTCTTCCCCGCCCCTCTGGAATGCACTGGTCACAGCCAGAAAGGCTGTGTTCCAGGTGATCTGGGAGCCGGGGGTCACATCATGATACCGGACGATCTGCCGGGTTCCGGCCAGGAATTTGAGCATATGGGGCAACAGCCGGATATGGCCCTGTTTCAATGCCCCTTCCTGGGAGGAAGACGCGGCGCCGCCAGGCATGCCGTGGGAGATGACGTCATGATCAATCCCCCTGAAATAGGGAGCCGTATATCGGTCATAATAGGGCATGATCTGTTTCAGCACAAAATTGCAGGTCCGGATCATTTCCTTATCCAGGCTGGTTTTCAGTCCCAGTTCTTCCTCCATATAGGCTGCCGTGGACAGGACTTCACCCTGCCCGTACCAGCGCACACCCGCACCGATGGCCGTATCCACGATATGGGCACCGGCTTTGGCCGCCTCTCCCACAGCAGGGACAAAGAGCCCGTCCGTGAAATGGCGGTGGTAATACACGATCAGATCGGGATAATTTTTCCTGATTTCACGGACAAGCCCTGAAATGAATCTTGGCGGACAGACCCCGGCCATGTCCTTTAACCCGAGGATGAACAGGGATTCCGCTTTTGACGGGGAAACGCCCGAAACATCGGCTACAAGCCGGACAATTTCCTCCACAACCCCCATATAGTGCGGGATGTCGAACCCCTTGGCCCAGGAAAGGGCTACGGCCGGCAGAAATATGTTCTTTTTTGAATCCATGACCACTTCTGCAAGGGGCCGCATGTTTTCAACATGGTTGAGAAAATCAAAACACCGGACAATGTCGTGATGGGTGCAGATGGATTCACTGGTCAGGCGCATGAGATTTCTGGGCTGGGGTTTGTATCCCAAAAGGTTGGTGGATCGGACCAGGATCTGTTTCGGCGTCAGAGGCGCAAACTGGTTCCATACCCTGGCTTCGTTGAACGGATAGGTCATATTGGCCATCATGGCCACATGGAAATGAGCGCCGCCGCCGTTTTCAATGGAGAAAAATCCGCACTGGTCCAGGTAAGGCCCGATGAGCCGGTCTTCTGCCAGGCGGAATCGGTTTCCGGAGTTAGACTGGGTAATATCCCGGGGTGTGGTGTCGGAAAAATGAATCACCTTGGAATCCCTGACCATATCCAGCAGGGACTGCCGGTCACCCCTGGGGTATTTGCCTTTGCCGAGGGCAGGTTCCAGCTCCGGCAGAACCGGTTCAAAATTACCGATGCGCTTGTCCTCGGTGCCGCGGTAGTCTGACAATTGAACATGGGGATTGTATCCCATGGCAGATATTTCCGCCATGAGCCGTGACAGGCGAAGGGCTTCGGATTCGTTGTCCCGGTAGCGCATGAGACCCGGCCGGGTTTCCACAAATCTTGTATCATAGAGACCGGACTGAAATACCGGATCGGAAACGATTTTCTGGTGAAAGGGAATGGTGGTTTTCAGCCCGCCGATGATGTATTCTTTCAAGGCCCGGTTCATGATGGCCAGGGTTTTGTCCCAGGTCTGCCCGTGGGCAATGAGCAGGGATGCGGCAGAATCGTAATTGGACGGGAATTCATACCCGCCGGCAATACAGGAATCCAGCCGGACACCCGGTCCGCCCGGAGAGATATACCGGGCAATGTGCCCGGAATTGGGGGCAAAATTATGTCTTGGGTCTTCGCAATTGATCCTGACCTGGAGGGCATGGGCCACGGGCTTTGTTTTTTTGCTGTTGAACCTGAGCTTTGACCCGAAGGCAACGGCAATCTGCTCTTCCACAAGATCGATGCCGTAGCGGCATTCGGTAATGCCGTGTTCCACCTGGAGTCTTGTGTTCACTTCAATGAGATAGGGGTTCCCTTTTTCATCCACAAGAAACTCCACTGTGGCCAGGGAATAATATCCCACTTCACTGACCAGCGCCCTTGCATATTCTTTAAGCTGGGAACGCAGCTCTTCCGTCATTAAGGGCCAGGGAGAAGGCGTGATTTCCACGAGCTTCTGGTGATTTCTCTGGACCGTGCAATCGCGTTCGTCAAAGGCAAAGACATTGCCGTACTGGTCTGCAATGACCTGGATTTCGATATGACGGACCGATGTGAGCAGTTTTTCCACATAGATCCTCGGGTTTCCAAAAGAGGCCTGGGCCAGGACCGACGCTTTGGAAAAAGCGGTTTCAAGCTGATCCATATCATAGATTTCATAGATCCCCCGCCCGCCGCCGCCGCCTTCGGCCTTGAGCATGACCGGGAGCCCGAGGTCAATGGCGATTTTTCTGGCTTCATCCACTTCCACGGCATCAAGGGAGCCGGGAACCACCGGAATTTTTAATCTGCGGGCGATTTCACGCACTTTCACCTTGTTCCCCAGAAGTCTCATGGGCTCAGTGGGCGGCCCGATAAACAGAATACCGATATCTTTACATTTTTTCGGGAAGCTTGCATCTTCCGATGCAAATCCCCAGCCCGGATGGACGGCAACCACATTCTGGGCCTTGGCAAGTTTCAATATCCGGTCGATTTCCAGGTAGGCCCTGGGATTTTCTCCCAGAGGGATCAGTTCCTGGGCGCCGGCGGTGAAGGGGGCGATTTTATCGACATCGGTAACAGTGAGGACAGGGATGGCCATGAGCACCTCACGGATGGATCGGATAATACGCCTGGCCGTTATGCCGCGGTTGGCCACCAGAATTTTTTTCCCTTTTATTTCTTTCACGACCTCTGCAAATGTCTTCATCGTCTTTTTTTGCTCCTTAAATTTCATTACATCTCCTGATTAAACTACTCTGGGGCAAATCCTTCCCTGACCGATGGATCTTATCCCTTTTATTGTCTCAATAATAAGTCTGCCCTGTTGATCTATTCCCAGAATCCGGGCCGGGCCGTCATTTTCACCGGCATCTTCCAGGACAACGCTTTCTCCCTTAAAAGCAAGCAATGCCTCAGTATCTTTGGCAATCTTTGACGGCTCTCTCATCATACCCGGAATATGGTATCTGATATTTTTCAAAATCAGGCCCCACATCTGGGAAGGTTCTAAATTTACACCAGATTCTTTTAAACAACCAGACGTGATATGAAAAAAATTTTCTTTAGGGCTGTTTTCAGGTGCAAAGCTGATATTAAGGCCGATCCCAGCCATGATGACCCCGGCTTTTTGTTCAATTAGAATCCCTCCCACTTTGGAAGCGTCCATCATGATGTCATTGGGCCATTTGATCCTTGCAGGAATATGAAGATCTCCAAGCGCCCCGACAACACAGCGGGCTATGGCCAAGGGCAGAAGAGTATCAAGGGACTCGGCAGAATCGGGAAGCCTTAAGGTGACAAAGAGATTTCCAGGGTCTGAAACCCATTCCCGCCCGAACTGCCCCCGGCCCTGGGTCTGAGTTTCTGCACGGATAAAGGCATATTCCGGGAACCTGCCCTGGCCGAAAAGATCCCAGGCAAGATCCATAGTGGAGGTGCAGGTTTTTGTCTCATACCCTTTTTGACCTGCCCGTTCCTGACAGGTTAAATCTGAAAAACTATGATTCATCTTAGTGTACGCCGTGATCCGCTGCTATTTGAGAAGGAACTCCTGCAGCGGGCGATATCCTGCTTTCTCCATGAGTTCATCCCATCTTGCCGGTAGCTTTATTTCCCTGATAGCGGTGCCGGGTCCCCCAGCCAGTGTCTGCACCTTGTTTCTGGCCGGGTCTCCGCATATGATGAATTCAACCAGTTTTAGAGCCGGTATCGTTTCGATATTTTCCCAACCGGGAAATCTGGGGTACCACGGCGGCAACTTCCCTTTCTCACTATTCTTATCGTTCAGGGCTTTTTTGAGCTCGACTTCAAAGGTATCCTGTACAGGACCAAACGAACCGTATACTTTAGAGAAGACGGCCTCATAGGTGATTTTTCGAGCATTTTTAATGAGGTCTTCCCTGAGGCTTTTTTTTGTATATCCTCCATCGGCGAGAATTTTGGCCACCCCAGGCTCCACGAGCACATATCGACGGCTCTGACCTGTGAATCCGCTGGCAAACGCTTCTGTGGTAGTGATCCCGTAGGCCATGATCTGCATGAGGATCTTTGGATTGGATGTCGAGGGGATGAGATTTCTCCACATGGTACGGTTCCCATCCCAGGCTGTTCATTACCTCTTCATCTTCCGCAAGGACCCACGATAGAGTCTTTCCGAAACTGCCCATCTGGGTTTCTTTAATTCTGAAACCGGCGATGTTTCTCTCTATAAGACTCATGGCGCGACCTATGACGCTGTTGACTGGATTTGCGATGAGTCCCTGCCCGTGGTCTATACCGAGCTGTCTTGAAAGCGGTCCATTAACCCAGAAGAAGTTTATAAAAGAATGGGTGCTGCCGCCGTTGTTCCTGTATCTGAAATCAGGGTCGCCCATGGCCTGGACCGCAGCGATCAGTATAGGCATGTACTCGGGGCGGCAACCGGCCATTACGCCATTGACGGCAATGTTCCATGGTGTGGCTCGCAGATTAGAGACAGGAAGCGCTGCTATCTCCTGATCGGGTGGATAATCAACATATTTAAGAAACTCCTCAATCTTCT
>JAIFMF010000127.1 GCA_020048635.1 Desulfobacula sp. | reverse complement strand
TTCTGTTTTTTTATGGGGTTGATCCTCATTTCCCTTGGAAGTCTTTATGGGATGCTTCTGGTCTTTAATATAACAAAAGACCTTCCAAAACTGCCGTCACCCTTAAGCAAAATAATAGAAACGCCTCAGACCCAGATTTATGCCTCAAATGGACAGGTTCTGATCACGCTGGGTGAAAGGCAGGCAGTTTCTCTGGACATGGTATCAAAGAATTTCATCAATGCTATCCTGGCAACAGAAGATCATCTTTTTTTTGAGCACCGCGGGGTTAACAAGCTCAGAACTTTAAAAGGCCTTTATGTGACCCTGACTTCGCAATCCGGGAAAGTCCAGGGGGCCTCGACCATTACCCAGCAACTTTCAAAAAATCTTTTTTTCAGTTTTGAAAAAACCTTTGCCCGAAAGCTAAAAGAACTCCTCGTGTCATTGCAGATAGAAGCCTCCAATACGAAGGAAGAGATATTGCAGACCTATATCAACCAGATCCATTTTGGTGCAGGGGCTCAAGGTGTGGAAAAAGCAGCCCAGGTCTTTTTCGGAAAATCAGCGCTTGATTTAACTCTTCCGGAAGCTGCACTTTTAGCCGGTCTCCCAAAATCCCCGACAAATTACAATCCTTTCCGCCATTATGAACTTGCCCTCAAGCGTCGGGATATTGTTTTAAATAGGATGGTCCAGGCAGGGTTTATTTCTGAGTCCGAGGCCCGGGAGGCCATGCTGAAAAAGCCTGAGCTTCATCATGAACAATCTGATTCCAGAACCGGCAGTTATTTTCTTGATGCCCTGATAAGCGAACTCATATCAAAATACGGGGAAGATGTGGTTTATCATGGAGGAATCAGGGTGTATGCAACCATTGATCCAAAACTTCAATCCTATGCCCAGCAATCTATGAAAAAAGGGCTTGAAAATCTCGATAACATCATGGGGATAACCGATAATGCCGCTGATCATCCACAAGGAGCCCTTGTAGCCATCGATACCGGATCAGGTGCTGTAAAAGCAATGATCGGCGGAAGAAATTATTATGAGAGCGAATTCAACCGGGCCACAAAAAGCAGAAGACAGCCTGGAAGCGGTTTTAAACCTTTCCTTTATTATACGGCACTAAAAGACCTGGGATTCCATCCGGCAACCATCCTGACGGACAAACCGGTTATTATCCCGGTAAAAGGGGCGGCAGACTGGGAACCCAAAAATTTCAGCAAAACCTTTACCGGCCCGATGATTCTTAAAAAAGCCTTGACTGAATCCGTTAATACCATTGCAGCCCAGATGATCGAAAAAATGGGTCCTGATGCAGTGATTCGGACGGCAAGAACATGCGGTATTCAAAGTCCACTTCAGGAAGTTTATTCCGTGGCGCTTGGAACTTCCAATGTTACGCCTTTTGAAATGGCCGCCGCCTATTCGGTTTTTGCAACTCTTGGCGTAATGCATGAGCCGTTTCTTTTTTGGCGGATTGAAGATGCTTATGGTCGGATTATTTTTGAACACATTGTTCAGGAAAAAAGAGTGCTGGACTCCTCCACGACCTATCAACTGGTGGATATGATGAAATCCGTCATTGATATCGGCTCCGGGAAGTCCATCCGACAGCTCGGATTTAACCGGGCAGCTGCCGGAAAAACAGGAACTACTGACAGCTTCAATGATGCATGGTTTACAGGGTTTACACCAACGCTGTGTACCTCTGTCTGGACCGGTTTTGATAAGGAAAGAAAGCTTTTGGATAGCCACAATGTTGGTATTACGGGGGGAAGAGGGGCAGCACCGATATGGGCCGAATTTATGATGAATGCACTCAGCTCAGATCCTGAGAGAGATTTCCCGATTCCTGACGATGTTCATTTTGAAAAAGTGGATACGGAAACCGGATGCTCCCCGGAAGGATACAGGGGTGGTCATGAACTGATGACCGTTCCGTTAAAGACAGAACAGAAATTATGCCAGGATAAACAATAATGATCTGGGTATTAAGAAATATCGGTGTTCGTCTCTGGCTTACCTCTCTGATTTCCATACCGCTCGGGTTTTACCTTCTGCCCGGTTTTATTAGATTTTTTCCGGGAATCAATCCGCTTTGGCTCTTGTTGGTCATGATTGTCGGCTTTATTTTTCTGGTCGGAATTTTGCTGGATATAACTGCAAAAAATGCAGTAGGCAACCTCATTAAAGAAGGTCAGGCCTGGGAAAGGGCTGGAATTAATAAAAAGGCCGAAAAAAAATATAACAAGGCTTTAAGACTCTATGACACTTTTCTTTTAGGATTGTTTTCTGCAAAGAAGATGACTCGGAAGATATCGGCTGCCATTGCAAGATTTAAACTGAATACTTCGGTTGGAAACGAAAATTTCAGTCTGGCCACGGCCATGTATCTAAAAATGAATCCAACTGATGAGGATCTGGCTGAACGCTGGCTTAGACAAGTGCAAAAATTACAATCGGTAAATCATTTTGAACAGGACATATTGACCCTTCTTGCTGAAACATATTATGCCAATAAATCTATATCGGCACTTATAGCAGATATTTTTCAGAAATCCGGAAGAAGGGATTATGCTGCAAAAAAATTGTATCAACAGGCGCAGAAAACCTCTTCATTTGCAAAAACTTATCCGGATACCATCAGTGCTGCACTTGTCAAACCTGGTGAAACCCTTGAAAAGCAAAAGGCCTATTACCAGCCTGATATAAAACCTGTAAAGCAAATAAAACCAGAAGGGCAAGCAAAGCCTGCAAGGGATATAAAACCCAAAAAGAAAATCGAGATTGGAAAGCATATTCAGACCATTTTTGGAAAAGCAGGACTTTTGATTCAATTTGCAGTTCGTCTTTTCGGGTCAGTTTTCAGTTTTCTGATTTTATCTGTTCATCGGGCTTATGGATTTATTAAAGATCATGAAAAATTTCAGTTTTACCTGAAAGTCGGATTTATGGGATTTGTTTCAATCTGCCTGATGGTTTTTATTTTCAATACTGTATTTCATATGTATAAAACTAAACCTGCCCCTGTTGAAGAAAAAGTGGAAAAAATAGAAACTCCGGTATTAAAACCCTTCACGATACAAGTTTCGTCATATTTGAAAAAAGAATTTGCCGACAGTTATGTGACAAAACTGAAAAAAATGGAAATTGAAGCAACCGTAAAAAGGGTGGAAGGCGGGGGTAAAACCTGGTTTGTGGTTAGGGTCTCTGAGTTCGTTGACAAAAAAAGTGCTGATGCCTATGGCCAGCAATTAAAAAAGCAGAAAATCATCGATGATTTTTTTGTCACGAATAAATAATCCAACAGTTGGAATGGATATTGGTTGAGATTTTAAATTCGAAGAAACAGCAATCAGAAATTGATCACCTTATCAGCCAATTGCATGGAGGTGACAACATCCAGCATATTGGTAGTTTCCCCAACCTTTTTTTCTTCCAGTAAATTAAAATGTGTCAGGCAGGCCCCGCAGACCAGGATGCTGACCCCGGAGGATTCCAATTCCATGAGTTCATTCAGAATTGCCGAGTCCTTTACGGCAAATTTTACGCCGTCATTAACAAACACAATTCTCCAGAGATCAGTTCCCATCTCTTTCAGGGTTTTTATAAAATTGATCATGAGTTTTTGCCCCAGATCGTCATCCCCTTTTCCCATATTCCGGCAGGAGATCATGATGAGAATTTTCTGGTGGTCGGATTTTTCTTTGGTCTTTATTGATCCTGGACTTGATTCAAGTTTTTTTGCTTTTTCAGGGTCTCTCTGGCCTGAAACCGTTGAAATGCGACCATCAGAGTCAACGGAGACTCCGAACCCCTGGAAATTCAGAAATCTGCTGACATTTTCAACAGCCGCATCATTGTCGACAATGACATCAATTTCAATGGCGGCTTCCTCTTCGAGATATTGTTTTGTCTTCAGAACCGGCGCCGGGCATTGAAGCGCTCTACAATCAATTATTTTTTTTCCCATTGACCACTCCTTTTTTAACTGTTTCAGGGCAAATACTATAAACTCTTATGTTCTTCGTCAAATAGCAATATCCAATCTAAATCTGAATTGTTATTGAAAATCCGGATACGGCGAGGAAAATAAGTATATTCAAAGCCGAAATTTAAAAAGATTTGACAGCAAAGGGCATATATGGAAATATTTTCCTGGATGCAAGTTAAAATCATCGTTTGAAAAGGAGAAACCCATGGTTATTATCTCAAATGTCATGTATCCCCCTGAAAGTACAAAGGAAATTGCAAAGCGATACCTTAAAGCGCCTGTTCTGCCGGAGTTTCTTACTAAAAGAGGGCCCTATATTTCTTCCAGTATGACAGGAGGTATGAATTCAATAACATTTTATGAACTGGACAATAGCAGGCTGGCAGAGGGGTTAAAGGTTATCGGGGAAAGTCTGGCCATTTATTTTGGTGTTCCGGGTTACACATATGACCTGAAACCTTATTTTGAACTTGAAGAAGGCCTGAGCATTCTCGGTCTTTAATCATCGCTCTTTTCTGATGCCTTTTTGGCCCACGCACAGATGTTTTCAAAATCCTTGAATTTCCATTTGACTGGAAATTCAAGGCATTGCCGGGGTTTAACGCAATTGATGCGGCAGCCCGTATCCGTCAGAAATATGCATTCGCCATTCTCTTTTTCCATTAAGGATAAGGCCAATCTGTCTTTTGTAAGAACTGTACAGGTTTCAATAAAATAATGGATATCCATTGAAAGAAAGTCCGCAATGATGTCAGCTTCATTTTTTTCCAGCCGGACATATCCTTCCTGTCGACAGCAGGCGGCGCATTGGAGGCATTTGAAATGCGATAGTTCCATGGCATTCATATAATGTCAATCTTCTTCTGGAAAGCAGGTCTTTTTCCCTTGTTTTTTATGATAGAAGTTCATGAGTAGGTCACTAAAGGTCTTCCGGTACAAAAAGAACCACTTCGTCAATGACCTTAGCATCACAGAAAAGCATCACAAGCCGGTCCACACCCAATGCGATACCAGCAGCATCCGGAATGGTTTCAAGGTCTTTTAAGAATTTATCCGGCATGGGGAGGGAGGATTTATTCTGGGATGTCCGGATCAAATTCTCTTTATAAAATCTTTGTTTTTGCTCGGTAGCATCTGTAAGTTCGGTAAATCCATTGGCAAGTTCAATTCCGGCAATATAAAATTCAACTCTTTCTGCAAACTTCGGGTTTTTCGGCAGAAGTTTTGCCAGGGATGCCAGGGATGCCGGGTAATCATATAAAAAAGTGGGTGTTGGATTGCCAAGACAAGGCTCAATCTGAAAGCTGACAATTTCATCAAATGTGTTCAGTTTAAGGGCTTCCGTCAGGGATATGTCTGAATACAGTCGGAACGCTTCACTGACGGTAATTCGCTGCCAAGGCTGTTCCAGATCAATGGCTTTTCCCTGATAGGAGAGCTTAGCGTTAAATATCAGTCTTTTTACAATAAATTTGACCAGGGCCTCGCATTGATTCATCAGGTCAAGATATGTATTATCTTTTGCATACCATTCCAACATCGTCAGTTCAGGCAGGTGGTGGCCGCCTCTTTCGTTTTTCCGGAAGCATTTGCAGATTTGGAAAATTCTGTCAAAGCCATTTGACAGTAAGCGTTTCATGCAGAGTTCCGGAGAGGCCTGGAGAAACCAGTTTTCCGAGGTGACCGGGTCAATCTGGGCTTCGGGAATAATAGAAGGGCACCGTATGGGTGTATCAACTTCAAGATAGTTGTTTTGGTAAAAAAAATCCCTTATGGCCTGAATCACAAGGGATCTTATCTTGATATTCCTGAAATGGGTTTTTGGAGTCACTTTTTTATTTCATAGATATCTTTGGTTCTGTCCTGAAGAATGATCTGACTGAATTTGGTTTTATCTGCCTGATCGAAAAGCCGGTATCCTTCTTCAATGCAGGATTTGCATGCATTGATAGGGATGTGAACCCCCAGGATATGGTTGCCTGTTGTGGCTGAGGAATCAATTTCGAAACAGCCGCCGCAGTCTCTGCAGATACGGACGTTTTCCTTTTGCCGTTCAAAGATATTATCCGTATCATAAAAAATTTCCCGATGCCGGATCTCAAAATTTCCCGGTGTCCCGGCTTTCTGACGAAGTTCATCTCTTTCTTTCCAGTAAGCATTGACAATGTCGGTGGTCTTTTTGATTTTATCGGTAATGCTGACGGATTGCCTTAGCTGGTCAGGATCATAGTCGGGTTCGACAACCCCTGAATAATCAATTCCTGCCATGGCCAGGATGATTCCAAGGTTCACATAGGGAAGCGCCCCTTCAATCGAATATCCGCCTTCCAGCACAGCAATATCGGGTTTGAGAAGGGATGTCATCATGGCATAACCCTGCGCGCAAAAATTCATATTGGTCAATGGATCGGTATAATGGTTGTCCTGGCCTGCGGAATTCACAATCAGATCCGGTTTGAATTCTTCCAATACCGGCAATACGCAATTTCTAATGACATAGAGATACCCTTCCGAGGATGTCCCGGGCGGCAGAGGAATATTGAGATTGGAGCATCTGGCATTGGGTCCGCCCAGTTCACCGGTGAATCCTGTACCCGGATACAGGGTCCGGCCGTCTTGGTGGAGTGAGATGAACAGTACATCGGGATCATGCCAGAAAATATCATTGGTTCCGTCCCCGTGATGGCAGTCCGTGTCGATTACAGCTATTCTTTTAAGGCCGAATCGGGACCGGATGTACTCCACCATAATGGCTTCAATGTTAATATGGCAGAAGCCCCGGCCGCCATGGGAGACTCTCATGGAATGGTGCCCGGGGGGGCGGACCAGGGCAAATCCGTTTTTTACTTCCTTGTTCATCACCGCATTGGCAATGGCTTTGGCACCGCCAGCGCTGATCAGATGGGATTCCGTCGTAATGGATTTTTCATCCGGCACACAGAAATGGGCCCGTCTTATATCCTGAGGAGTGACAATTTCGGGCTTATATTCAATGATGCCGCTGATATCAAAGACACCTTCCTCCGTGACCTGGTCCTGGGTATAAAGAAGCCTTTCTTCTCTTTCCGGATGGGTGGGATCAATGGCCCAGTCAAAGGCAGGGAAGAATACAAGACCTGTTTTATTTAATGCTCTTAACATGGCAACCTCTTATGGATGGAGCAAAATAGTTTCAAACCCTTTTATCAGTCCGGGTTTAAGCTGCATTTTGGTCCTGAAGATTTTTCCCTTGGGCGTGAAATTCCGGACAATATTGAATTTTTGAAACTCAACCACTTCAACATCATCAATATTATCCGGGTCTGCTCCGGAATTCATGGCTTTTTCTTTTAAAAGGGTGTGTGCTGCTTCAATGAGATCGTCTTCTGAATAGGTTTTGGAAATGGGCTCGGCAAAATCTTCTTCGTGAGCCGTAACAATCCCCTGTTCCGTATCAGCATTCAAAGAAATTTCACAGGTGGTCCTGGCAAGGGCGGCTCCAATGGCATTGGCTACTGAGGATTCAGGTATGGCGATGGTTTTGATATGATAAAGCTCCTCTATTTTTTTTGCAAAATAGGGGGCTGGGCCACCCAAAAGAAGAATTTTCCTCGGGCTGATCTTATAATTTTCCAGGAATTCATGGACGGTATACACCGGCTGGGAGTTGATTTTATCGATCATTTCAAATGTTTTTTTAAGGATGATGGAGCAGCATTTTTTAAAAATTTTATCGGCGGCATCTGTGTCGCTTAGGTTCAGTTCCAGAGCGATCTGGTGAATTCCTTTGACGGCATTTTCTATATTACCTTCAGGCATGAGTCCAAGAACAATCAGGGCATCCGTGGGTGTGGGTTCCGGGCCACCAAAAGCCATGGCAGGGCCTTTCCGGTCTGGGCCGATGATAAGTTCCTTATCTTTTACCCGGACAACACTGTCGCCGCCAATCCCTTTTGAATCGGTTTGAAGAGATCGGATCAGACTTTTATACCGGCCTCTCTGGATACCCATGGGCTCCAGCAGCGGGGCCCTATTGACAAGAAAGGCAATATCCGTTGTGGTACCGCCGATATCCAGCACAATGGCATCCTGTTTTTTCGGCGCATAGGGAATGGCGCCCATGATGCTTGCCGCAGGCCCTGACAGCACGGTCTGTCCCGGAAACGACATGGAGGACTCAAGGGACATGGTGCCTCCGTCTGCCTTAAGGATCTGGATGGGAATGGAAAGTCCCATTTGCGTTAAAGAGTTTTTAACAGCTTCAAAGAATGTTTTATGAAGGGAGAATACCCCGGCGTTGAGGTGGGTTGTGGCAATTCGTCGCGGGAAATTCAGGTTTCCTGAAACATGATGTCCGAGAAATACTTTTTTAAAATGTTTGTTCAGAATCCTTTTGATAAGAATCTCGTGGCTCGGGTTCCGAACACAGAATTTGCTGACCACCCCCACATATTCAATCCCGGCCGTTTTCATTTTTTGGGCAATATCTTCAATTTCCATTTCATTCACCGGGGCTTTTTCTCTTCCCCTGTGATTGATGGAGCCTGAAACGCAGTAATACTGGTCTCCGGTCCTGAAAAATTCAGGGTTTATGCCGGGGCCGGCCGAAATCACCATGCCCACCGGATTCATGTCCTGCTGCACAATGGCATTGGTGGTCAGAGTGGTGGATATGACAATCCGTTGGATACGATTTAGGTCTACTCCATCCAGAAGCTTTTTAAAGCATGAGAGAATGGTATGAAAAAGGTCGGCAGAGTCAGTGGCTTCCTTGATTTTTTTTTCAATGCCACTGCTGCTTAAAAGAACAGCATCCGTATTTGTGCCGCCAACATCTATTCCAATAATCATGGCGTTTCCCTGTCTGTATGGATTACAGCCCAAACCTCGGGTCTTTATATTACACGCGAGCTTGTCAGAAAAAAAAGGGCTTGTCAATTAGATTTTCTTTTTACTATCTGCCCTATTTTGCAGGTTGGCTCTGGTTTTATCTTGAATTATGAATCGGATTATTTTATGAACAGCAATGCAGTTTATTTTAAAAAATAGATACTGGAGGGTTGCTTTATGCCGGTGATGGAATGGGAAAAAGACGGATTTGTTGCTGTTATTCAGATGTGTAACGGCGCCAACAAGCAGAATCTTGTCTTTGTGGAAGAGATGAATCAATGCATGGATGAAATAGAGGCAGATAAGGAGATTTATGCCGTTGTCCTGACCTCGACCGATGAAAAGAATTTTTCCCAGGGCATTGATATTGAATGGCTGACCGGGAGAATGAATGCAAAAGATTTCGACAGCATTAAATCGTTTATGCACGGCATCAACGGCATTTTTAAACGGATATTGTTCATGCCGGTTCCCGTCATTGCCGCCATCAACGGCCATGCCTTTGGAAACGGTGCCATGCTGGCCTGTACCTGTGATTTCAGGTTTATGAAAAAGGACAAGGGGTTTTTCTGTTTTCCTGAAGTGGATATCAGCATTCCGTTTCTGCCGGGCATGATCCAGTTTGTCAGAAAAGCTATACCTGAATATAAATTCAATGAAATGATTCTTTCAGGCAAACGCGTCACTGCAGAGGAACTTTACGAAAGCCGTGTGATTGTAAAGGCCAGCAGCGACAAGGAAGAACTCCTTCAGGATGCCCTGGCGTTTGCCCGGACCTTTACCAAAAAAAGAGGGATTTTCGGTGAATTGAAAAAACGGATGCACAAAAGCATCATCCGGGTCATGGAAACCGAAGATGTTGAACAGATTGAGTCTTTGAACCTTTTTATTGATGGGTAAAGAAGCATGCCTGCGCCATTTTGAAGGAAAGATTTTTCATATGAATAATCGGTGACCATAATGAAAGATACCCAATGGAACATGAAGCC
>JAIFMF010000185.1 GCA_020048635.1 Desulfobacula sp. | reverse complement strand
CTGATTTAATAAAAGGATTTCATGGATAAAGAAAGCTGCATGGAAATTATCCGCTCTGCTGTTCAGAACAGCTCCCATCCCGGCCCCCCGGATGACGACCGATTTGATTCTACCGCCGTTATAACTTATTTTGCCCATCAGATGCTCCTTAGCCCCTTGTTTGTAGCCCCATTCATTTATTTTCATGATTCAGTACACTGGTGTTTCAAATCCTGATGCCCTCAACCAGGCAGCAAAGTAAATTGATGGCAAACTTGTCCGGCAAAGAATCGATTATTGGATGAACCTTTTTTTCAAGTTTGACAAAGGAAAGTACGCCTGCCGGTCCAAACATCTGAACCATGACTGGTGAGGTGGAAGTCTGTTCCAATGTCATTTTTAAAGTCAGCCCGTTTCTGTACCAGTCTCTTTATCATGGTGAGGCTGATATGTTCGACCACCCGGCTTTGGATATCACAAAGGGATGAAAGTTACGGATCCGGACTTGAAAAAGGATCGTCAACTATCTCTTTGCAGAGCGCTTCTCAAACCCAAATATGCGGTTCATAGGTTCCAAACCATTGATTTAAAAAAAACGTTGAGTGATTTTTTAAATTCTGCACAAATCCGGTATTAAAAGGTCAAATCGATCTCTTGTGGGGCAGTCCAAGTGATTTCAGCAGCTTTTAAAACCGTACCAACAAAATTCTCAACACAATCCTACATTCTTGAACAGGGGGTAACCCTCATCGATCGAGGGTTAAGAAAGATGAAGCAGGCTTGGCAATGAATATGTGAAATTCAAAAAACGTAAATTTTTCTCACGTTTTTCAAGAACACTGCATAATTTAAGGTATAGAAGTTGATTCACAACTTGATTTAAATGACCCCAATGCATTTGTTACAGGGTTGTCTTTTGTTAACTCTGGAACGATTTCTGATTTTATAATGACAGCTATTGCTTTTAACACTGAATCGTCCAACCCAGTAATAGAACCAGCCACCATGCCCCTTTTCGACTTAGGCCGTCTTGGCGTTGATAGAGTATCAAGACGGAAGAATTAAAATAAAAATCTGAATCAGTTTTAAGGTCAGGGTCATTAAATCGGTTCTGCCATTTTTCTTGCTGCTGATTTCCAGGAGCCATTCAATAACCTTCTCAGGTTTTTGCGTCGGGTGAAATCTTATATTTTCCCTTTGTTCGGAGGGGCATTCAATAAAATCGTTCATGGCATTGACTTCCAGGAAATTGAATACCCCTTTCTGGAAAAATAAAATAGGTTCACAGCTTGAAATAAAGGTGTTCTTCTGGAAATGTAGGGCAGGATTGTAGTCCTATGCCAAATCAGGGTACACTGATATTCTTCTGGGTATTTTTCCGCAAAATACTGGATTTTTTTGAACCGGGTGAAAAGAAAAAGATTGTGTTTCAGAATCCGGAAACACTCATCCAGCCAGTCCTCAAAAAAGGCAATAAAATTCCCATTATCCCAGTCCCCAAAGTTTTTATTGATTTTATAGGTATAAATGGCGGAAGTACATGGGAATCGAACCCACCCGGGACGGTGTTAGCGCCCCACATCGGATTTGAAGTCCGAGGGCCCCACCAGTGAGCCGTGTACTTCCATTATTTAGGTGTAGAATATTAACAAGAAATTTAGTATAAAGGATTCCTTTAATTTGTCAAGATCATTGGCGCTTGTAAAACATTAAGGATACAGAAATGATAAATTCACAGAGAATGGCCCAAAGATTCAAAACCCTGTGTGAGATTGATTCTCTTTCCCGGCATGAACGGGACGTGGCTTTGGAGATAGAAAAAATATTAACCGCAATGGGTGCCAAGGTCTGTTATGACTCGGCAAAGGAAAAAGTGGGGGGTAATTGTTCTAATTTGATAGCTAAATTTAAGGGAACAGTAAATTCAAACCCCTTATTTTTATCCGGACACATGGATACGGTGGGACCGGGTGAGGGAATTAAGGTTCAATTTAGAGACGGGGTGTTCAGAAGCAATGGAACAACCATTTTAGGCTCTGATGACAAGTCTGCCATCGCCATCATTCTTGAAGTCATGGAGGTTATCCTTGAAAACAAAATCGATTACCCGCCCGTTGAGATCATCTTTACGGTCTGTGAGGAAGTCGGTCTTTTAGGGGCAAAACATTTTGATTACAGCCTTATGGATTCCAAATTCGGGTATATTCTGGATTCAACCGATACAGAAGGGATTGTGACTCGAGCGCCAGCAGCAAACAAGATTACGATCAAAATTTATGGAAAAGCCGCCCATGCTGGTGCAGCACCTGAAAAGGGAATCAATGCCATCCAGATTGCATCCAGGGCCATTTCAAAATTACAGCTTGGCCGTCTCGACGAGGAGACTACCTGTAATATCGGAACCATTAAAGGCGGGGTTGCCACCAATATTGTTCCTGAGTTTGTTGAAATCCATGGGGAAGCAAGAAGTCATAATATTGAAAAATTAAAATCCGTAACCCGGAATATGATCAATGCATTTTATGCGGCCGCAGATGAATTTAAAACCGATGGGATGAATCCAAGGATTGAAATCCTTGTGGATGATGATTTCCCTCAGACCCTGATACCTGAAGACCATATGGTCATTCGGCTTGCGAGGAAAGCGGCCCTTAACCTTGGTGTCACACTGACCGGCAGAACAATCGGTGGTGGGGCGGATGCCAATGTTTTTTTTGGCAAAGGGATTATGGCAGGAGTTCTGGGAACCGGTATGACCGATGTCCATACGTTGAATGAATCCATTCACATCCGAGATATGGAAAACTCGGCAAAACTTGTTATGGAAATTCTGAAAGTGCATGCCGCCGGGGATCTTTCATAGTGATGCTGTATGTTGACATGTTTTCCGGTATCAGCGGGGATATGATGTTGGGGGCATTGATGGACATAGGGACTCCGACGGATTGGCTCACGGAAAAGCTGTCTCATGTGTTAAATGGTTTTCGATTAAGGACAACAGATGTTTACAAGCATCATCTGAAAGCCAAAAACCTGGTTGTTGAAACCGATGAGGGCATGGGAATATCAAGGAACTACAAAGATATTAAGTCGTTGATCGAAACTGCACTATTGCCTGAAAGGGTCAAACAGAACAGCCTTAAGGCATTTCAAAAAATAGCAGAGGCCGAGTCCGGCATTCACGGTCATGATATTGAAACCATTCATTTTCACGAAATCGGTGGGATTGATTCTATTGTGGATATTGTTGGATCTTTTTTGTGTGTGGACTATCTTGGCATTGAGATGGTATATGCATCTGTTGTCCCCCTGGGATCAGGGATTGTAAACTGTTCCCACGGCGTGCTTCCTGTTCCTGTCCCGGCCACTCTGGCAATATTAAAGGGCATTCCTGTAAAGTCTTCGGATGCAAAGACGGAGATCGTAACCCCCACAGGAGCCGCCATCATTACTACGCTTGCATCCTCTTTCGGCCCCATGCCGGAAATGCGGATAAGGAAAACAGGGTATGGCGCAGGCAAAAGAGAGACCGGCTCATCCCTTCCCAATCTTCTCAGGATCATTCTGGGTGAAAAAATAGAGAATGACAACAATGCCGCCATCCAGAAAGAAACCATCCATGTGATCAAAACCAATATTGATGATATGAGCCCTGAAATTTCAGGGTATCTCATGGGAATCCTTTTAGAACATAATGCCCTGGACGTTACTTATACCCCGGTCCAGATGAAGAAAAACAGGCCCGGCCTTCAGGTTGAAGTTCTGTGCAGAAAAGAAAATCTGAATGCCATTATTCATCTTCTTCTTTCTGAAACATCATCCATTGGTGTCAGGGTGCATGAATGTGATCGGTTTTTTCTTTTCCGCGAATCTGCTCAAATTCAAACTTCATTTGGAGAACTTCAAGTCAAAAAAATCATCGGTCCGGACCACCGGGTGCGGTTTATCCCGGAATATGAGGCAATAAAAAGGACGGCAAGGGAAAATAAACTTCCCCTCAAAGATGTTTACAATCGTGTCCTTTGTGACATCAACACGCTTGACAGGAAATGATTCAGAATATAGATAGGCTAAATGATATTTTTCCAGAAAATGATTTTGTTTTTGGCCACAGGCTTTTTTTCCGGTAAGATCCCTGTTGCTCCTGGAACATTTGGAACGATTGCCGCAGTTCCCTTTGCACTTCTTTATCGGGTCATTCCAATGTCGTTTCACGGCATTTATGCTGTGAGTTTTGTTCTTGTGGCTATTTATTTGGCAGACAAGGCAGCCAATATACTCAGGGAAAAAGATCCCGGCTGTATTGTGATCGATGAAACGGCAGGGTATGTGGTGGCCTTGTCTCTTGTTCCGGTTCAGGCATCCACCCTGGTTGCCGGATTTTTTATTTTCAGATTTTTTGATATTGTAAAACCAGGGCCCGTAAGATATTTTGAAAAGAACTTTGCAGGAGGGGCGGGCATTGTGCTGGATGATGTCATGGCAGGCGTGTTTACGGCATTTGTGTTGAAACTCATATATTTATCAGGGGCATTATAGGAGAAAGCGGATGGAGAAAAACTCAGAAAAGGACAAGGCTGTTCAGACAGCCATGAACCAGATTGAAAGGCAGTTCGGCAAGGGATCGATCATGAAATTGGGCGGCAGGCCCATTGAAGCTGTTCCCGTCATCCGGACCGGGTCTCTGGCTCTTGATAAGGCGCTTGGCGTCGGCGGATATCCAAGGGGCCGGGTAATCGAAATCTATGGTCCTGAATCCTCAGGAAAGACAACACTGGCGCTCCATGCCGTGGCTGAAGCGCAGAAGAATGGAGGGATCGCTGCCTTTATCGATGCTGAGCATGCCCTGGATGTGGCCTATGCCAAACGGCTGGGTGTGGATTGCGATGAACTCCTGATTTCCCAGCCCGACACAGGAGAACAGGCTCTTGAGATTGCCGACATGCTGGTCCGGAGTGGTGGAATCGATATCATGGTGGTGGACTCCGTGGCTGCCCTGGTGCCAAGATCGGAAATTGAAGGGGAGATGGGAGATTCCCATATGGGTCTCCAGGCAAGGCTCATGTCCCAGGCCTTACGAAAGCTCACCGCCACCATTGGAAAGACCAGCACCACCATTATTTTTATCAACCAGATCAGGATGAAAATCGGCGTGGTTTACGGAAATCCGGAAACCACCACCGGCGGCAATGCTTTAAAGTTTTATGCGTCCATGCGGCTTGAAATTAGACGGGCGGCCCCCATCAAGGAAGGTGAGAATATTGTCGGGAACCGGACCAAGGTAAAGGTTGTGAAAAACAAACTGGCACCCCCATTCAAGGATGTGGAATTTGACCTCATGTACGGGGAAGGGATCTCCAGAACCGGGGACCTTCTCGATATGGGGGTTGATCTCGGAATCGTTGACAAGAGCGGTTCCTGGTATTCATTTAGCGGAGAGAGAATCGGTCAGGGAAGAGAAAACGTAAAGGTTTTTCTTGTGGACAATCCGGATATATTTGGAAAAATCGAAACCAGTGTTCGTGAGAAACTCGGGTTGGCGACACCTGCTAAAAAAGACAAGAACGGCAACGGAAAAGCATAACGGAGAAGTGAATGAACAGTTGCAGCATGACAGGCAATGATGCCAGAAAAATTTTTCTCGATTATTTTAAAAAACAGGGTCACCATCCGGTGCGGTCGTCCTCACTTGTACCACAGGATGATAAGACCCTCATGTTTGTAAATGCCGGAATGGTCCAGTTTAAACGTGTGTTCACCGGGGATGAGAAAAGAGAGTATTCCACTGCAGTGACGGCCCAGAAATGCGTCCGGGCCGGCGGGAAACACAATGACCTTGAAAATGTCGGCTATACGGCAAGGCATCATACCTTTTTTGAAATGCTGGGCAATTTTTCCTTTGGAGATTATTTTAAGGAAAAGGCCATCCGCTTCGCCTGGGATCTTCTGACCAACGGATATGGATTTGATAAAGATAAACTCTGGGTATCGGTGTTTCATGAAGATGACGAAGCCTTTAATATCTGGCGGGACCAGGAAGGCGTGCCTGAAGAACGCATTATCCGGCTGGGTGAAAAAGACAATTTCTGGGCCATGGGAGACACAGGCCCCTGCGGTCCCTGTAGCGAGATCCATATTGATCGCGGCATTGAATTTGGGTGTGGCGGCAAGGATTGTGCCGTGGGCTGCGACTGTGACCGATGGCTGGAATTGTGGAACCTGGTTTTCATGCAGTTTGAAAAGGATGATCAGGGCAACCTGAACCCTTTGCCGAAACCCAGCATTGACACGGGTATGGGGCTTGAGCGGGTGATCTCCGTGCTTCAGGGTGTGCCCACCAATTATGATACCGATCTGTTTATCCCCATCATGGAAAAAGTCGGAGAGCTTTCCGGCAAGAAGCGTCACGCATCCGAAGAAGTTGAAGTGGCCATGAAAGTCATTGCTGATCATTCGCGGGCATCGGCATTTTTGATCTGTGACGGAGTCCTGCCGTCCAATGAGGGCCGTGGATATGTGCTCCGGCGCATCATGAGACGGGCTATCCGTTACGGCAGAAGCATCGGCCTTGTCAAACCCTTTATGCATGAGACGGTTCAGACGGTTTTTTCCATCATGGACGAAGCCTATCCCGAGCTGAAGGAATCTTCCGCCTTTATCCTGAATGTCGTGAGAAATGAAGAGGAAAAATTTCTTGAAACCCTGGAAACGGGTTTGAAACTCCTGGAAGTCACCATTCAGGAAATCAAACCTGAAAAAGTCGGGTCTGATAAAAAATCCGTGATCCCCGGCGATGTCATTTTCAAACTCTATGACACCTTCGGGTTTCCTGTGGATATCATCACTGATCATGTCAAGGAAATGAAGATTGATCTGGATATGGACGGCTTTAACCTTGCCATGGAAGAGCAAAAAGCCAGATCCCGGTCCATAAAAAAATTTGCAGGGATCGGCGAAGCCTATAAGACCCTGACATCGGAAGGGGTAAAGACGTCTTTTGAAGGATATGGGACCATTGAGGGAAAATCAAAGGTGCTGATGATTGTCAAAGAGGACAAGGAAATCGAAATTGCCAAACCCGGCGATAGCGTGGAGATTGTCACAAGGGCAACGGTTTTTTATGCAGAATCCGGGGGACAGGCAGGGGACTCGGGCAGGTTTGAAAATGAAAACTGTATCATCAGTATTTTAGATACGGTGAAAAACCCGTCAGGGCTCATCATCCATAAAGGCGTGATCCAGAAAGGCGAGGCCAAAAAAGGAGACTTATTCTCCCTTAAAGTGGATGAAGCAAAAAGACAGGCCATTGCCTCAAACCACAGTGCCACCCATATCCTGCAGTCAGCCTTAAGGAAAGTGCTGGGGGATCATGTCAAACAGTCCGGCTCCCTTGTGACGGACACAAGACTCAGATTTGATTTTACACATTTTGCATTCATTCCAGTTGAAGAACTTCTGGCAATTGAAAATGAAGTGAATCTGCGGATCAGGGAAAATCATCCGGTCGAAACAAAGGAAATGAACATGGACGAGGCAGTCCGGGCCGGAGCCACCGCACTTTTTGAAGAGAAATACGGGGATGTGGTCAGGGTTGTGTCCCAGGGAAAATTCTCCAGCGAGCTTTGCGGTGGAACCCATACGAAGCGGTCCGGTGATATCGGATTGTTTAAAATTCTATCTGAAGCCGGGATTGCTTCCGGCGTCCGGAGGATCGAGGCTGCCACCGGCCAGGTGGCCCTGGATCATGTCCACAGGGAAGAGGCCCTTATTGAGTCAACTGCCGGTCTGTTAAAGGGTGCAAAAGAAGATGTGGCAGCCAAAGTGGAAGCTTTATTAAAAGATAAGAAGAATCTTGAAAAAGAGCTGGAATCCCTGAAAGCCAAGATGGCATCCAAATCCGTTGAAAACCTGGCAGACGAAATCAAAATAATCAACGGTATCAAGGTGATTGCAAAACGAGTGGATATTGAAAATCCTTCCCAGTTAAGGGATCTGGCAGACAAATTCAAAACCAAGATCGTCTCCGGGGTTATTCTTCTAGGGGCGATATCTGATGGGAAAGCCTTGCTGATTTCTGTTGTAACAGAAGATCTGACAAAAAAATTCAAAGCCGGTGATATTGTAAAGACGGCGGCCAAAATCGTTGGCGGTGGTGGTGGCGGACGACCGGACATGGCCCAGGCCGGCGGCACCCAACCTGAGAACCTTGATAAGGCCCTGGAATCGGTTTATCAGATCATGTCATGACCGCACCTTGACAATCAGTATAGACACAAAGGCTATGAACAAGACTGTAAAAGAAAAATATTCTGTGGTATAGTCCCCGGCAATACACATGAAAAAGGTAAAGGAAACAGATTTGAAAGAATTAAAAGGATCACAGAAGAAATATTTAAGAGGGCTTGCCCATGATTTGAATCCGGCGGCTTTTGTGGGGCACAAAGGGTTGACAGAGACCTTGACGGCAGAGATTGATCAGGCGCTTGAGGCTTCGGAACTGATCAAGGTGAAATTCAATGAATTTAAGGAAAAAGATCAGAAGAAAGAATTGATTGAAAAGATCGCGAAAGCAACGCAATCCTATCTGGCCGGAATGATAGGGCATGTGGCCATTTTTTACCGTCAGAACAAAGATATAGAAAAACAAGTCATTAAATTACCTTAAAGATCTCACTCCTTTAAATTCCAAGGAATAGCGTTTTTTATTTTTAAAATTTATCATTTGACAAACTCGAAAAATGAGAGGTATATCATCATTAGAATTTGTAGAACATCGTTCGAAAAATGAATTAGATTATGCCCCGCAATACAGGAGGGCAATGGGAACGCAGGAAAGAAAAGCATTGGAAAAGCAGCTTCGCCGAAGCCAGATCCTGGATGCGGCACGGTTGCTTCTTTTTTCGTCAGGTATCGACAGCGTCTCCATCAGCGGGATTGCTGGCAAGGCTGAGCTGGGAGTCGGGACCATCTATTTTTATTTTAAGAACAAAGAAGAAATTTTTGCCGCACTTCAAGAAGAAGGGTTGGACCTTCTTTATTCCAAAATCTGTAAGATAATACAAAATGAAACTGCCCCTGAAAAACAATTGGCCGGAATCGCAAACGCGTATTACCAGTTCAGCGAAGAGAATAAAAATTATTTTGATATCATCAATTATTTCTTGTCATCCCCCACTGTTTTTTTTGAACAGGAATTGAAACAGCAGATTGATATGTCAGGCCATAAAATCCTTAAGATTATCCAGGATACGATTTTAAGCGGTATTCACCAGGGTATTTTTGAGGAAGATGCACCCGGCAGGTTTTCCATGATGTTCTGGGGAACCCTCCACGGGCTGTTGCATTTTAAAAAGCTTGAAAATACGGTTCTTGAAAATGAAAACCATCTGGATCTCTACGAATATAGTGTGAACAAATTGATTGAGGCTATCCAATGTCGATGAAAAGAAAAGGAGTGAAGAAAAAATGAAATTAAAAGGAAAAACAGCACTGGTGACCGGCTCCGGCAAAAAGACCGGGATCGGTTATGCCATGGCTAAAAAATTTGCCTCTGAGGGGTGCAATATCATCGTTGCTGATTACGGGAGTGAAAAGGGTCTCAATGCAGATGTAAAGACCGGTTCCATGAATGAAATGATGGTGATCGGCCAGGAACTTCACGACGCCTATCAGGTTGAAACCCTGGTAGTGAATGTAGATGTGACCCTGACCCAGACCATCTCGGACATGGTGTCCCTTGTCCGGGAGAAATTCGAAAGCGTGGATATCCTTTGCAACAACGCTGGGGCCACCTTTGGCGTGCCCAACGGGATTCACACCTATGACGAGGCCGCCTGGATGAAAACCATTGATGTCAATCTGCATGGGGTGTTCAGGATGTCAAAAGCCATTGTTCCCCTGATGCAGAAAAAGGGTGGGGCCATTATCAATATCGCCTCCCGCGCAGGGAAGGTCCCGGCTCTTTTCAATGGGGCTTATTCCGTGTCCAAGGCCGGGGTGATCATGCTGACCAAGGTCATGGCCAGGGAACTGGCGGGCTTAAAGATCCGGGTGAATGCCATTTGCCCCGGTCAGATCATGACCGATCTGGAAAGATGGCGGTTTGGCCTGGAAGCCCAGTTTTTCAATACCACGGCGGAGGAGCAGGAGCGGAAAATGTGCGAAACTATTCCCATGGGCCGGATCGGATCTCCGGATGAGGTGGCAGACATGGCGTTTTTTCTTGCCTCGGACGCCTCTTCCTATGTTACGGGCCAGGCATTGAATATCTGCGGCGGCCAGTTGATGGAGCTTTAACAATTTTTTTATTGAAAGGAGTCAGGATATGACGGAAACGATAACCGGGGCGCAGCTTGTGGCCCAAGCACTGATAGACAGGAAGATCGAACATATTTTTTCACTGAGCGGCGGTCATATTACACCGATCTATCAGTATCTTGAAGGATCAGGCGTAAAAATTTTTGATACCCGGCATGAGCAGTCGGCGGTGTTTATGGCGGAAGCCTTTGGAAAATTGACCCGGACAGCAGGGGTAGCCATGGTTACAGCAGGTCCGGGCTTTACCAATGCCCTGACCGGAGTTGCCAGTGCCCATTTTTCAAATACGCCGCTGGTGCTCATCGCGGGGTGCGTGGGACTCGATAACAAAGAGAAACTGGATCTTCAGGATATGGCCCAGGAGGCCGTCATCAAGCCTATGGTGAAAAAAGCCCTGGTCTGTCAGAAGGCCGAGAGGGTTCCGGAATATGTGGATCTGGCCTTCAGGATCGCCCAGAGCGGACGGCCAGGACCGGTTTATCTTGAATTTCCCATTGACGTATTAAACACGCCGGTTGATAAGGCTCAGGTCAAATACCCCCGTACCGAAGTGACGTCAAACCCGGCTGATTCTGCCAAGGCCAAAGCATTGATTGAAATGCTGAAAACAGCAAAGCAGCCGGTCGTGATTGCCGGTACCGGTGCCTGGCAGTCGGGTGCTGAAGCTGAGTTGAAAACCTTTATTGAAAAAGCAGGGTTACCTATATTTACGTCTTTGTCCGGCAGGGGATTGGTATCAGACGACCATCCGCTCTGCTTTGAGGGTGCTGTCGCGGTTCGGCCGGGATGCGGTTTTACCGCCTATTTTGAAACGGATCTGATCATCATCCTGGGCTCCAGGATTTGTCTCTATTATCTTTTTGGTGATATTTTCAACCCGGCCGCCAAAATGGTCCAGGTGGATATCGAGCCTGAAGAAATAGGCCGGAACAAAACTATCGATCTTCCGGTGGTCAGTGATGTAAAGGCGTTTCTTCAAATTTTAAATCAATCCATCGGGTCTGCTCTTGAAGATGAACTCAAATCAAAATTTGCCCCCTGGATCGGAAAACTTACAGCGGCTCATAAAGATAGTAAGGATTTGTCTCAAAAGGACTGGCAGTCGGATCATACACCTATCCATCCCCTGCGCCTTGCCAGGGAAATCAATGAATTCATGAATCGGGAAACGGATCTGGTCATTGCTGATGGCGGAGACACCACCACCTGGATGGGGATGACCAGAACCATGACCCAACCGGGGCATTACCTGGATTACGGCATTTTCGGGTCCCTGGCCGTGGGGCTTCCCTATGCAAACACAGCCAAGCTTTTGAACCCCGACAGCCGGGTGTGTCTGATGACCGGTGATGGATCGGTGGGGTTTAATTTCATGGAATTTGAAACCGCTATCCGGAAAAATCTTCCCATTGTGGTGGTGATTTCCAATGATCTGGGCTGGGGTATGATCCGCCACAGCCAAGAGCTTCGTATCGGACACGCCATTGAAGACGGGACATTTATCGGCAAAGTGGATTATCATAAAATGGTAGAAGCGATTGGCGGCAAGGGTTTTTTTGTAGAAAAACCGGAAGATATCCGACCGGCACTGGAACAGGCCTTTGCTTCCGGGAAAGTATGCTGTATCAATGTCATGACAGACCCGACAACGGTAAGCCCGGCCAGTATGATGCTGGCCAATGTCGGTGCGTATAAGGCATAAATTTTTAACAAAACGGGTGGGGGACGAACGATGCCTCATGGGTTTTTTCAGGACAAGGTTGCGGTTGTTACCGGCGGGGCTTCCGGCATCGGTCTTGCCGTGTGCCGTGAGTTTGCAACACACGGAGTCAGGATCGCCATGCTGGATATGGATGATGAGGCTCTTGGGAAAATCTCAAAGGAGTTTTCTGAAAAAGGAATACCGACCCTTGGCATCCTTTGTGACGTTACAAACGAGGAATCCTGCAAAACTGCCATGGATAAAGTGCTGGATGAATACGGCCAGATCGACATCCTGTTCAACAATGCCGGAATTACCCAGAGAGGGGTGTTTGAAAAAACAAAAACCCGTGTGTTCAGGCAGGTGATGGAAGTCAATTTTTTCGGGTCTTTATATTGCACCAAGGCGGCACTGCCAGCACTGATCAGAGCAAAAGGCATCATCATTGTAAATGAATCGATTGCCGGGGTCGCGCCTTTGCTGGGCAGGACCGGTTACAGTGCCAGCAAGCATGCCCTTCATGGAATGTTTACGTCTTTAAGGTGCGAGCTGCGTCATAAAGGGGTTCACGTCATGATCGTCTGTCCGGGTTTTATTCGAACCAATCTTCAGACAAGGGCGCTTGGCTTTGACGGCAGGATTACCACCCGAGAACAGACAAAGGTCGGAAGTGAAGATACCCCTGAAAACGTGGCAAGGCAGATCATCAAAGGGATTGAAAAGAAAAGGCCCATTCTGGTTCTTACCTTTATGGGGAAACTGGGCTATCTTGTATCCCGTCTGTCCCCGGGTTTATACGAACATCTGATGACCCGGCAGTTTAAAAAAGAATTAGATGAATAAAATGATAGAGGAGTAAAATATGACAAAACAGAAAATGACACCCAGCGAAGCCCTGGTCGAAACTCTGGTGGCCGAAGGTGTTCAATATGTGTTCGGAATCGTAGGATCAGCCTATATGGATGCCCTGGATCTTTTTCCGGCAGCAGGCATCCGGTTTATTCCCGTGGCCCATGAACAGGCAGCCTGCCATGCGGCAGACGGTCTTGCCAGGGTGACAGGCAGACCCCAGGCCTGCATTGCCCAGAACGGTCCGGGGGCTGCCAATTTTGTTTCCGCTCTGACCGCTGCCTACTGGGCTCATTCACCAGTAGTGGCCATTGCGCCTGAAACCGGGTCCATGGGAATCGGCACGGGCGGGTTCCAGGAACTGGACCAGATGGCCATGTTTGAAAAACAGACAGTTTATCAGGTCCGGGTCAACCGGCCCGAAAGAATGGCAGAATTGACCCGGCAATGTTTTTTCAGGGCCAAACTTGAAAACGGGCCCACCCATTTAAATATTCCTCGGGATTATTTTTACGGTATCTGCGAAGATGAAATCTATACGACCCTGGCATTATCCAGAGGGATCGGCTCAAGGCAGGCCATTGAGGCTGCGGCAAAGCTGTTGGCGGAAGCAAAATATCCGGTGATCCTGTCCGGTGGCGGGGTCAGTCAGGGCAATGCACTAAAAGAAGTTACGGCGCTGGCCGAATACCTGACCGCACCTGTGGTCAGCTCATATCTTCATAATGATACTTTTCCCGGAGATCATCCGCTTGCCTGCGGCCCCATTGGGTATTGCGGGTCCAAGGCCGCCATGAGAACCATTGCCAAGGCCGATGTTGTCCTGGCCCTGGGGTCCCGGCTCGGGCCCTTCGGGACCTTGCCCCAATATGACATGGAATATTGGCCGAAAACCGCTAAAATCATCCAGGTGGATGCCAATGCAAAGGTTCTGGGATTGTCAAAGAAAGTGGATGTAGCGAGTATTGCTGATGCAAAAGAGTATGCAGAAGAACTTCTCAGGATAGTCCGTTCTCTGAAACCCAATCTTGAAATCAAGACCAAACGGCTTGCCGATGTTGAAAACGAAAAGCAACTCTGGAATAAGGAACTGGAGTCCTGGTCCGGCTCAACAAATTCGCTCATGCATCCAAGACGGTTTTTGCAGGAACTGACAAAGGCCATGCCCAGAGGGTCCATCGTGGCCACGGATATCGGCAATAATTCCTCCATGTGCAATGCCTATCTGAAATTCACCGATATCCGGCAGCATATCTCAGCCCTTTCCTGGGGAAACTGTGGATTTGCCTATGGTGCGGCCATGGGTGCAAAAATCGGCTGTCCTGAGAAGCCGGTATTTGCTTTTCAGGGAGATGGGGCCTATGGCATCAGCGGGATTGCAGAAGTCATGACGGCTGTCCGGGAAAATATTCCGGTCATTGCCGTTGTGGCCAATAATTTTGAATGGGGAGCTGAAAAGAAAAACCAGATCGACTATTACAACAATCGGTTTGTGGGGGTCAATCTGCGGGAGAACCCGGATTATGCAAAGCTTGCCGAGGATATGGGCGCAAAAGGCTACAGAGTTGAAGACTACCGGGAAGTAGGGGATGTGGTGAGAGATGCGGTTGCCTCGGGCAGGCCCTGCGTCATCAATGCTATTATCCAGGGAGGAGAAGAAGTGCTGGCCGAACCTTTCAGACGGGATGCGCTGAAAATGCCGGTCCGGTACCTTGAGAAATACAGGCAGTTGTAATTCTTTCTCTTTCATAAAGGGCGGGGGGAATACAGGTTCCTCTGGCATTGAAAAGCTCCTTATTTCTTCTGTATAATTCATAACAGATCTGATATATTATTTTTCTTTTGATATAAAATTAAAATAAAATATAAGGATATGCCGGAACCATGAAAGTTGGAATTATAGGCCTGCCCCAGACAGGTAAAAAAATGTTATTTCAGATTTTGACGGGAAATGAGGTCAAAGATGCATCCAAGGCATCTAAACTTTTACCCGGCGCTGCAGATATAATTGATTCACGGTTTGATAAACTCGTTGAACTTTATGAACCCAAAAAAAATGTCAGGGCCAGGATTGACCTTGTGCTTTTGCCCCGGATGGAGGCTGAAACCATCTCAAAAGGGGATATTTTCAAGGATATTGCAGACATGGATGCCATCTGCCATGTTGTCCGTGCTTTTGAAGATGACGCTATTTATCATGCCGGGGGATCGGTAGATGCTTTGAGGGATTTTGAGATGGTCAATTCAGAGCTGATTCTGCATGACCAGATATTTGCTGAAAAACGGATTGAACGGCTTTCCGCCATGGTCAAAAAGATAAAGGATGAAGATCAGCAAAAAGAACTGACGTTGATGAACAAATTAAAAGAATTTCTTGAGTCTGAAAAGCCATTGCGATTGATTGAGCTAAGCGAAGATGAAGAAAAGATGATCAGAAGTTATCCCTTTATTACCCGGAAAAAGCTTGTCATTGCTGTTAACGTGTCGGAACAGGATCTCGAAAATGATACTGTTCTTTCATCGTTTCAAGAGCGGTGTGGACACCAGATGATTGAAGTGATGCTGGTGTCAGCCAAGGTTGAGGCTGAAATTGCGATTCTCGACACAAAGGAAGAAAAAGAAGAGTTTTTAAAGGATCTCGGTATCAAAGAAACTGCTCTTGAGAGTTTGACCAAGCTCTGCCTGAAATCCTTGGATTTGATTTCATTTTTTACGGTTGGAAAGGATGAAGTCCGCCAGTGGCTGATCAGAAAAGGCTCAAAAGCACCCAGGGCAGCCGGGGTAATCCATTCCGATCTTGAAAGAGGATTTATCCGGGCCGAAGTTTTTAAATATGCCGAGCTCATGGAAAAAGGCAGTGAAGCAGAGCTCAAGAAAGTCGGCCGGATTTATGTTGAAGGTAAAGACTATGGGGTGGAAGATGGGGATATTTTAAATATCCGGTTTTCCGTCTGATCTGTATTTCAGATCTTCTACCATTCACCGGAGGGACGGATGGCTGACTCTATCCCAAACTGTTCCTTTATTTTGACAGCAGCCTTCTTTGCTCCATTAGAAGAGGAATAGATCCCTGATCGGACAAGGTACCAGTTCCTGCCTTTTGTATCTTTCAGGTTCAGGATGTCGGCATCAAATCCATTTTCAATCAGTTTTGTTTTCACCTTATCCGCATTTGGCTGATTCAGAAAGGCACCTACCTGAAGTGAAAGCATTTTGTCGGAGCCAGCATGAACCACAGGGGCGCTATCTTTTGGCTTTGGTGTAATTGTTTCTTTATCTTTTACATTGAGCAATGCCAGTTTGTCTTTGGCATAGGCATTATTAGGGTCATTTTTAAGTGCTGTTTCATATGATTCAGCCGCTTTTGCAACATCTCCCGCACGGGCAAAAAGATCTCCTTTATAGCAGAGTGCCCAGTAAAAATCGGGTTTCAGATCCAGTGTTCTGGAGAGTGCATCAAGGGCTTCTTTATCTTTTTGAAGTTCTGCAAGGCAGAGAGCCCGGTTGAAATGGGCGACATAATTTTCCGGGGCCATTTCAATTTCGATATCATAATTTTTAATGGCCTTTTCATATTCTTTCTTATAATACCAGGCAACCCCTATATTGCTGTAAAGGCCTCTCAATTCAGGGAACAATTCCCTTGCCGTTTCGAAATCCGCAATGGCAAGATCAAATTTTTCCTGTTTCATATAACAGACGCCACGATTTTTATAGGCATCTGCATTGCCCGGAGCGATTTCGATCAGACCTGAAAATTTATCAATCGCTTCCTGATATTGGCCTTGCTTGAAAAGAAGAACGCCATTATCAAAGAGTTCTTTTTCCGTTTCAGCAAAACAAAAAGTATGGCAGAATACGGACAATAAGACCAAAAGGATGATTTTTTTCAAACAGGGTCCCCCTTTTTATTTGTTTTCATTAAGATATATTATATAATCAGGTATGTTTAAATCAATAAAAAAGTATCTTAATAAGGCAAAAGAAGAGATCTCAAAGGAATATAACATCATTCCTGAAGAAATTGTTATGATCGATTCTGAAAAGAGGGTCCTGCCCAAAATCTGGACAGGCGTGGACCTTGATGGAACCCTCGCTTACCTCGATCGGAATTCTGCCTATGATGAAGTGGGGGAGCCGGTTCCAGCCATGATGGCGCTGGTCAGAAAGATGATCAATAATGGTATAAGAATAAAGATATTCACAGCCAGGGCTGAGGACCCGGAACAATTTCCGATCATTCGCAAATGGCTTAAGGACAATAACCTGCCTGAGCTTGAAATAACCAATGTGAAAGACTATAATATGCAAAGGCTTTACGATGACCGTTGCATTCAGGTAGAAAGAAATACAGGCCGTCTCATTGTTGATGACAAATAATGTGAAAAGGACGATGAAAAGATGAAGTATATTTACTACATAATCGGGATCATGGTTGTTTTTTCCGGAATGACAGCCTACGGGTTGTTTAACACCCGTGTTGAGATTTCAAAACCATTTTTATCCGTCAATGACAGGATTATTTCAGAGGCTGAATTTGATACAGCATTAAAAAGAAAACCTTCCTATATGAGCCGGGAGCAGTTTGCAGAATCCTTGATTGATAAACAGCTTCTGATCCAGGAAGCCATCAGAAGGGAGATTAACACGGAAGAAAGTTTCAGAAGCTCGGTTGAGAATTTTTATGAACAATCTTTGGTCAAAATACTTCTGGATCGTAAACTGGATTCAATAATAGTAGATGTCACCAATGAAGAAATGGCAAAATATGAAGAATTGGCACAAAGCAAAGTGGTTTTAACCAAAATTATTTATCCGACGCTGAAGGATATGCAGGAAAAAACAAATGAAACCGTTCAGGACCTGGAAACTGATTTTGTCAATCTGTCGGATGATCTGAAATTTGTCTTACTTTTCCTTCAACCCGGAGAATCTTCAAAGCCAAGGAAGAAGGGTATGGAAGGAGTGATGATTTACACACTGAAGGAGATACGGAAAATAGAAAAAACGGATACTGAAAAGATTGAAGAGTTTAATACTAAAAAGGTCTCCTTGTTTATTCAAGATAAAAAGAAGGAAGAGCTTCTTGATGAATGGACGGATTCTATCCGGAAATCCGCAGAAATTTGGAGGAAAAAATGAACACTTACCCTCACTATAAGAGACGAAATTATTTCATCAACAAAGAATTCCAAGGTCGGTATATCTTTAATTATTTCCTTCTTGCAGCAATCGGGAGCCTTTTATTCATAGCCGTATTCAGTTTTTTTTCCTCCAATACCCTCTCGATTGTTTATGACAATTATCATCTTCAAATAGGGATCACACCGGAAATTCTGTTCAAGAAAATTTTAAGCACTCAATGGTTGTTCATAGTCCTTGGCGGGGGCATGGTTGTGGGTATCACACTTATTTTAACACATAGGATTGCCGGGCCTTTTTACAGGTTTGAAAAAACTCTGGATGAAATGATGGATGGGGATATTTCAAGAAAAATCATATTGCGGGAAAAAGATGAAGGCAAAGATCTTGCCCAGAAAATCAATGCATTTAATGATATGCTTGGAGAGAAGCTCTCGATCATAGAAAATTTAAACTCCAAGATCGCTGTATCAACCCTGCATTTAAAGAAGGCTCTGGATGACTCGGATCTGGGCTCTGAAAAATTTGCCCCTCTTATGAATCAAATACTGGACAGCCAGAAAAATATTCAGGTCATGATCAATGACTATACATTTCCTAGAGAAAAACTTTAGGAATGATGGTTTATGACACATCCCCGAACCCTATATATCATTTTATTTATTGGCGCGCTGATTTGTCTACCCTGCAGATCAGAGGCAGGGGCTCTTGAGTCAAGATACGCCGTCATCACCTTTGATGATCTCGATGTGTTAAAACGGTTTAATAATGAACTCTATATGGGTCGCCTGGGTTCCCAGATGAGAAGAAATTCCGGAGAAACCATAGAGGATGAGGTGATCTCAAAAATCGATTTTATTGTCGAAAAGGTGATGACCGCCCTGGATATGTTTCTCCCTAATCTGAAATTTTCCATCGTGATTCACCCGGATACAAAAAATGTTGAGAGGGATTTTCGTGAGATATACAGAGTCAATGTGGATTATATTGCCTTTTATTCGCCTTCCAGAAACACAGTGTTCTATTCAGCAGATAATTCAACTTTAAGAGTTGTGGCCCATGAGATCGGTCATGTGGTCGCTGAAAAATATTTTCCTATTTCCCCTCCTCAGCGGATTCACGAAGTCATGGCCCAATATGCAGAGCAGCATGTTACGGATTAATTTTCTTAACCATTTTTAAGGCATGGGGATTCCCAGGGTTGAGAAGCAGGGCATGGTCATATTTATCTAGAGCTTTATAAAGAATCCCCTGCTGATAATACAAGTCTGCCAAAGCAATTTTGATATCAGGGTCCATGGGCAGGTTTTTTTCTGCTCTTTCTATGGTATCCATGGCATTTCGGAGATCATTGTGGCTTTTAAAAAATCGGAACACTTTAAAATAATGAGATTTTTTAATCGCGGCCTGCTCTGCCTGAGTCTGGAAAGCAGTAAATTTCATCTCCTCAATTAAATCAAGGGATTTGATAAAGCGATCAATGGCCGGCTCTATTTTTCCCGTATCAAATAAAAATCCGGCAAATTCAATGGCAGGGCCGGGTGCATCGGGAATGGCCTGTTCTATTATTTCTGACTCAATTCCAGCGACAATCATTGCAGTCAAAGCCCTTTCCATGAATTTTCCATTCATTTCCAATGTTTTTTTCATATAGGAAATTCCTTGCTCCAAATCTTTTTTTGAAAGGAGCCAGGCTGCATACTGAAATGTATGTTCAGGGTTGCTTTTGTCGTATAGCATGCTCTTTTTGAATGCGGTTTCGGCTTTTTCCGATTCATTTCGACGGGCCAGGAAAGTCGCATATCGATTCAGATATCTTGAATTCAATGGGTCAAGATAAAGAGATGAGATAAACAGATCTTCCGATTCCTTCATATCATTCTGGAACCAGGCAGCATTGGCAGATATAAACCGATATTCGGCCTGGAGCGGATCGAAGGAGGATGCAAATTCAGCTACTTTTTGGATTGTTTGAATTGTCGGTATCGGTGTATGGGTGCTGATCGTATAATTTTTGATGTTTGAATAGTAAAAAAGTCCTGCTAAATTAGAAAAATTATATGCGATGGAAAAAAAAGTGATCAAACAGAGGATCACACCGGCACTTGCTTTTTTTATTGTGGAGTCGATGGCCAGGAGCCTTGTCGGCCGACTTTGTTTTCTTATTCCGGTACTGGCAGAAGTAACTGCAATCCCGGCAACAAAAAAGAACCAGAGGCCGTTTGCGCCGATGTGCAGATTGAAATCGGTAAAGCTGTGCAGCAGGATTGCGACAAGAGCGGTGAGGCTTCCCATGTAAAGGTAAATTGAAATCGCATCCCGCCGGGTTGAAAAGGTTTTATATGTTTTATAAAAAAGGGTTAGAAGAAAAGAAAAAACAATAAGAAAACCGATGATGCCACCTTCGGAAAGAAGTTCGAGATAATCATTATGGGCATGGTCCAGAAACAATTCACTGACGATGGAACGGTGCAGGGGGTAGATGTGGGAAAAGGACCCAAAACCTGCGCCGGTAATGGCAAAATGTTTGATAATATCCAGACTGTCTTTCCAGAAATCGAGCCTGGATTCATAAATAACGCCCTGAGTATTTTTCAGTCGGGCAAATCGTTCGAAAATCTGATCCCAGCCGAACCATCCAATGGAAAGCATGGCGATCAGAATGACAAAAATAACCAGAGTGGTATTGCCTTTGCTTATTTTCCGGTTCATCAGAAAAAAGGTGAAGAGCAAAAGAGACAGGCAGGTGCTGATCATGGCGCCTCTGGAAAGGCTGACAAATATGGAGGTAATGATTAATAATGCGGATGTGCCGATCAGGATATGAATATTCGCTTTTTCCTGGGAAAAGATTTCAGCAATCCCTTTAATCAGAGAGGTATTTCCAATTCTGGGTCGATAATATAAAAAAAGTCCCAGGACAATGGGAAACATCATTTCCATTAACCCGGCATAGTGATTGTGATTCACATAGGGACCGACAACAATTGAATTGGTCGGGGTATGGCGGAACCAGAGGGCCATGTCATCGGTCAGGTAAAATTGAAGAATAGAAGAAAATGCCAGGAGCCCTCCAAAAAAGGCGATGGTGAGGGCAGTGGCCTGAAGGTTTTCTTTTCTGCTGAGCAATTGAACCGTCAGTACATAAAACATCACATAGGTTGCGTATCTGAAAAACTCGGATACAGTCGCTTTTGGATTGACGGTCAGGGGCATCCATGAATCCGTATGGGTAATCAGTCGGGTTGTCTGGTGGATATCAAATGCTGCTGGAGAGAGTAATCCAACCATAACCGGTGGAAGCGGGATCAGTTGAAAAAGGATATAGAAAAGAAAAAGCAGTAAGGGGGTAATACCAGGAACTGCATAAAGGGGGTCTTTGTGCTTAAAAATATGGATAAAAAAAAAGCAACATGCAAGGGCGCAAAGGATTTCCATGATTGCATAGGACCATGGTTCCGTTGTCCCAAAAGCCAATGGCGTGAAAATAAATAAAAAGAAGAAAAGGCTTTTTGAAAGTCTCAAGGACATGTTATTTATGATTCAGACGAGTAATAATAGTCACCATAATTATAATAATACCCGCTTTTTTTTGCATTGAAACGGTTTAAAACCAGACCGGTCAATGGCGCATTCACTTCTCTGAGCTGTTTCAAACCCTTTGCCAGCATTTCATAAGTGGTTTTCCCGGCCCAGGTCACAAGAATGACACCGTCAACGTGTTTACTCAAGATAACCGGATCTGTAACGCTAGCAAGAGGGGGTGTATCAATAATGATCATATCAAAATCGGAAGATACTCTCGACAAAAGGTCTTTAAGCTTTTTCGAACTTAAGAGTTCAGATGGATTCGGGGGCACCGGGCCTGAAGTGATCAGATAAAGATTTTCAACAGGTTGCTCCATTTTGATTTCGGTCTCATTTGTAACACCTGCAAGGAATGAACTTAATCCGGATGTATTTACAAAATTAAAGTTTTTGTGCTGTACAGGCCGTCTCATGTCTGCATCAATGAGCAATACTTTTTTTCCTGCATGGGCAAGGGACATGGCCAGGCCAGCGCTGATGGAAGATTTTCCTTCTCCCGGCGTAAAACTGCTGACCAGAAGAATTTTTGGCGGATTATCGGCAGAAGATAGCAAGACAGCGGTTCTCATGCCCTTGAAGCTTTCTGCAATCAAAGACGATGCATCGCCCATAACATTCTGGACAACGGTCTGCTTTTTGTCTTTAATCAGATCAATGGTACTGATAACGGGGATATTGAATTTTTCCTCTACATCTTCAGGCGTTTTTACGGTGTTGTCCAGGTATTCAAAAAAGAAAGCAAGGCCAATGCCGCCAAACAGCCCCAGAATGATTCCAAGAAGGATGTTTCTCTTTTTATTGGGCTTGGCCGGTACCTCAGGCAGTTCTGCCTTTTCAATAATCCATACATTGACGGATTGATTTCTTTCAGTGATATCCCGCTCTTTCATCTTTTTGACAAGGGCATCATAAAGAAATCTGTTCGTATCCACTTTTCGCTGAAGCATTCCGAGTTGAATGGATTTTTCTCCAAATCTTTCCGCCTCAAACCGGGTTTGATCTACAAGTCCTTTTAAGTCCCTCTCATTTCCTTCCGCAAGCTGATATTCATTTTTTATGGTCTCAACCACTTTTTCAAGTTCTGAATATTTTTTCCCTTTCAGGCTTTCAAGTTCATTTTTTGCGGTGATCATTTTAGGATGCTTTGGGCCATATTTTTTTGACAGCTCGGAAATTTTCTGATCTGCCATAATAATTTTCTGATTGATGGATTCCAGAGAGACATTTTTAACAACGGCGGGAATGGATTCAAGCTGCTCTTTTCTGACATTTTTCACCTGATTGTAGACGGCCAGCAATTCCTTTTTTTTTGTTTCCGAGACCGTCATATTCCTTGATAGATCTGCCAGTCTTTCCGGCAGGACAGTCACTTTATCTTCAATGGTGACAATATCCTGCTGCTTCTTGTACACCTGCAATTCCTGTTCAGATTCTTCCAGCTTTTTCCGCTGGACCTCAGCTTTTTGTGACATCCAACTGATACTATATCCGGAGACTTCCATCTGCATGTCGACAAGCTTCTCAATGAAAGCCTGGGCAACGGCATCGGCGACTTTCATGGCAACCGCCGGATTGTCGGAAAGATACCCGATTTGCAGGATTCTTGAATTTTCAACAGGTATGACGGATATATTCTGTTTAATCAAATTCCCGAGAATCTGGGCCTTGGTCAGGGGAATATCACTGGAAATTTGTTTTTCAACAACATCATCGGAGGTTGAAAAAAGGGTTTCAATTCCGATCATCTCTTTTAATGAAATGTATTGGTCATTCATCCATCCTGCAAACGCTTGAATATAGGATTTTTTTTCTTCCTTCTTTTTAAAAAAGGTATCATAGGTTTTTTCCGGATTCAGGCTTTCAACTGCCTTTTCAATAACAGCCGCACTCATAATCAATTGATTATGAGTTTCAATAAATTCAGGATCATAAGCAGTATAAGTAGAAGTTGTGGTTAATGAGCCGGCAGTATTTTTTTCTATCAATACCTTGGTGCTGGTAAAATATAAGGGAGTTGCTGTAAAAGTTGCAATGATCACGATCAGAAGCGTCAGAATAAAAAAAGTAAGGATAGGTCCTTTGCGCTTGTTGATAATTCGAAGATAGTCTCTTAAATGTATTTCTTTTTCATCCATAATTTAAAAAAAACTTTCGGGTACGACAATCACATCATCCGGAAGTACCGGCTCGTCCATGTTAACCTTTTCAAGGACTTTTTTATCGCCCTTTATAAGCCGGATAATCTGAACTTTATCCTTTGCGGCTATTTTTGAAAAGCCTCCTGCCATGGTAATCGCCTTAATGACGGTCAGTTCCTGTTCGTATACATATTGATTGGGTTTAACCACTTCGCCGGAAACATAATAGGTTTTTGCCTTGGAAATATAGATGCTGTCATTATCCTGAACAGTGAGGTTTAGGGAAACGTCACCTTTTTTGATGAGTTTTTCAAGATCCAGAACGATCTGATCTTTGTTCTCGCCGGACCCGGTCGTTCGTTTAATGGTTGCGGTTCCGCCTGCATCTGTGGTCAACCCGCCCGCCGTGGAAATAAATTCCAGAATGGTTACCTTACCCCTGAGTTCATATTGACCTGGATTTTTGATCTGCCCCAGAATAACGGCTTTCTTGCTCCGGTGTTCTTTAATGAAAACATCGACCTGGGGATTGACAAGATACCCGTCGGCGTATAATCCCTCAATTTTTGAGGATATCTGGGAAACCGTCAGATCTTTGATAGAGATTTCGCCTATCAGCGGAACCCGTATGGTGCTGTTCGAACTGACCCGAACGGTTGTGGCCAGGTCGTCATTCTCATATACCTTGATATCAAGGACATCCCCTTCGCCAATGGTATATTCCTGGGAAAAGGCAATCAGGGGCATAAAGAATAAAAACAGAATCAATAGGGTTCTATATTTTTTTTGCATTCTTTTTTTACAAGGACAGGGTTGCCCTGAAATAAATCTGGTTGGCTTCATAGTCATAGGTCGTTATATTTGAGTCATTCAGATAATAATTATAACCGAGGTCAAAAATCAGCCATTTTCTAGGTTCAAACCTTACTGCCGGGCCAATTCCAAATAAATCATCGGCTCTGTCAAATCCTTTGTATTCATTTTTTTCAAATGAGACATCAAAGGTTCCGGTCCATTTTTCTGAAAATCGCTGCAGCAAGGCAACATTGATTCCCGATGAAAGAAAAGTGGATGCACCGCCAAAGTCCGACTCATGGAATTTCCGGTATCCACTGATCTGGAGCCCTCTTTTGGGAGTCAGATTGTGCTGGGTCTGGAGTTCAACGGAAAAGCCATCCTGGTCTTCGATGGTCGGGGCGTCAAAATCTTTTTGAATATACCCCAGTTTCAGAGTCCCCCGTGTATTCGCGGTCATATCCCAGGTAGCACCGGCATAATACCGGTTTTCAATACTATCGGTAGACGTCCCGCCGTCAAAATCAATATCTGCAAAATTATATTCCACAAAAAGAGAAGTTTTGGGCCAGAATTGATAAAACGCAGAGATGCCAAAAGAATCGTCGTTTCTGTTCCTGTAGGATGCAGCGAGATCTTCATAATTGATGTCGTAATTTGAGTAGTCCAATTCAAATTTGAATTTTCCTGAAGGGGCTGCATAAGTGGCAACCAAATCCAGAAGATTGTCTTTATATCGGTAAAGCGTATCAATAATACCATTGCCAGCAATATCTTCTCGATCATGAAAAATATCAATAATGTCAAAGGAAAGCCCTGAACTCAAGTTATATTGGAAAAGCCCTTCGGCTTTGTGGTTTACATGATCAAGCGATGAATGGTCGGAATAGAGCAGAAATTCCGGTGAATAAAGAAAATAGGATTGATACCGCCGGGTGGTTTCAGGCTTGATGCGGCTTAAATTAAGCCCTCCAGGAGAAGTGGTTGTCGTATCTATGGATAAAAGTTTTTCTCTGTTGGCAGGAAAAGCAAGCCAGACACCCGGGGCAATGGTGGTAATAAAATCGCTTTTTGTATTGGTATGTGTGGCAAAAAGATTGTCAGTATAAACTTCCTGAAAGATTACAAACGGATGGAAGTTTCCCCCCTGCTTGCCGAAGATATCAGAGCCGATGCCCTCATCTTCAGGAACCGGTTTTTCTTTGGATTGACCTTCAGGTATGGATGAGGAGGGCTCACTTTTCGACTGGCCGACAGGAGGCGTGTCATCGGCATAGGCACCATGGGTCAACAAAACGACAAATAAAACCATGATGAGGAACTGAATGAAATTTTTATGATACCTCATTTTGCTTATTCCCTTTTAATATAATAAGTTCGACTAAATTATTAAAATGAAAAACATCAAAAGAAACCAACCCGATAGTATGACTATCAAATTTGGAGCAGCTTAATATTTACAAAGGCATAATGTCAATAAAAAAACGCCCTGTTGTAAGGAATTCAGGGCGTTTTTGTACTTTTTCAGATTTTCTATGAAGCGCTTGGGCTCGATACGGAAAATGGTTTCGGTGGTGTCGGTGGCGGGATGGGCGGCGGTGGTACTTCTAATGCCGTATACCCCAGTCCTATTTCCTTTAAGCATTGGGCCTGGATAATTTCATCCCGTTCGAAAACAGGGGTTCCCAGGGGAGTTATGGCTTTCGTGGCAGCCTCTGCAATAATTTGTTTATTGACACCGCTTTCCGTGGCACACATACAGAGCTGATCCAGATTCACTTCTCCCTCATAACTAAAAATATTAGTTAAAACCGAAAACGGGTTATATTTTAGATCCACGGCGATTTTCATTGCTTCGCATGGCGGGGCTTTTAGCTCCATGGCTTTTTTAATTGCACCCTCCAGCACGGTTTCTTCAGCAGGCGTGTACCCCAAGCCCTGTGCCTGCCCGGCTGGGATTATTTTGCCTTTCTGAAGGGTTTGTACGAATTCTTTTTCCCACGAGTCTGCAAAGCAGGGATAAGAAAACATCAGTAACCCGATGATAAGAAGGCTTGTGATCATTCTATGTCTCATTTTAACTCTCCTATTCTGTGTCATAATTTAATTCATTTATTCTTGTGTGTCCTGCACTATCAAAGCAAATTGTGTGCCATGAATGCCTATTTATTTCAGTATGGAAAATATTGCCTGTTCCGGTTTGGCAAATGTGTCCTCGAGATTTTCCAGCAATGTGAGAACCTCTTTCGGGTTCTGGTTTTTCCTGTCCCCATAGGAGCTGAAGGAAAGTCCGGTCCGGTATCGATAGCTTTGTTCCGGGTTTTTTGATATCCATCGGACTTCTGCAATGATTTCCGATTCCGTTTCAATGCCGGGAATTTTTATTTTTACAACCAGGGAAGCCCCGGCTTTGAGTCTTTGATTGCATAAAAAACTGACCCCTCCTTTGCTCATATTGATGACCGGATAATAATCATCTGAATATTTCCCGCTGCCGAAAAAGCGGGGTTTATTCTTATAATAAAGGACAGTACCCGGAATGCCGAACCTTTCGCAACTTCTCTTTTTCACAGCGCTATCTCCATTGGACATCTGGTGGACTCGTTGGTCATGATTTTAACACGTATCCTTCATATTAAATCAGGGAAAATATTTCAACTTAAAAAAAAATATACAGGCAAAAATAAAATTCAGCAGTGGATCTGACAAATTACGGGTTCCGGTCTGACAAAATTGGTTCTGTTTTGATTATTGGTATCCCTTTGCCTGGGTATTATAAAGGTGGCAATATTTTCCACCCCTGGCCATCAGCGCTTCATGGGAACCCTGCTCAACAATCTGCCCCTTATCCAGAACAAGGATTTTATCAGCCATTTTAACCGTTGAGTACCGATGGCTGATAATCAGGGCGGACCGCCCCTGGATCAATTTTTTCAGTTTTGAAAAAATATTCATTTCGGTTTCCGGGTCAGGGCGCTGGAGGGCTCATCCAGGACAACAATCTCCGCATCCCGGAAAAATGCCCTTGAGATCGCCACCATCTGCCATTGCCCCATGCTCAATTCTTCACCGTCTTTAAACCATCGGCCCAAAGGGGTGTCATACCTCAGAGGAAAGCTTTCAATTTTTTTATCCGCAGCGGCCTGACCAGCGGCCTGCTTTATTTTTTCCATATTGTCTTTCTGGGAAAGATCTCCAAGAAAGATATTTTCCCCGGCAGACAACTGGTATCGGATATGGTCCTGGAACACCACGCTGATTTTTCTTCTGAATGCATCAATCTTAAAATTTTTAATATTCTGCCCGTCCAGAAAAATTTGTCCTTTCGAGGGGTCATAGAGTCGTGTTAATAATTTTATTAAAGTAGATTTTCCAGACCCGTTTTCTCCGACAAGGGCAACTATTTCTCCTGGCTTTATGTAAAAATTTACACAATTTAGCACATTTTTTACATTATTATGGTAAAAAAATTCCACATTTCTAAATTCAATGCCGGTTTTTATTTTTTCCGGAACCTGGCTCGGGATTTCGGGTTCAGGCATTTGAGACTTGATTTTCAGAAAATCATA
>JAIFMF010000161.1 GCA_020048635.1 Desulfobacula sp. | reverse complement strand
GGCGGGCATACTCTTTGACGATGGGTAAAAATTGAACATCTGTTATCGTTAGTTTACTAAAATCTATGGTATCCATATGGGCTCCTATGTGTCGATTGTTTCTTTACTGAAAAATCGATATTAGATAGAAGCAAAAAAAATCTAGTCTAAATTAAATTTAATTACTGAATTACATCCATTTTTCTATAAATATTTGAATTTATTATCTAATTAATCCACCTCGAATTGTAATTGCAGAGTGCGGAAAGTATGATCCAGGCGGCATACTCGGTTATGCCAGCGACTTATAGTCCGAATTTATGAGGTAATCTCATTAATGAACCGGGCCATGATATTGAGCACCATCTCGGGCTGCTCTGAGTGTGGAGAGTGTCTGCAATTATCAATGATATGCGTTATGGCACGGTTTACTCGGCGTTTGATGGATTCTATCTGGTTCAAGGTACCATACTGATCCTCAAGTCCCTGAATTGCAAGCATGGGCGCCTTGATTTTCGGCAGATATTTTTCAATGTTCCATTTGATGAAATGCTGATTCAGCCAGACATCATTCCAACCCCGGAAAGCATTTTCCGTATTTTCACCATGATATTTTTCAAGCTTTTCCCTGAGATCATAGTGTTCATAATTGATCTTTGCTTCAGAAATGCTTTTTACAGATAGTTCTTCGCAGAATATATGAGCCGCTTCCGTGATCAGTCCTTTCAATCCTTTGGCATAGGGACTGCCGGCATATATGATACCGATGGAACCACCGTCTGAATGGCCGATCAGAATATGATCTTTAATCTTTGCTTCTTTTATTACAGCAGGCAGTATCTGTAATCCCTCTTTGTGCATAAAATTGATTTTCCATGGCGTCGGACATGGATCAGAGGCCCCATACCCCAGCCGTGAAAAAATTAATGCCGGGTATCTCGTCTTTTTGGATAACAGATAAGGAAAATCTTTCCACATTTCAGTGCATCCCAAACCCTCGTGCAAAAAGACAAGCGTGGGAGAGTCTTTTTTCCCTTCTCTATGCCATTGAACTTCAATCTTTTTTGTTCCGATTTTTAAGAAATCTGTCACTGCCCACTCCCTTTCATTATTTCTTTTTATCAAGACCCGGGGTTCATTTTCTATTATTTCATCAAGGTGTCATAAGCCCTCTGTATTTCAAGGAATTTTTTATTGGCAAGGCTGGAAAATTCTTCTCCCAAATGGGAGAGTTTATCGGGATGGTATTTTTTGATGGCTTCCTTATAGGCAGCACTGATTTCTTTTTTTGATGCCCCGGGATGGATGCCGAGAATCTCATAGGGTGTTTTGAGTATACGTTGATTTGAGGTTTTCTTTTCACCTGGATCGGAATCCTGGGTCTTTGAATCTGAATGATTGAATTTCTGATCCGATGGTTTTTGAATAGGTTTCTGTTTTCTGAAAAAAAAAGCAGGCAAGGTTCCATACCGGATCAGATGATAAACAACGGCTATGATCAGTCCGTCATCGACAAAACCAAGGAAAGGAACCATAAAATCCGGAATAATATCCACAGGGCTGATAAGGTAGGCAATTCCCAGGATGAACAGAATAATCTTAAGATACAGATTCAAAGGACTATTTCCCGTTTAGAACATCAATCATGGTATACAGTTTCCGGGATTTGTCTGGATGATCGAGTTTCTTCTTCAGAAAAAGGACGGCATCAAAAGTTCCACTGACATAAATATCTCTGCCGTTAATATTGTGTTTGAATTCAAACAGGGCAGACCCGTCTTCTGCCTTCAGGGTATAAGTATGCCATCCATGTCCGCTCAGATGTTCTCTTTTGATACCCCATTCTTTTTCCTGTATTTCAGGATCCCGGATCATTTCTATATTGTCCATATCAAAATTAACACCGAGTTTATTGAAATAACCGACCATGGCCCTTGCCGTGCCAGAAGTGTCTGCTTTTCCTTTCTGATGGCTTTCAACCACCTGAAGAGTATATCCTTTGAAAAGTCCTGGAAAAGTATCGGCCGCATATTCCATCATGGCCTGGAACCCGACAATCTGCTTGGCCATGTTGGGCGCTATAACTGCAGGCGTTGCGGCAACCTTAACGATTTCTTCAAGCAGTTTTCTGTCGCCTCCGGTGGTTCCCATGACAAATGGAATCTTATTTTGTACATAATAGAGGGCATTGGAATTCACGGCACTGGGGTGTGTATAATCAATACAAATAAAAAAGGGGAAAAGAGATTTAATATGGGCTGTTTTTTGATCCCGGGAGTCTGGCCTGACCAGTTCAAAGGCAAGAGTATCAATAGTAACGATTTTTTCTTCAATCTCTTGACCGGTCAGAGAGAAGGGGATGACATTGAATCTTTTGTCTGCGATGCCAAACTCAGCCATTTTTTTGGCCACGTTTCCGGGTAACCCATTGATCATAATGTTAATGTTTTCCATATTTGCCTCTTTTTTAAATCATTTGAACCAGTCTTGTCAGTTTTGGAATCTTGTTAATATTTAAACCCATGATGATGTTTTTCAATGAGCTTACAGCAAATGGGATGTATTGTTCAAAACCTATTTTCTTTTTGACCCGACTTAAATAGCTGAAGGCCCCAAGAAATTGAAGATTTCGGGTCAGGCAGCAGAATTGATAATTTCTTAAAAATGCCTCTCCTTGAATGGTGTTCAGGTTTAATTTTTCCACAGTGTAATGTAAAAGCTTATCTTTTATTGCGTCACTCAAATTCATATAAGGATCGATGAGTAGGGAAGCCAGATCATATTGCAAAGGTCCGATTCTGGCAGATTGAAAATCAATAAAAAAAAGCTGACCGTCGAATATCATGATATTTCTGGATTGGCAGTCTCGATGCATGAGACCTGTAATTCCGTTTTTCAGGGCATGATCTGCGATATAGCCAAATTCATCTTCATAGTCCTGCCAGGATAGATTCAGATTTAAATGACCGTTGATAAAAGCATCCATGAAATAACGGCATTCTTTTTCAAGAATCAGTTCTTTTGAATAGGTGGGCGTCTGACAGGTCCATTCCGTATTAAATTCCTGAAGTCCTTTGATTGAAAATTCAATCAGAAGATCAATCACTTTTTGATATAATTTCACCAAAGATAGTATGCCATTCTGCTGCCTGGCAAGGGTTTCAAGATGAACATCCCCGAGATCCTCCATGATGACCATGCCGGAGAGTATATCATAATTCAAAATCCGGGGTACGGGTATACCTTTTGAAAAAAGATGCCGACCGATATGAACAAAGGAATAGAGCTGCATTAAGGGCTCTGTGTCTGGAAGGCATATCCCATGGTCACCAACGATAAAGGATTTATTCTGATGGGAAACCCTGTACCAGATCCTGTCTGATCCGTCACCGGCAAGTTTGTGAACCTGGATATTTTTTATTTTGTCCTGTTTCAGATTGAACTGAGATGCTGCAAGTTCAAGCAGGGATGTCATTGAATAGGACTCTTTTGTTCCGATGTCGGACCAGTAAATCTCTTTTTTTAAAAAGCCCCTTATTTTTTTATGATGAATCAGCTCCTGATAAACCGCTATGCTCGAAAATACTTTTTTATCAGGGAAATGATCAAATATTTCAGGGGACAAAACCTGTATCCCGGTAAAAGCAAGGCCGGATGTTTTTGAGTCAAAACTTTGGATAAAGCCTTCAATATCCACAGATACTTTATTGAATGTTTCATAATCATGAAGAACAAGCGTGGCAAGGCAATTTGATGTCATGTGAGATGCATATACACAAGTGAGATCAACATCAAAAATAATATCGGAATTGATTACAAAAAAAGGGGCTTCCCTAAGAAAAGGCCTCGCATTGGCAATGGCACCGCCGGTATCTAAGATGACAGGCTCAAAAATTGTGCGGATATTGTACGGAAGTTTATTCACAAAGTTTTCTACATGTTCATGAAGATGATGGGTATTGATGAGGATCTGTTCACACCCATGCTCATTAAGCTGCTTTACCAAATGTTCCAATATGGATATGGAATTCAGTGTAAACAGCGGTTTTGGTATCTTCAAGGTATAGGGTAAAAGCCTTGTGCCGTATCCTGCGGCAAGGATGAGTGCTTTCATGGCATTATGATTCAATAAGACGGGTCAACCGGTCCAGAATATTCTTATAAAATTCAATCTGCACATGATCCCCGGACCCTTTAATGCCATTCCTTGTAAAATAATGGACTGCATTTTTATAAGTAACTTGTGACAAGGATTCTTTCAGATTGATCAATTTGCCTTTATAGAGTTTTGTTCCCATTGAATGGATTTTTTTAATCCTTTCTTTTTCATCATGTTTATCGGGCTCATATTTTTCAAAATATTGAAGGGTAGTTAGATAGGATTCAAAAAAAGGCAAAAGAAAGAGAGCAAACCATTTTAATTTTTTTAATCCCTGGGATGTAATCTGAAAGAGATCCGATTCCGGTACATCCGGAACAAGGATGCCTTCATTGAGAAATCCTTTGATACAGGTAGAAATATTTTCTTCACAGGTGATGTCTTCATCAAAGAAAAATTCATCAATAAATAGTTTTTCGAGAAATTTATACCGGATGGTAAGATCGGATGAAGCAAACTGAAATCTATCCGCTTCAAGAATAGCCATAGCCGTATAGGCATACCGGATGAAAAAAGAGATAACTGAGTTTTTGTAATAATCCAGGACAGCTCTTTTGTTATCTTTTACAATAAAAATTGTATTTTCGGTGATGTCCTTGTCATCCTCATCGGCTAACTCGATAAAGTCCCGTGATATAAAATCATTGATGACTGAACTCAATGTATTATCCGGGTCAATCCGGAGTGTATCGGAGAGCTCTGCGTCCATAAATATCAAAAGGTTCATATACGTATTCACCCTTGATATCATCTGTTTTCTGGTGAAGCTGTTTTTTGAACAATTTAAAACAGCGCTGGCGACAATTCCATGAGGCGTGGCAACCGCATTTTTGTTGATGGCATTGATAAGCTTGTATCCGAAGCTTTTTACAAATTTGATGTAGTCCTCTTTCGAAGCTCTGGAAAGATCAATGCCCTTTTCCTGAATATATGCCTTAATGGATATCGGCTCATTAAATTTCATATAGACTTTGCCGTATTTTTTTTTTAAAAATTTTCTTGCATTGATAAGACCTTTCAGTGTTTCAGGGCTTTTTTTCCCTCCTTCAATTTCCTTTAAATAAGCATCTTCTTCCAGGACACGATCATAACCGATAAAAATGGGAACAAAGTACAGATTGTCACAGGCGCCGTTATTAAAAGCATTAATAAGCATGGCAATGCCGCCCGGTTTTGGTGATAAGAGCTTTCCTGTTCTGCTTCTTCCGCCCTCAATAAAAATTTTTATATTAAAACCTTCATACAGTAATTTTTCCAGATAGGCGGCAAAAATTTTTGCATAGAGCGGTGCACCGATGAAAGTTCTTCGAAGAAAAAAGGCGCCGCCACCCCTGAATAGTGGCCCCAGGGGCCAGAACGAAAGATTTTTTCCGGCCGCAACATGAGGGCAGGGCATGTTGTTTCTATACATAACATAGGGCAACAGGAGATAATCGAGGTGGCTTTTATGACAGGGAACAAGAATCAGCGGGGCATCTGTTGATTTTTCTCTCATGCGGTTGATTTCTTCCTGATTTAGAACAAGGTCTTCAAAAATATTTTTAAACATCCAGGTTAATAACCAGTTTGCGAAATTGATAATTTGAAGATTATAGTTGGCTGCAATTTCCTTTATATAAACCGCTGCTTTTTTATGGGTTTTATTTAAGGTGAGATTGTTTTCCGAGGAATATTGGGCAAGAAATTCACGCAAGGCCTTTTGGGTTAGAATATCTTCGGTGATCTCCTGTCGAGATTTTAAAACCGGTCCGGTTATACTCTTTCTCTGGCGGTTCAGGATATCAACCAGATGTTTTCGAAGCCTGTGGGTTTGAAATTCCGAATCAAGCTGTTCTATCTCAGGTCTGTGGATAAATTCTTTGAGATCAACCGGTTTGGCAAGTTCAACCCGGATTTTTTCAGGGTGTCTTAAAATGGTGAAGAACCTTTTGATTACCCCAGGTTTTTCATGGGTCCCCAAAAGAATATCAGTAAGGCTCGGATCTTTTCTCATGGGTTTTGTTATATAGATGATATCTTCGGGAATGATTATGACGGAAGTATCAATATTCTTTTGAAGCTCTATCAAAAGAAAAAGGGGGTCTGGGGTTGATTTAATAAACCGTTTATAGAAATCTTCTTCTTCGATCAAACAGACAAATCCTGTTTTTCCGTTTCGAAGTTCTTTTACGGCATAACCTGTAGTATAGGCATCCTTGAAGTGTAAATGATGGAAAAAATAATCCATATGACAGATAAAGATTTGAAATAGGCGTTTTACAGGCAGGAGAAGAAAAAACCTGAAATCAAACCCTATCTCCGGATATGGCAGGTTCATGGATTTAAGCTTAGTATGATAATATAGAAAATCCAGAATTCTTTTATTCTTGCTTGCATATACAATGATGCTGTTTGAATCAATATTTTTGATTTTTTCAATATTGTGATCGTCAAAATTGATATTATTTATCAGCCGTCTGATGAGCCTCTGGATAAGATACCCGGAGTCCCCGGGATAATAGCAGAGAAAATAATCATAGGAATTATCCAGCATATGGTTGATGGATTTGCGAAGCTTAAGCCTTGATTCTGCAATGCGGCCTTTAAGCCTTTGAAATAATGCCATTATTATTCCTTTTTAAGGATATTCTAATACTCAATATAATCCATATTTATTACCATTGCTTGGCTGTAATGGCAATCTTAAAATAGTCTTGTCAAAAGCAACACCATGTGCTATTTTTTTTGCTATCCTTATGTTGATAATTTCCAGATATGTTTATTGTAAATGAATACTTAATATTTTAATTAATTTTCTAGGAGGATCTCAGTATGAAAACATTAATCGGTGGAGCCATTGCAGTGCTTCTGGGCTTTGTGGGTTTGGCTGTTTTTTTTAATCAGTTTGTAAATCTAATTTTAGGTTGCGTTCCCCCTGTTCTGCTGATAGGCGGCGGTCTCGCTCTCTATCTTGGATTTGATGAACTTAAAGATACATGGAAAAATGAAAAGGGTAAAGACACAGAGGATTCAAAAGACTGATTTAAAATTAGACAGACGATCGGAAAACCCATCAGGATTTCAATTTCAAACAAATGATGGTAAAGGCCTGGTTTCACGACAGGCCTTTTTTTATGGCGGAAGTAGCCAGGAAATCTGCCACCTCATTTTCTTTTATCCCGGAGTGGCCTTTTACCTTGATAAAGGAGAGGTCGGAAAATTTTGTCATCAAAGATCGTATCTCAAAGACAAGATCCTGGTTTGATTTTGCTTTCCAGCCTTTTGCCAGAAGGCCGATCGCATAGCTTGAATCAGAAAAAACTCGGACAGGCAAATCAAATCGTTTGAGTTCTTCAAGCCCGACTTTAATTGCCGTCAGCTCGGCTTTATTGTTGGTCGCTCTGCCGATGAAAAAAGAAATCTCTTTTCTATTTTCACCATAAAGAAAAAGAACGCCGATCCCGGAAGGGCCTGGGTTGCCTGAAGATGCACCATCAGTATAAACCTTGATACAATGATCCGGTAGGTTTTCCATAATGGATATTTGGGTTGAAGATGAATTTTTTGCTGTTATCGGGGATGATCCGACAGAGGATAATATTTTTTTTCCGGCAGGAACCGCCTGATCTTCAGGAAATAAATTCTCTATTTTGGCTTTGTATTCATAGTCCTGTTGTAAATTATATTTGACCCGTACAGTTCCTTTTTCAACCTTGAGGTTTCCATCGGTATCGGTTTCTGCCCAGACTTTATTGCCTTTAAAACTCATTCTTTTCCATGGATGTGCCGGATCATTTTCAATCATATAAGTGATACTTTCTTGAAAGAGATTGAAATTGATCCAGTTCATCTTTCCATTGATCCGATAGATGGACTGGGTCTTCTTGGGCCGCAAGCTTTTCGCGCAGTGTTTTACTCCCTAGTATTAAATCGATGGGCATTCGCTCAAACTCGTATTCATAAGGAGGTTCCTTGAATTTAAACGCATTGGGATGATGCCTGAGAATCAATTGCATCAGTATCAGGGACGAAAGAAAGGAATTATACTCTTTTTTTGAAGTAATATGAATCTGAAAACCCTTGCAGGCTTGCCCATGCCATTTCCCAGAGGTGGGTTCAAAATAAACAGGGCGCAGGATTGCTCCTTTGATGGCCTTTTCGGCTTCTTTTTTTATGTTCTGGATGTCAAGAAAGGGAGCTCCAAACTGTTCAAAAGGCAGGGTTGTGCCTCGCCCTTCAGATATATTGGTACCTTCAAAAATAACCTGACCAGGATAAACCATGCAGGATTGGGGCGTAGGCAGGTTTGGGGAAGGAGAAATCCACGGGAGTCCGGTATCCTGCCAGTACAGATGTCTTTTCCAGTTTTTCATGGGAATAATGCTGAGATCAGCGTTAATTCCGCATTCCTGGTTGAAAAACTGTGAGATCTCTCCAACGGTTAACCCATGCCGCATGGGAATGGGAAATCTCCCGACAAATGAAATGCAGTCGTTTGACAGGATATTGCCTTCAACCTGCAACCCGCCGATAGGGTTGGGGCGGTCCAGGATCACCACCGGCTTATTGCATCTTTTTGCCGTTTCAAGACAATAAGAGATGGTATAAATAAATGTATATACCCGGGTCCCGACATCCTGAATATCGATGAGCAGAATGTCAATCTCATCAAACATTTCCTTTGTTGGGATCCTTGTATCATTGTAAAGACTGAATACAGGGATATTCAAGTTTGATTCAATAAAATGACGGGATTCAACCATATTGTCTTGCTTTTCCGCATAAAACCCATGCTGAGGTGAGAACAAGGCCGTCAGCCTGCCTGGAAAAAAGGTATGGATCAGATCTTTCGCATGCCTGAAATGACTGTGGATTGATGCCGGGTTGGATAACAATCCCAATCGTTTTCCGCGTAAATAGTCGGGCGGATGTTCAATGAGGTTTTCAAGCCCGGTTGTCACTTTATTAATCATAAAAATCCCTGTGCATTATATATTCTGAACTCCTAAGTATCATAACCATTGACAAAATTACAAATCCTAACTAATGATTGTTTTCTTTATCATTAGGAGCGAGCCGGACATGAAATTTAAAACCAGTGAAACACTATCAACCATCAATGCCTATGAAGCAGGCAAGCCTCTTAAAGAAGTCGAAAGAGAATATAAGATTACCCATATCATCAAGCTTGCATCCAATGAAAATCCGTTAGGGTTTTCCCCAAACGTTCATGATGCCGTCAAAGCACAGATGAGGGATATGAACCGCTACCCCGAATCCTCCGGGTATCTGTTGAAGCAGAAACTTTCCCGCAAATTTAAGGTCCCCCCTGAAAATATTGTCCTTGGAAATGGATCAGATGATATTATTGCACTTCTTGCCCACGGATTTTTAAATCCAGGGGATGAAGCGCTGATGCCATTGCCGTCTTTTTTAATGTATGAAATCAGTGTCAAGACCGCTAAGGGGTGTCCGATTATGGTACCTCTGGTTGATTTTTCCACGAATTTGAAAGGTCTCATCGATAGGCTTTCTCCAAAAACCCGGATGATTTTTATCACAAATCCGTTTAATCCCACGGGCAGTATTATTTCTTTTCATGAATTCAATGATTTTTTGGCAAAAGTACCAGAGGATGTTATCATTATTGTGGATGAAGCCTATATTGAATTTGTAAGAGATGAAACGGTTTATGATTCACTTCAAAAACCATTGGCTGACCCCAGAATTGTGACCCTGAGAACATTTTCCAAGGTTTATGGACTTGCAGGGTTTAGGGTGGGATATGGGATTATGGATTTTGAAATTGCTGACGTGCTCAACAGGATACGTCAGCCGTTTAATGTAAATACGCTTGCCCAGGCAGCAGCCGTCGCAGCACTTGAAGATGAAGAATTTTTTAAAAAAACCATCAACACGATACATGAAGGTCTTGATTATTTGTTTTCAGAGCTTGGGGCTCTTGGATTAAAGTGCTTGCCCACTCAGTCTAATTTTTTAATGGTGGATCTTAAAGCCGATGCAACAAAAGTTTTCGAGGAAATGTTGAAATTGGGCGTTATCGTGCGATCAATGAAATCCTATGGATTTGATACCTTTTTAAGAATTACTGCAGGAACCAAGGAAGAAAATACAATATTGATTAATTCACTTCAAAAGGTAATTCAAAAATAAAAGGTATCCGGTGAATACAAGAATCATTACCATAGATGGACCTGCGGGAGCAGGCAAAACAACCGTCAGCATGCTTTTGTCACAAAAGCTTGGATGCATCTATGTGGATACGGGTGCTCTTTACAGGGGAGTTGCATTTGAGATCCTTCGGCAGAATATCAACTGGGAAAATGATGACATTCTTGAAGGATTATTAAAAAAGCTTGATCTTAATTTTGTAATGGAAGAAAACCGTCTTGTTTTGATGTCATCCGGCCGAGACATATCCGGTTATATCAGAACTCCTGAGATATCCATGCTCGCATCTTCTTCTTCTGCAAAGCTCCAGGTCCGATCTGCCCTTCTTGATATTCAAAGGAATATAGCCCGGACAAAGGACGCTGTTTTTGAAGGCAGAGATATGGGGACAGTTGTTTTTCCAGAAGCATCTTATAAGTTTTTTCTTTATGCAGATCTGAATATCAGAGCAAAAAGACGGTTTGATGAAATGCAGGAAGAAACAAAGGATCTATCTCGTGTACAAAAGGATATGGAGATAAGGGATAACAAAGACTCAAAAAGGATGTCCGCACCCCTTAAGCCGGCAGAGGATGCCATTAAAATCAATTCTACCTTTCTGACCGTTGAACAGGTCGTTGAAAAGATGCTGGAATATATTGAAAAAGCTTGACAAGCTTAACAATCCTGTTGATATTTTATTTTTTACTTGGTATAAAGCCCAATTGTACTTGTCTATAATCCTGCTATTATGAGCAAGTATAAAAATACGATTAGGGGGATTATTATTAATGAACATCAATTCTAAAGAAAATCAAAGCCAAAAAATGAATTCTGAAACAGAAGAAAAATTAGAGAAAAAAGATGTCTCTTTGTCTGAAATTACAGGCGAAGAAACCATGGGAGAACTCTTAGACATCTATGAGTCAAGCCTTAAAAAATTTGAAGAAGGCCAAGTTGTTACCGGTACCGTAATATCTGTCGGAAGGGATACGATTCTTGTTGATGTTGGGTATAAATCTGAAGGACAGATTTCCATTCATGAATTCATTGATGAAAAAGGCAATGTTAATGTGCATGTCAATGATCAGATTGAGGTGATGATCGAACTCTGGGACGAAGAAGAGGAAACCGTCCTTTTATCCCATGAGAAAGCTAAAAAAGTCAAAGTATGGGATGCCATTAAAGACATTTACGATGCCGACGGAACCATTAAGGGTGTTATCACAAGTCGCGTCAAAGGCGGCTTCTCCGTTGATATCGGCCTGATAGGATTCTTGCCCGGATCGCAGGCAGACTTAAGACCCATCCGCAATATGGATGAAATGGTGAATAGAACCTATACATTCAAAATACTGAAATATAATAAAAAAAGAAACAATATTGTTCTTTCAAGACGTGTCCTTCTTGAAGCTGATAGAGATAAATTAAGAACCACGACTCTGGCAGCCATTGAAGACGGCAAGGTTATGGAAGGTATTGTTAAAAATATTACGGAATACGGTATTTTTGTTGATCTTGGCGGGGTAGATGGACTTCTGCATATTACCGATATTTCCTGGGGAAGGGTGAAACATCCGTCCGAACTCTTCTCAGTGGGTGACAAGATCAATGTAAAGATTCTTTCCTATGATTTTGAAAAAGAAAGAGTCTCTCTTGGCATGAAACAGCTTACCCCTGATCCATGGACAACTGCGATTCATAAATATCCGGTTAATTCCAAGGTTTCCGGCAGAGTTGTCAGTCTGACGGATTACGGTGCCTTCATTGAGCTTGAAGAGGGCGTTGAAGGGCTCATTCATGTGTCTGAAATGTCCTGGACAAGAAAAATCCGCCACCCATCTCAGATGGTAACCGTAGGTGAAGAAGTTGAAGCTGTAGTGCTTGATCTGAAACCGGAAAATAGAAGAATCTCTCTTGGTATTAAACAGACAGTGGATAATCCATGGGAAGTTATTTCTCAAAAATATCCTGTCGGTACCATCATTGAAGGAAAAATCAAGAATATTACGGAATTTGGTCTTTTTATCGGAATAGATGATGATATTGATGGTCTTGTCCATATCTCGGACATTTCATGGACAAAGAGAATCAAACATCCTTCTGAAGTCTATAAGAAAAACGATACCATTCAGGCTGTTGTTCTTGATATTGACAAGGCCAATGAAAGATTCTCCCTTGGTATCAAACAGACTCAGAAAGATCCGTGGGAGACTGTAAGCCAACGCTATGAAGTGGGTAAGGAAATTTCCGGTGTCATTACCAATCTGACCGATTTTGGAGTGTTTGTAGAACTTGAAGAAGGTATCGAAGGCCTTGTTCATGTCTCTGAAATCAGTAAAGAGAATGTGAAGAGTCCAAAGGAACATTATACCGTTGGCGATACTATTACGGCAAAGGTAATGAATATCAATAGTGATGAGAGAAGAATCGGACTTTCCATCAAGCGTCTTCAGGAAGATGATGATGGAAAATATCTTGAAGAGTTTGCAAAAAATATGAAGCCTGCTACTTCATCTTTTGGTGAAATATTGAGAAGCAATATCAAGGAACAGATCGAAGCAAACAGGATTCAGAACGCCAAAAAATAAGGACAATACAGATTTGTTATGCCTGGAACCAATCACTCAGGCATAACAATATCATCTTTTTTTGTACAAGGGCCGGATAACTTCGAGTTATACTGGCCTTTTGTTTAACCCGATTAATTTAACCATGATTAGGAAATTTATATGTTTTCGAGACGACACCCATTTTTATTCTTTGTAATGGTTATTACCTCCTGTTTTACTCTGATGTTTGCGAGCATTACGGTTTTTTTGTTTTCCGGCACAAAAATGCTTACTTCTCAATTCTCTGAGCAATATGGTGATTCCGATGGGAATATCGGAATCGTGGAAATCAATGGGATGATCCTTTCTTCCAAACAAATCATCAAGGACATGAAAACATTCCGGGAAGACACAGCCATAAAGGCGATCATCTTGAGAATTGACTCTCCCGGCGGTGGTATCGGTCCTTCCCAGGAAATTTACCGTGAAATCATAAAAATGAAAACAGATAAGAAAATTATTGCTTCCATGGGATCTGTGGCAGCTTCCGGCGGATACTATATTGCTTCTGCAACAGACGGGATTATAGCCAACTCCGGTACCATTACCGGCAGCATCGGTGTCATCATGGAATATGCCAATTTATTGGAAATTGCAAAAAAAATCGGCATATCTCCAGTGGTTATCAAAAGCGGTGAATTTAAGGATATGGGCTCTCCATTGAGAAACCTTGAAGAACCTGAGAAAAAACTTTTTCAAGAGCTTGTTGATGAGCTCCATCTTCAATTTGTAACCGACGTGGCAAATGCCCGGAAAATGGAAATTCAAACCATCAGATCTCTTGCAGACGGAAGGGTTTATACAGGACAGAAAGCCGTCACATTAAAATTAATTGATCGCATCGGCAATCTGGATGATGCTGTCCGATGGGCCGGTGAGCTTTCGGGAATTGACGGTGAGCTAAAGCCGGTATATCCGAGAGAAGACAAAATGACCTTTTTTAAAAAACTCGCCGACACCTTATTCAAAGATATCAATATTTCCGGCACCATAACGGATAATCTCCGGTATATCGTCAATTAATGAAATGATGCTGGAGGGCGATCCGGGAACAGGCCCACCATCAATCACGACATCAATGGTTTTGATAAAGTGATCATGCAGCAGTGAAGGGTCTTCAAAAATTTTTCCATCTGAACCAGAAGCACTGGTAGAAAGAATCGGGTTTCCTAACTGATGGGCCAGTGCAAGGGCAATTTTATTGTTTGGCACCCTGATTCCTGCAGTTTTCCGTTTGGTCAGCATGATTTTCGGAACCATTTTTGACCCGGTCAGAATGAATGTATAGGGTCCTGGCAACAGTCTTTTCATGTTTCTATAGGCAAAATTGGAAACTTTCGCGTATTTTGAAATATCTTTCAGATCAGGACAAATGAAGCTAAACGGCTTGTTCTTATCTCTTTGCTTTATGGTGTAAATTTTTTCAATGGATTTTTTATTCATGATATCACAGCCGATTCCGTAGAATGTATCGGTCGGATAGGCAATAATCCCTCCTTTTCGGATGATATCGACTACAATCGAAATCTGTCTTTCACTCGGGTTTTGTGGATTAATCTCCAAAAGCATAATTTTTTTTTCTCGTTATTGTTGTCCTGGCCTTGTAACAAGCCATCCAAAGTCAGCTCGAGACAAATTATAGAGAAAAACCATTTCTGTCAATCAAATCATATGATCGAATAGATCTTGCCAAAAAGGGTCATTTTTGTTAGAAATCAGTGTTTATATACTGACTTGGTTTCAAGCCCTGCTGATCGTTTACCCACATAGGATTGACAATCAAAAGGTATCTGTAAACATTTTCCTTTCTGGAGGTTAATTTATGTCCGATTTAGTATTTGAGGAGGGGCTGTCATTTGATGACGTTCTACTAATACCTGAGTATTCATCCATTCTGCCGGATGAAGTACAGACCCATACCCGCTTAACCAAAGAACTTGAACTGAATATCCCCATTGTCAGTGCAGCAATGGATACGGTTACAGAGGCACTAACCGCCATCAGTATGGCAAGGGCTGGCGGTTTAGGGTTTATTCATCGAAATCTGAGTATTGAGGATCAGGTGATCGAGGTTGACCGTGTAAAAAAATCAGAAAGCGGAATGATCGTTGACCCGATTACGGTGCATCCGGATGTCACCATCTCAGATATCCTGAAGATCATGGCCAAGTACAGAATTTCCGGAATTCCAGTAACCGAAGGGGATAAGCTTGTCGGTATTGTGACCAACAGGGATTTGCGATTTGAGACCCAATTGGAAAAAACAGCCAGAGAGGTCATGACCAGCGAAAATCTTGTTACGGTTCCTGAAAAATGCACCCTTGAAGAATCCAAGATCATGCTGCATAAACACAGGATAGAAAAACTTCTGGTAGTAGACAAGGAAGGAAAGCTCAAAGGTCTGATTACCATTAAGGATATAGAAAAAATAAAAAAATATCCCAATTCATGCAAGGATTCCTATGGAAGGCTTAGGGTAGGTGCTGCCATTGGTGTCGGTTCCGATATGATGTCAAGGGTTGAAGCCTTGCTAAGGGCTGGAACAGATGCCCTTGTGATTGATACATCCCATGGTCATTCGAAAAATGTAATTAATGCCGTGTTGGCCATAAAGCATGCTTTTCCGGATTGCCAGCTTGTTGCCGGTAATGTGGCTACGGGAGCAGGCGCAAAAGCCCTGATTGATGCCGGAGTAGATGCTGTTAAAATCGGAATCGGTCCGGGTTCCATCTGTACCACGAGAATCATTGCAGGTGTGGGTGTGCCGCAATTGACTGCTATATTAAATTGTAGAGATATTTCAAAATCAACAGGGGTTCCTATTATTGCAGACGGCGGGATTAAATTTTCCGGGGATATGGCCAAGGCTCTTGGGGCCGGTGCAGATACGGTTATGCTGGGAAGCCTTCTGGCCGGAACAACGGAAAGTCCTGGTGAAATTGTTATTTTTCAGGGCCGTTCATATAAGACCTACAGGGGGATGGGTTCGGTTGAAGCTATGAGAAAAGGCAGTTCAGACCGGTACTATCAGAAAGATATAGATGTTGATGATGAACTTGTCCCCGAAGGTATTGTCGGCAGGATTCCCTTCAGGGGGACTGTTAGAGAAAACCTGGTTCAAATGATCGGCGGCCTCAAGGCAGGCATGGGGTATATCGGGGCTTCAACCATTGCCGATCTTCATAAGAAAGCAAGGTTTGTCAAGATAAGTGCGGCAGGGCTAAGGGAGAGCCACGTCCATGATGTCATTATTACCAAAGAAGCTCCTAACTACAGGGTTGAAAGCAGTTCATCATAAATGGATCAGGGCAGTTCACCATTTTATCATCTTCACCTTCATACAGAGTATTCACTGCTTGATGGTGCCATAAGACTGGATTCTTTATTTCAGAAGTGCCTTGAATACGGTATGGATGCAGTTTCCATGACCGATCACGGCACCATGTTCGGTGTGGCGGAATTCTATGAAAAGGCAAGGAAAAAATCTATAAAACCGGTTATCGGATGTGAAGTTTATGTTGCCCCGAGAACATTAAATGATAAAACCCCGCTGGACAGCAAAGGCTTGAGTCACCTCGTTTTGCTTGCAAAAGACCGGGAAGGATATGCAAATTTATGCAAACTCGTTTCCATTGCCCAGCTCAAAGGATTTTATTATAAACCCAGAATTGACAGGGAGCTTCTTCAACTTCATTCAAAGGGCTTGATCGGACTTTCGGCCTGCCTTAAGGGAGATATCCCAAAAAATATCCTTCTAAGCAGGATGGATGCTGCAGATGATGCTGCCAGATTCTATCTGAATATTTTCGGTGAAGGTAATTTTTTCCTTGAAGTCCAGGAAAACGGAATGTCGGTTCAACATAAGGTCAATGAAGGAATCCTCGACATCAGTCAGCGCTTATCGATCCCAATGGTGGCCACCAATGACTGCCATTATCTTTCCAAAGGAGATGATAAGGCTCATGAAATTCTGCTCTGCATACAGACCGGAGATACCTTTGATAAAAAAGACAGGTTTAAATTCGACTCGAATCAGCTTTATTTCAAATCTTCTGATGAAATGATGAAATCCCTCGGGCAGTATCCCAATGCCATTGAGAACACAAAAGAAATAGTATCTCGATGCAATGTCGAGTTTGACGATAAAACCTATCATTTTCCCAGATATGCCATGTCCCCTGATGAATCAGAAGATGATATTTTCCGTAAAAAAGCCATGGAAGGATTTGAAGATAAACTTAAACGGATTAAGGTATCTCATCCGGATATTGACGAAAAGATTTACAGGGATCGGATTGAATATGAAATCGGTGTTATCCTTGGGATGGGATTCTCAGGATATTTTTTAATAGTTGCCGACTTTATAGAATATTCGAGAAAAATCGGTGTACCTGTAGGCCCTGGGAGAGGATCTGCCGCAGGATCCATGGTGTCCTATGCGATGGATATTACAGCCCTTGATCCCATTGAACACGGCCTGATCTTTGAACGTTTTTTAAATCCTTCCCGAATCAGCATGCCGGATATTGATGTGGATTTCTGCATTGAAGGCCGGGATAAGGTGTATCAATATGTAATTAACCGGTATGGCGGCCCTGAATATGTCTGCCAGATCATTACCTTTGGAAGACTCAAGGCCAAAGCCGTTATCAGGGATGTTGGAAGGGCTATAGGCATTCTTTTATCTGAAGTGGATGAAATCGCCAAAATGATTCCGGACAATGCAAAAAACCTTGCATCCGCCATTGAAGAAGTCCCTCTGATCCGGGAGAAATGTTTGGAATCCGAAGAAAAGACCCAGATGCTTGAAATCTCCATGCTCCTTGAAGGCCTTCCCCGGCACGCTTCCACCCACGCCGCAGGGGTGGTTGTTTCAGATAAACCCTTGAATGAATACCTTCCCTTATACAAAGGAAAAGATGGAGAAACGCTGACCCAGTTTGACATGAATTATGTTGAAAAACTGGGACTCGTTAAATTTGATTTTTTAGGGCTTAGAAATCTAACGGTTATAAAGAATTGTATGGAACTTATCAGAAATCAAGGCAAAACGCCGCCGGATTTTCTGAATCTTGATTACACTGATGAAAAAACCTTTGAGCTTCTTCAAAGAGCTGATACGACCGGTGTGTTCCAACTTGAAAGTTCAGGCATGAAGGACCTTATCCTGCGGCTGAAGCCCGGCAGTTTTTCAGACATTGTGGCTCTTGTCGCCCTTTACCGGCCGGGCCCTTTGGACAGTGGTATGGCAGATACCTATGTCGAACGTAAACATGGACGTGAACCGGTTGTTTATCTGTTTGACGAGCTTGAACCCATCCTGAAAGAAACCTATGGCGTCATTCTTTACCAGGAACAGGTCATGAAGATTGCAGGTGCTTTGGCTAATTATTCAATGGCTGATGCAGACGGTCTTCGAAAAGCCATGGGGAAAAAAATCGTATCCATGATGGAGGCACACCGGGAGCTTTTTCTGAAAGGGGCCAGGGAAAATAATCGTGATCTTAAAAAAGCATCTGAATTATTTGATTTAATGGAAAAATTTGGTGGATATGGGTTTAATAAATCCCACAGTGCCGCCTATGCCCTGATTGCCTATCAAACCGCTTATTTAAAAGCAAATTTTGCCCTTGAATTTATTGCTGCCCTGATGACCAGTGAAAAAGGCAATACAGATGCCGTGATAAAGTTTATGGAGGAATGCAGATCTCATCAAATTAAGGTTTTACCTCCGGATGTCAATAAAAGCGGGGCTTATTTTACTGTTTTCGACGGATGTATTCGGTTCGGGCTTGCTGCCGTCAAAAATATCGGGGAAGGTGCCATTGAATCCATTGTTGAGACAAGAAATAAAATCGGTGAATTTAAAAACCTGTATGATTTCTGTGAACAGGTTAATGTCAGCAAGGTCAATAAAAAAGTCGTTGAAGCGTTGATTAAATGCGGGGCCTTTGATTTCACCCATAACAAGCGAAGCCAGATGATGGTTGTGCTTGAAGATGCGCTTGAGCATGGCTCCAGAGTACAAAAGGAAAAAGCAGATTCCCAGCTTGATTTATTTGCAGATTCCAACATGGGGGCTCTGCTTCCCAAGAGTACACCATCTCTTCCCGATATTGAAGAGTGGGATGAGCATATACGGCTCTCCTTTGAAAAAGAATCGCTTGGTTTCTATGTTTCCGGGCACCCTTTGAACAAATATGAAAAAATCGTTCAGAAATATACTTCGGTGAATTCCATCAATATCCACGATAGTTCTGATGGGAAAATGATACGCATGGCCGGAACCATAAAACCCTTAAAGGTTCATAAAACCAAAAAAGGCGATATGATGGCTTTTGCAGCCATCGAAGATCAGTCCGGCAATATTGAAGTCGTTGTTTTTCCGGATCTTTATGGTGATGTGCATATGTATCTCTCAGGCGAGGAAATAGTAATTCTGGAGGCTATGGTTCAAAAAAAGGAAAATATTGTCAAACTAATCGCAGAAAAGATTATCCCCATTGAAAAAGCATCTGAAGAATGGGCAAGCGGGGTCATAATAAAACTTAACGCAGAAAAAAATTCTCTTACAACCCTTGAGCAACTGAAGATCATTTTGAAAAAATATCCGGGCGATTGTCCAACCTTTCTGAATATAGAAATAGAAGAGACACTGCCGGTTATGATTAAACTGTCTAATGACTATCATACGGCATCTGATGCATGTTTCCATAAGGATATCGAAGAATTGATCGGTGAAGGCACAGTTGAAACATCCTGTGCCCCAGTTAAAGCAAAGCAGATAATCAGGAAAAATTGGAGGAATAAACAAAACGGAAACGGTAATTAACCGTAAACGAGTTCAACGATTAATGCGTAAAATGGGGATTCAATCCATTGCGCCAAAATCGAATTGGCATAGCCGGTATGTCCTCTCCTGAAAGCTTTCAATCACCATGGACAACGAATTTTGTGTATCTGCCCTGGAAAGGGCCAGGCGATGGACAATATATTCATAGAACGGCTATGGCGCAGTGTGAAGTATGAAGAAATTTATGTAAAAGAATTTAAAAAAAAATAATCCCAAAAACCGTAATCATGCCGTCAAAAATTTATTCATGCGTCAGCACTGGTTCATTCAGGATAATATTGTATTAACTTCAATATTGTGGCATAGTATAGATCAGTCTTTAGCTTTCAGTAGCGCAGGAATAATAAATAATAACCTGAACAAAGATAAAGAAGGGTACAAAAAAGACATTATGAATCTTCAGGGTGATTTCGAGGGATTAACACTTGCAAGCATCCTTCAGCTTCTGTGTAATGATCAGAAGACAGGAGTTTTGACGGTGACCTCTGATGATGATGAAAGTAGGGTTTTTTTTGACCAGGGAACCATTGTGTATGCCTCTGCTTCTTTAAAAGAGGCAAGGCTTGGATCTTTGATGAGGGCAGACGGCGTTATTTCCGCTGAGCAGCTTCAAAAATGTCTTATCATAGTCAAAGAAGAAAAGATGCATCTGGGTAAAATCCTTGTAGATAAGGGATATATTTCTCTTGATACGCTGAAGAAATATAATACAAAACAGGTAGAAGCCATTTTATATAATCTCCTTTTCTGGAAAAAAGGCAGGTTTGAGTATAAAGATGCCAAATTGAACCTTAAAGGCATGATCATTACCCAGCTTAATCCGATGAAGCTTATTCTTGAAGCATCCAGACGGATTGATGAATTATCGGTTCTTCAGCAATATATCTCCAGTGATAGGATCGTTTTCAAAATGTCGGGGAAAATGCAGAGCAAGGAAGAGATAAAGCTAAATGCCAATGAATGGCGCATTCTTTCCCTCATAGACGGCACCCGGACTGTCCGGCAGATTATTGATGAAAGCGGATATGATGAATTTGCAGTTTATAAGATTTTTTTTTCAGTGATTTCTTCCGGTCTCATCGAGCAAAAAGAAGACGTGCTTTCAGCTGATCCTGAGGGGGACGATGATTATTCATCCATTCTGGTTGTGTTTAACGACATTCTCATCAGCATCAGGAAAAACATTACCGAAGAACTTGGAGACAGGAGCTATTCTTTGTTTGAAGAAAGTAAATCAGGGCTTGCGGGTGAATACAAAAACATGCTCAAGGGCTATCACCCGGACAACCATAAGCACTCAAACCTGAAGAGTATTGTCTCTGCGTTGGAGTCATTGGATTATATGAGAAACCCAAAGGAATTTCTTATCACAGGATTTACAGAATATTGCAGATGTGTCCTTGAAAAAATCGCCGAGATTCTGGGGGCTCAACCGCTGATAAAAATCCTTGATGATATTGAAAAAGTTCTGGGGTATGTAAAAAAATATCAGGCAGGATCAAAAGAAAAGAATAAAATTGTCAATGACATGAAACATGCGCTTGACACTATCCAATCAAAATTCAAAATAAATTCAGGGGGCTGGTCAAAAAGAGGTTTTTTTTTCAGATTTTCCGAAGGGTCGGATGATTAGGAATCCGCTATTTTTGCTCCACCATAGGCCAAAAATGCGAGAGCCGAAGTTCTGAACAGAGCTCGGATGATTTCAAGAATTTCAGTTTTCATGACCTGATCAAAAATCACCACATAGTCAGCGATGAACAATAAACAGACAGTGACCAAGATCAGGTTGATGACTTTTCCGACTTTTCCACCGGCATATTTTATTCTGGCTTTGTTAAAAACAAAGATGATGATGAGATAAATTACAAGGGTGAAAATCAGAATTATTGTCTGTGCGGTCATAAATCCCTCCTAGTATGATTAAATTCCTATTTTCCGGTTGAGAAAATCCTTTAGAAATCGAAGGACATTCTCTGCAAGTAAGTCATTGTTGATACTTTCCTGTTTTATCACTCCAAGATAATACTTGCCAACAGGAAAAATAAAAAAATTAATATGGTTTTCCCTTGAAAACATGACATAGTTGACGCTGGTTTTTCCAATTGTGTGTGATTTAGAGCCACAGATGGAAGTGATTTCTGCCATTTTTTGAGGGTCTGCCATATTATGGGCGAAAATTTTTGCCGCCTTATCCACAAGAATGTACTGATCTACGCCTGCAACATTGATGATGGATTTGAATCGTTTAATATTCGACATGGCATATGTTCCGTTTTAAGACCAGTCCTCGTCGATCGGTCGAGAGAGTTTTTCAGCTAATTCATGGCGCAGGGTCTCGGTTTTACAGGCGATGATTATGAACAGGGTTTCCCCCATCATCTTTACAATCATATTTTTGTCTGCAAGCGCCAGAACCATTTCATTGACATCATCAAGCGTCGATCGACCGGCCAGAAACATTTCGGCCATATTTTTTCCAAGAAGATCAAGGTCGATTTTCTTTAGTATTTCAGACATATGGTTTTTTAGTACGCCAGCCTGGCTATGAAAAAGAAAAGATCCGAGAATTTCCGGAAAAGAAGAAATATCTTTAAAAATGCGATCTGCATTTTCAAGAATGAGGTTTTCCTTTGGCTTGAAATAATATGGATTCAAATATCCGCAGGAGGTACATCGAAAACTTGGTCTGCCGATTTTGAAGTCAATAGAATTTAATTGATTTTTCTTGCCGCAGTCTTCACAGAATACAATCATTTTAATATTATTGTTCAATTATGAAGTGAATAGAGCCTTGATTCTTGCAAATATCCCTGGAGAATCCTTTCTATAGTGCAGTGGAATCCGGTGCTTCCCCTGATGACTCACTGTTCTTCTTGCCGACACAGGAGTTTTCATCGATTTTTCAAGTAACTGGAGGGTCAGGATAAATAACTCCAGCATGCTTGTTTTTTCAGGGTCATTCAGCAAGAGGTGTTTTAATTTGAACACATCATTTTTTATGGATAAAAAATCAGGCTCCGGATTAAGAGTATCAAGAGTATCCATGAAGGTTTTAAGTCTACCAAGAATATCCGGAACCCATTCTTTTTTCTGTCTTTTATCATCATCATCATCATCATCATCATCATCATCGTTTTGTTCAAAGGATTCATCCTCATATTGAAATGGAACGATGCCTTCTGTCTTGTCTTCTTCCGGTTCAGCAGTAAGTTCAACTAATTGGTCGGGAATGTGTGGCATCTGCCGGATTGAAGTTTCGGAAGAAGATTCCAGGTTAAAAAAATCATTTAGCCGGTCTTCAATTTCCGAAATCGGTTTGTTGTTTTTAAGCTCCGGTGTAAACTGTTTTATTCCGCTGGAAAGTGAATGAACATTTCGGTCAAGCATGGGCGATGTCCGTCCCTGGTCCGAACCATGAACATCCATCAGGTGGATGGCATCCAGCAATTCATCGGCTGGCGATTCTTTAAGACTGAAGAGATCTCCCATCACATCCCTGGGAGCCGAAGGAGGTCTTTCCTTGTCTGAAAGGGCAGGTTTAAGGGTATCAGTATCGTCCATTACATTTTTGAATTTGGATCCATCCAGTTCGGAAAGCGTCGTAATCGGTGTGACATCCCCGGATGGAATTTTGGACGCTGTTTTTATATGTGAAAGGGCAGGCGGGAGAAATTTCTCTTCGATATTATCCACAGAAAGCGTTGTTTTTTTCTTTTCTTTGGAAATTCTGATTTTCAATTCATAAAATCGATTGATGGTTTTTTCGAGGATTTCTTTTTGATTTTGATAGGACATGCCGGGGGTTTGAACCACCTTTTCAAAATTGTCAAATACGGAACGAAGAAAGGATATGGCATCCGGGTGGGCATTGACCTTTCTGGAACCAATGTAATGTCCCAGACTCTGGATTATTTTTAAGAAATTTTGATAGATTTTCTTCTGCTGGTATATAGATAAGCAATTTGTAACAACTTTTTCAAAATGTTGAAGCGAGTGATCTGAAATTTCCCAATCAATAGTCAGAATCACTGCTTTTAGATTATTAAGATCAGAATCCGTGACAATCAACTTTGAATTAATTTTCCTCTGCAAGGTTTTATATTTTTGAATTTCTTCGGAGATAATTCGGTTGGCACCATCTTTGTTTTTATCAGGATCAGAGCCCGAGTGGTTTATCATATTTTCAAACTGACTTGCAATGGAGAGCATAACAGGTATTGAATCCGGGTGCGCCTTATCTTTTCTTAAAACAAGGTATTTTACTAAAGATTGCATCATTCTTAAAAGCGGGGCCATGGTTGGATTGTCAGAATATTGCAATTCTATCTGCATAAGTTTTTTCTTAAGAAGGACGATTTCATGATTTGTGATGTTGTGATTCAACATCTTTATGATATCTGTGAGTTCATTGAATGAAGTCAAAGCAATTCTCCTTAAAAAATCTGGTCCTGAATGGATGAAAGCGTCAACGTAATGATCTTTCTTAACGTCGGAATAACATTCCCGCCGCTTAACGCACTGGCTTCAAAGGCGGGAGCCCCTAAAACACTGTTTAGATCTTTTTGCAGGATCTCAGTCGGCAAAATTTCATTGCCTGAATTCTTCAGATCTATTTTATTGTACTGCATGACCAGAGGTATCTTAAAAAGATCGATTCTATAGGTTTCAAGGTTTTCATAGAGCTGATTCAGAGATTCAATGTTCTTTTTACGCTGTTCCTTCTGGAGATCTGCAACAAATACAATACCGTCAACCCCCCTCAATACAAGCCTTCTTGTGGCATTATATTTCGCCTGTCCGGGCACAGTATACAATTGAATGGTAACATCGAATCCTTTTATCTGTCCGACATCAAAGGGAAGGAAATCGAAAAAAAGGGTCCGGTCATCCTGGGTTTTAAGGCTGACCATTTCGGTTTTTATCTGATCCCGGTATTTTTTATTGATATATTCAAGGTTTGTTGTCTTTCCTCCTCTTCCAGGGCCGTAATACACAATTTTGATTTGAACTTCCCTGGTTTTGACATTGATAAGCGCCAAATTCAATTCCCCTCAAATGAGAGTTTAAGATAATGACAGAATCTGTTTTTAAGTAACTAAATCATTTGTCATCAAGAATATGAATGATTTCCTTAACGGTTTCAGCCACTTTTAATCTCACAAGGCCAAGGGCGATATCTTTATTGAACATGGTTATGAGGAGAGTTTCCTCATTGACCTTGCTGAAGTGAATACTTAATTTTTCACCTTTATGAAAGAGGAGTGAAAACTCAGATTCTCCCACAAGTTTTGCCATGGCATCAACAGCGGCAAAATTGCCTGCTGCAAGGGCGGCAAAAGCAGTTGAATCTAGGCGGCTTTTCCCGTTGTTGTGTTTTGCAATGGTATTTCCGGCCATATTCATAAAAATAACATGATCAATTCCCGATTCAATCAGATTGGTAAGAATAGCACTGTCGATTGCATCAAGCTGGCTTTGATTAAACATATAATAAGGGTAGCCCAAAACTTGAATTTGTGCAACATATTAAGCGATTTATTCTGTTCTTTCTTTTAAGACGAGTGAGCTTTCGAAGGAATCCCATTTGTCGAATTTTATGCAGGCTTTTCAGGAATAAAAAATTTTAATGGTGTTTTTATTCGAGCCCCGGTAAATTGATGACAGCCGTCAGAAAGAACAAATGAAAGGGAAAATTCATGGAAAAATACAGAATCGGCATTGATCTGGGCGGAACAAAGATTGAATCCGTGCTCCTTTCTTCAGATAGGAAAGAAGTATATCGGAAAAGAGTTCCTACACCTGCCGGGAATCAGTACGACCTGATCATAAAGGCAGTCTACGAACAAATCAGAACAATGACTGAGAAAATTCATGGATACAGTGATTTTTCAATTGGAATTGGTATTCCAGGAGCTGTGAATAAAGAGACAGGTCTGGTCCATAATGCCAATACCACCTGTCTGATCGGCAAACCCTTTCAGTCTGACCTTGAAACCCTTTGCGGCAAAAAAATTGCCATGGAAAATGATGCCAACTGTTTTACCCTGATCGAGAGTTTAGAAGGTGCGGGCAAAGGATATGGAATGGTCTTCGGTATCATCATGGGAACCGGTTGTGGGGGCGGAATCTGTATAAATGGAAACATATGGAGCGGGGCGAATGGGATTGCAGGAGAATGGGGGCATTTCTCAATGGACCCTGGAGGACGACCCTGTTATTGTGGCAACAGAGGCTGCATTGAAACAAAAGTCAGTGGATCGGGAATTGAGGCCTCATTTTTTGAAAAGTTTGGGAATCGCCTTAAAATGAAGGATATTGTTGAAGGGTTCAGACAGAACGATGAACCCTGTAAAACGATTTTTAATCAATTCATGAATGATTTCGGCAGAGCGCTTGGCGGTTTGGTTTCAGCCCTTGATCCTGATGTTGTGGTCATTGGCGGAGGATTGTCCAATATTGATGAGATTTATGCCACAGGTGTTGAGCAGGTCCGAAAATATGCGTTTCATAAAAATATCAAGACACCCATTTTAAAAAATAGATTAGGGGATTCTTCAGGTGTGATAGGGGCTGCGTTGCTGAATGGATAAGAAGCATGGCTGTATTATTCCTTGACACATTTTTAAAAGGGTGATAAAAATTGCCTTGTTTTTATGAAAAAAAACTCGGGGCGTAGCGCAGTCTGGTAGCGCACTTGACTGGGGGTCAAGTGGTCACTGGTTCAAATCCAGCCGTCCCGACCAAAAAAATACAATGAATTATTTCAACCGGGTAAATCCTTGTGAGTTTTTAACGTGAAGGTCCTGTCAGAAAAAAGAAAAGGCCCAGGGGTTAGCCCAGGCCTTTGAGGGTCTCATCCGAAAATGGTTTAAGCATTACTTAAGACATTATTGCAAAATGGATGAATATTATTAATTGTTCTGGACAGTTCTTCATTGTCCATTGCCGTGTCAATATCGTAGTCGTTTTGTAGACCAAGCCAAAATTCAATAGATGTTCCAAAATATCTTGACAACCGCAAGGCGGTATCTGTTGTAATTCTTCTTTTCTTTTTAACTATCTCACTGATTTTCATTTGGCTTACATCGATATCTTTTGCCAATTTATATTGACTAATTTTCAAAGGCTTTATAAATTCTTCAAATAAAACCTCACCCGGATGAAGCGCATTTATTTTTTGTACCATATTCGTACCTCCTTTTAATGGTAATCTACTATTTCAACATCATAAGCATCTGGATGTGTCCAGGTAAAACAGATACGCCATTGATCATTTATCCTTATGCTATATCGTTCTTTTTTATCACCCTTTAATTTTTCTAAGCGGTTAGAAGGCGGTATCCTTAAGTCATTTAATCCATTTGAGTTCTTGATCATCCTCAATTTTCTAAAAGCCAATATTTGCAGATCTTTTGACCATTTTTTTGAGAATGTTCTATTAAAAACCTTCTCAGTTTCTTTGCATTTAAAAGACTTTATCATGAGCTATATTATATACAACACAATAGTATTGTCAAGCGATAGTATAAGCGTTCTCTCTTTTTGTAAAGCCTCCCCCACCGGCAAAACCGAAAGGGAGGCTGGTTTTTATTGCATCTGCTGCTTGAGATTTGCAGCCATTGGTTTTCATATCCGCAATATCCGCAAAACCCATTTTACCCAAGGTCAAAATGCTCTCCTGGTTGCATAGAATTTTTTCAACCGGGTAAATTGCCCGTGACTTTTCATCCAGGAAGGCATCTCCCCAAAAATGGGGAAGTCTCTTGTATAGACAGGCTTAAAAATCAGCCGGTCTTAATGTAGGAATTTCCCACCTTTAATTGTCCCCAGGCAGTAACCTTTAAAATTTTCGATTACTGCATCCCTGGTGCAATAATCTAAATACCCCCTGCAAGGGTAATTAAAATGATCCCCACATTGCATATTGTCTGTTCTTTGACTGCCTCCTTACCCAGTGTGGCCGCCTCATATGCGATTCCTGTTCGTCAGGCCAGTGCTTTTCTTACAGCTTCCTTCAGATTCTACCTCACGGTAGACACCCTTGCCGTTCAGCTACCCGTTCCCCTTGTCGGGCCGGTAGTAGCGCCAGTCAAGGCGCTGCGCGCCATGCCTGGTGCACAATAAAAATGGCCTGATAAGAAACATCCTTATCAGGCCATATGAATCAGAATAAAACATGAAGTTATCAGTTATAACATGGGTCTTGGCAGAACTCCGGCTCTTTCAGCAATCTCTGGGACCTTGTGTTCCCATTCAATGGCCATGAGATGGACACCTGCCACACCTTTCATTTCTTTGAATTCCGCGATCTGCTCCAGGGCGAATTTAATGCCTTCTTCGGCCTGATC
>JAIFMF010000095.1 GCA_020048635.1 Desulfobacula sp. | reverse complement strand
GCCAGAACCTTTGTCATCATTTCGAGTCCGGCCTTGGCAATCCCATAAATCCCCATGCCGGGCGAGGCTTTGGTGGCGGCAATGGATGAAATAGTAACAATCTTCCCCTGGTTTTTGGTTCGCATCATGGCTGCGGCTTTCCGGGACACCAGGAAAGTGCCGCCAAGGTTGGTATCCATGATTTTTTGCCAGAGACCCGGATCAAGATCTGCAATACCGGGTGTCATCAAATTCATGCCCACGTTATTTACCAGGATATCGACCTTTCCATAAGCCTTTTCAATGGTTTCAAAAATTTTATCCACATCTTCGGGTTTTCCGATATGGGCCTGCACCGTCATAAGGTTCTCAGACATGAGGTCTCCAGCGGCCAGAAGGGCCTCTTTTGCCTTTTCAAGCGACTCTGCTTTCCGCCCGCAGATAATGACCTTTGCATGTTCAGCCAGAAGCGATCGGGCAATTTCAAAGCCAATGCCCCGGCTGCCGCCGGTTACAAGGCAGACTTTTCCGTCAAGATCAAATTTCATATCATCCCCTCCTTTGTTTTATGATTTCCATGAAGGCATCAATCCTTGTGTCCACCTGGGACTGTGAAAAACTTCTCGGGTCCACCATGTCCGCCTCGATCATGAGAACCGGGATGCCGGTTTTTTCCCTCACAATCTTCATGATGTCCATTTGGCCGAAGGAATAGGGTTTGCAGGACCGGTTGGAATGCATGACAAAACCGTCCACATCATAAAACCGGATCATATCCAGAACTCCGTCCACCATTTCATCAACGCCGATATTGAGATAAATCCGGGTATAGGCCTCAGCCATGGATTCCAGAAAATTATTCTCATCAATATATTTAATGGTCCCGCACCAGGCAGAGGTATAGGTATCCGCCACAAGACAGGCATTGTGGTCTGAAAATTTTTTCGACAGCCATTTAAGCTGGTACCAGACCGGCAGATTATCCCAGAGAAGCCTGTATTTTTCATCCGGAACGCTGCTGATGCCGTCTTTTATCCGCTGCTCCATTTCTTCGATCAATTCCTTGTAAAAGTCAACCGCAATCTTAGTCCCCCTCAAGGTCACGATGAGGGCCAGAAAGAAAAAAGCATCAAAGGCAGACATGGGAGAAGGTTTGTGGGCCGTGGTATTGAGAACCTTCTGCCACAGGCGCTGACCTTCAAGGGAGAGCGTTCCCACCTCGGTCATTTTGTCACGGTCTAATTTTCTTTGGGTCACGGTTTCGAGAAATACAATATATTCATCCACCTGGGTCCGGACATATTTTGCAATTTCCGGGGAATAACCGGTATGGCAGATGGGCGTGTCCAGGATAAACAAAGGGACATTATAAAACCTTGCCTGGATTTCATACCATTTTAAGACTGTGCCGCAGATATTATTGCAACAGATGAGCATATCGGGTTTGGGCAGTCCGCCAATAGGCCCGCCCTTGACCACGGAGCAGGCAATATCTGCCCTGGCGTAGGAACACAGATCCGAGCTGTAGCCCATATCTTCGGCCTTGGAACAGAGGTCTTCTCCCATTTTGGCGGAACCGATCATGGCCCCGTGATTTTCAGGATACACCGGGATGATGTCCATGGCTACCAGAGGTTCTACAGGGCCGCCCGAGGTGATCCAGGCCACCGGTTTATTGTTCTGTGCGGCACTCAGGGCCTCAAGATAATAGGTGGTCATGAGATCCCGCATTTTTTTTGCAGATTTGATTTTTATGGTTTCAGTGGGTTTTTCAGACATTTGAAAATCCTTTTTATATCATGTGAATAAAGGTTTCAATCCGGGTCATAAACTGGCCAAGGCTCTGCTGCTGGTCATCCATTTCAAAGGCCGTACTTTTAATGCCCTTTTTTTCCAGGGATTCCTTAAGATAAGGATAATCAAAGGAATGGGGATCGCAGAATTTTAAAAAAAGAAAAACAACCCCGTCTGCTTTGTTTTTTTCCACAAGGGAAATCAGATTTTCGGCCCTGGTGACCAGGCCTGAATGCTTTGCCGGACAGGTCACCCGGGCCATATATCGTGAGGCAATGGCGGACAGGGGCGGTTCATCCTCCATCACCCGGCCTTCAAACCAGCGGGAACCTGTGCAAAGATCATCTCCCACAATAAAGCCTCCGGCAGTTTCTATGGCGTCAAAAATATCCGGTGTGTCACAGACAGAACCTGAAAGAATGAGGCGCTTGCCTTTCCTGGGCGAAGGGCTCATTTTTTCAAGATGACTCACAATCTGCGATAAAAGCCCGGCAACTTCTTTTCGATCCATGATCATGGAACCTTTTACAAGGGCATAAATGTCACGGTCAGATATGATGCCGGGGTTTTGGGAATTGAGATCATAAATGGCTGAAAGGTTTTTGCGGATTTGATTGAATATGCAAATGGAATCCTTCAGATCTGTATCCGTGATTTCCTTTCCAATGGCCATTTCAAGATCTTTTTTAAACCGGGCCAGCACATCCGTCATATAGACCTTTGCGCTCTCGGTATTGAGTTTGGCTGGCAGGACCACATCGGCAAAAAAAGGATATTTTCCGTTCATGCGCCAGATATCGCTTAACCGCTGCATGGAATCACAGGTATGGGGAAAAACCGTGCCGAAAAGATACTCCAGTTTTCCGGTCAGGCTGTCTTCCAAGACGCCCCGGACAAGGGAACAGCAATAGGACTGGAGATGGTTTTCAGCCAGGATGATCTCGGATTTGGAGGAAAACAGCCGCATGGGATGGAAACCTGCCGCATATATAAGTTCTTCGGGTGCATAAGAACAGAGATATCCCATGATTTTTCGGCCGGTTTTCTGTATTTTTAAAGCCATGTCCGGAATATGGTTGACAGCCGCATGGAAAATTTCAATTTCCTTCATCTTATTTGTCTCCTGTGTATTCACCCTGTTTTCGAAGGGTTTCAATCTCCTGATCCTGAAGGATTTTATAGGCAATTTTTCCCACCAGGGTGGTGGGAAGGGTTTCTCTGAATTCAATGGTTCTGGGGCAGCTCCATTTGATCAGCTCTTTTCGGCAATGGGCAATCAGTTCTTTTTCCTTATCAGGGCTTGCGCTGATGCCGGGTTTCAGCACCACAAAGGCCTTGACCCGTTCCACCTGATCCATATCCGGTACCCCGATGACACAGACATCCGACACCTCCGGATGTTTGTAAAGGACTTCTTCCACCTGGGCCGGGTAGACATTCATGCCGGATGATTTGATCATCCGTTTCTGGCGGAGTTTGAAATAAAAAAATCCGTCTTTATCCCGGCTTGCAATATCCCCGGTATGCAGCCAGAGTTTCCCATCCTCATGGCGTTTCAATACTTCGTCGGTTTCTTCTTTTTTATTCAAATAGCCTTTCATCACAGCCGGGCCGGACAGGCACAATTCCCCGTCCTCACCCACTCCGGCTTCCTGGATGGAATGCAAAAGGACGATTTTGGCATCCATATCCGGAAAGGGAATCCCAACGCTGCCTTCCCTGAAATGATCCAGGGGGGTGGCCATGATGGCGGTTACGGCTTCGGTCAGGCCGTATCCTTCGAGCAGTTTGACATTGCCGCCCCGTTTTCTGACCAGCCGTTCAAATTCATTTTTTACCGTGGTCGGCAAGGTATCGGCCCCGCAAAAAGCTGCCTTGATGCAGGAAAGATCTGAGTTCTGAAAATCCGGGTTTTTGTTCAGGGCTGCATAAAGGGTGGGGACGCCGATAATAAAATTGGGCTTTTTGGTTTTAATGAGTCTCGCCACGATTTCCGGGGTGAACTGCGGTACCAGGATGCTTTTGCCACCACCCATGAAGGCTGCATTAATGCAGACCCCAAGCCCGAATCCGTGAAATATGGGCAGGATGGCCAAAATGGAATCGTGTTCGGAAAGATCACCCCAGGCTGCCACCATCATCCCTTCTGAAATAAAATTCATATTGGACAGGAGAATGCCTTTGGGTTTGCCTGTGGTCCCGCCGCTGTAAAGGATCACGGCAGTATCGTCCGAAGACATGACGGCTTTCGGGGCCTTTGGAAAGGAGCTGTTCATCAACTGATCCCAGAAGAAAATATGTTTTTCTACCGGGACTTTTGGAATCTTTCTTCCCTTGGTGAGCCAGAACCCGAATTTTTTCACCGGTGACAGGTAATTCCCTATTTTAGCAAGGATAAGGGTTTTACAGGGTGTGCCGTTCATGGCCTTGTTAAACTTCGCAAAAAATGCATCCAGCGTCAGGGCCATACAGGAATTGGAAATACCAAGATAAAACGCGATTTCCGCTTCGGTTGACAAAGGGTGGATCATGGAAGCCACGGCACCAATTTTGTTGGCTGCATAAAAGCAGATGATGCCCTGGGGCGTCGTGGGCATTGAAATGGTGATGGTGTCTCCCTTTTTCAACCCAAGATGCGCCAGGGCATCGGCACATCTTGAAATCTGGTTCTCAAATGACTTATAGGTGCAGAGGGTTCCCATGAAATCCCAGGCGATTTTATCCGGCACCCTGTTGACAGACTGCAAAAGGGATTCATACATGGTCATATCAGGGTAATCGATCGAACGGGGCACAGTTGAATAGAATTTGTGCCATGCTTTTTCCGGCAGCATAATTTTCTCCCAGTCATTGAAACGGTTCAGTTTATCCGGTCCATACTGCATCATAAAATAATTGTTCGTGTCTGGCGGTTCTTATATCGAACACCGGTCGATATGTCAACCACTGCTTGATTGAATTTTTTATATATGATATTTTGGCTGAAAATTTACAAAAAAGGAAGCTGGGCCGATATGATAAAAGACACATTGATCAAACTAAAAGAACAGGAACGGGAACTGCGTCAAACCCTTATTACGGAAGCGGCCCGAAATGTATTCGGCGAAAAAACCTATGACCAGGTCAGTATGGCTGAAATCGCAAAAGCAGCAGGCATATCCAAATCTTCCATCTATACCTATTTCAATAGCCAGGAAGAATTATATGCCCGAATTGTCTATCAGGATGCCTGCACTTTTATCCGGGAGTTGAATCAGAAGATTCACAAAAAGGATGTGGATGTCATCAAAACCACTATTGACTATTTTCTGGACTATTACATTGAAAAGCAGTCCCAGTGGAGAATGATCACCCATTTTGCCCTTCACGGCAATAAAGAGATGGAATCTGTTGATAAACTTAATGAAATCGGCCGCGGGCTCATGGATGCCTTTGAAATGGTATTTGTTCAGGCAGGATGCAAGTCAGAGACCCGGCTTTTATCCCATACTCTGTTTTCCTGCCTTTCCGGTATTCTGATCGCTTTTCGAAATTATCCAGGAAGATCTGAGCACGAATGTATCGTGCATATGAAAAAAATCAGCACCCAGATTGAGGCAATGATGAAAGCCTATATTGCACAACAAATGTGCATCCTGGCAGAGTCCTGAGTCGGAGTCTGCCAGGATGACGGATGAATAAAAATTGTCCGGGACTTACAGAATAATATTTAAAATCCTTCGAAGCGGTTCTGCCGCACCCCAGAGCAATTGATCCCCCACTGAAAAAGCCGTGAGATAATCATCACCCAAATTCATTTTACGTATGCGGCCGACTGGAACCGTTAAAGTGCCGGTTACGGCTGCTGGTGTCAGATGCCGGAGGGTGTCTTGCTTATTATTGGGAACGACCTTGACCCAGTCGTTGTTTTCCGCCAGCATGGCTTCGATTTCGTTTAAGGGCACATTTTTTTTCAGCTTGATCGTAAAGGCCTGGCTGTGGCATCGCATAGCGCTGATCCGGACGCATTGGCCGTCAATGGGAATAGGACTGCCGGTTCTGCCGATAATTTTATTTGTTTCGACAAGGCCTTTCCATTCTTCACGGGTCTGACCGTTTTCCATGGCCCGGTCAATCCAGGGGATCAGGCTTGCTGCAAGAGGCGCCCCAAAGTTTGTCACAGGCATGGCAGTGGACCTAACTGTTTCAATGACGGTCCTGTCCAGATCGAGAATGGCAAAGGCCGGGCTTTCAAGAACAGGAGAGGCGGTCTTGCCGATCACCAGCATCTGTCTTACCAGCTCTTCCATATTTTTGGCACCTGCACCGGAGGCAGCCTGGTAGGTCATGGATGTCAGCCATTCCACAAGATCATTCTGGAATAAACCGCCAAGGGCCATGAGCATGAGGGATACAGTGCAATTGCCGCCGATATAATTTTTAATGCCGTCCGACAGGGCATTGTCAATCACCTTGCGATTGACAGGATCAAGGACAATGATGCTTTGATCATCCATTCTCAAGGTGGAGGCGGCGTCAATCCAGTATCCGGGCCAGTTTTTCTCAGCCAGTTTGGGCCGGACGGATTCTGTGTAGGACCCGCCCTGGCAGGTCAGGATAATGTCCATGTCCATAAGGCTGTCGATGTCAAAGGCATCGATGAGCGGAGAGGTTTTTATTCCTACATCCGGGGCTTTCTGGCCCACCTGGGAGGTGGTGAAAAATACCGGTGTAAATCTTTTGAAATCTTTTTCGGTTATCATCCGCTCCATGAGAACAGACCCAACCATACCTCGCCAACCGATAATTCCAACCTTTTTCATTTTTGTCCGCTCCTTTCTCAATCTTTAATGGATCGATAATTTAAAACATTTTTTAAGGGTAAACATAAATTTCATACCTTTTTTTATTAAAAGATACCAGTGGTTCATAAAAATAATTTAAAAGCAGTGAATATTTCCTCAAATTTTTTCTTGACAGGGTTTGCGTGAACCATTACCGTCCAACATTTATCGTGGAAGGATGGAAGGATGCTGAACAGAGAAAATGTTTTAAAACCGGTTGTTTTATTGACCATCAGTGCAGTCATCATCAGTTTTTCAAGCATTCTTGTAAAAGTCTCCCATGTCCCGTCAACCGTCTCTGCCTTCTACCGGGTATGTTTCGGCAGCTTTTTCTTGATCTGCGCCTGTATCGCAGGAAAAGAATTTAAAAAAAGGTCTTTAAAAAATAATTTTCTGGCCGTTCTATGCGGGCTATTTTTTGCCTTTGATCTCTGGGCATGGCATTCGAGCATTCAGTATGTAGGACCCGGTCTTGCCACCATCCTCGCTAACTGCCAGGTGTTTGTTCTTTCTGTTGTGGGTTTCCTTGTGTTCAAGGAAAAAATCAGCCTGAAATTTGTCTTATCCCTACCCATGGCGTTTGTCGGTCTTTTTATGATTATCGGGCTGGATTTTGAAAAATTAAGTCCGCAGTATCGTACGGGCATTCTTCTAGGGCTTGCAACGGCCGCATTTTACAGCATGTTTCTATTGCTGCTAAGGAAAATCCAGTCTGATAAAAACGATTTTTCCCTGTTTTATTATTTGATGCTCTTATCTGTTTCCTGCTCTGTATTCCTGGGTGGGGAAATTTATCTGACTGGCGCTTCTTTTGCGATTCCGGATTTTTCAAGCCTGCTGGCACTGCTCTGTCTCGGGTTATTCATCCAGACCTTGGCGTGGGTGGTGATTTCCAATTCTTTACCAAAAGTCAGAGCTTCGCATGCCGGGCTGATTCTTCTCATGCAGCCGGCACTTTCCTTTGTCTGGGATGTTATTTTTTTTGACAGGCAGACAGGAATTTTTGCCTGGGCAGGCCTGGTTATTGTGCTTCTGGCCATCTATCTTGGCATGATCGGAAAAGCAAAAACATCATAGCCCCCGGATCAGCGATCGAATTTGTCAGCCAAATTTAAGGAAAAGGGAAAAAACAGGTAACAATGGTCATACCATTGCATTCAGAGCCAGATATTTCTTTACAGGCGTTTATGGAACCGGGGCAGATATTATCATTTTCCGGGATTCTTTTGCATCTTGTGGACGTCAGGGAGATCTTAAAATTAAACCGTTCTGAAAATATTTTCATTCTTAAGAGATCAGCGCCTTTTCCACCGGCATTAAAATCATAGGGCCGTTTTGATGAATAATTCATAATGTCACGGGTGGAAAAATAGCCCTCAAAAATTCTTTTCTGGGCTTCTTCGGTCAGCCCTATCCCATGGTCTTTTACAATAAACTGCATGCCTTTGCCTTTCTGATTGACAAGCACCTCTATTTTTCCTCCATCCGGTGTGTTTTCAAAGGCATTGCGTATCAGCCCGTCCACTGTTTTTCTTAAGGGTTCGGCAGGAATACGGATCGGGGAAGAGGCTTTCAATCGACTGACGAGATGAATATTTCGATGGGCAACATCAGGCTTAATGGCTTCGATCCGTTTTTCGACAAATTGGCTTAAGAAGATATCCTCAAAAACAATATCAGGCATATTGAAAATCTCATCTATTTTTTGTCCGACCTTTTCAATAACGCCTTTTTCTCCTGTTTCTTCGGCAATGAGGGATTCAAATTCATCCTTACACTGCATCAGGATGAGGGAAAAGAGTTGACGGTGAAAAACATCTTTTTTTTCAACAATATCAAAGACTTCGTCTTCAATCCCGACAATCCGGTCAAGATTTCTTCTGATTCTGTCCATGGTCGGCTTCCAGGTTTCTTCGGGCAATTCCGACATTTTTTTTGAAAGGATTTTAAAAGAGCTTAAGAGAATGGCCACAGGGGTTTTTAATTCATGGGACAAATGACTGATCATTTTATCTTTTGCGCTGTTCAAGCTCGTCACTTCTTCATAGGCTTTCCTTAATTCCCTTGATACCCTGGCATTTTCTATGGAAAGGGCCACTGTTGCTGCAATGGTATTCAGGGTTTCCAGATCGGTTTCATCGAAATCTCCTGTTTTTTTATTGTCTGCCGCCAGAATGCCGATGATCCTGTCTTTGGTCCGCAATGGCACCAGAAGAACGTTTCTTACCGTATATCCGATTTTTTTGTCCCTTGTCTCGTAATGGTTCTGTCCTTTTGAGGGGTTATTTACAATCACGGGCTTTCCAGTTTTAACCACCTGACCGGATAACAGTTCATCCACAGAGAATCTTGTATTTTCAATTCGTTCCCGTGTCGCAGGATCATCGTGGGCAGCACTTAAAAAATAGAATTCCTTCTGAGATTCATCCAAAAGGATGGCATTGGCGCTTTCCGTCTCGAGGAGGTTTTTGATCTCGGTGTTGATAAAAAAGAGAAGTTTTCTTAAATCCGGGTACTGGGGCAACATCTGGCTGATGCGGGTCATGGTCTCCCGGTTCCGGTTGGATCGTTTTTCCATGGTCACATCCCGGATGACAATAATCATCCCGCCGGGATTGCTGGATTTGCCTCTTTCAATTCCGACCCTGAGAAGAACATCCAGCACCTTACCCTCTTTTGTCAGCCGTTTGGTATAAAATTGCAGTGTATTTTTTTTTATCGGCAGGTGTTTGATCCTGTTCTGTAATTCATCTGAAAGAGATTTGGGGACATATTCATCTCCCTTTTTCCCTTTAAATTCATTCAGGGTCCAGCCAAAGGTCTCGGTAAATGCAGGGTTAAGATAGGTCACAAGGCCAACAGGGTCCCGCACAAGAATAGGATAGGGCAGAAACCGCAGGAACCGTTTGTAATTCCTCCTGGCCGTCCGGGTAATCTGAAACGCTTCCTTCGTTCTTTGGGTGAGCGTTTCAAGCTCTTTAATTCTGAGGTTCAGTTCTTCGTATGTGGGGGGCATATCAAAACCAGGATAAAAATAATTCTATAGTGTTAAAATTATGGATACTTCTGATTAGCAATTGCTGAAGAGGCTGTAAAGAAAAAATCATCATTTTATTTGTTTTGACGATCAACCTCCCCCCTGTGTCAGGAAAGATGTCGCCTCAATTGAAAAATTAAATTAGGACATTGAGGTGAACACTTCATACAGGGATAATCATTCTTGAATTCAGATGGGGTGTAATTTAAACCAAATATATTATAGAGTTTATACTTCGAAAATTGCTTCTGATGCTGGTTTTAGTTCATATAGTTGAAA
>JAIFMF010000155.1 GCA_020048635.1 Desulfobacula sp. | reverse complement strand
CGTTCGACTTGCATGTGTTAAGCACGCCGCCAGCGTTCATTCTGAGCCAGGATCAAACTCTCCAGTTTTATCCTTTGTACTTCAAACTCTTAAGGTCTTGTTATAGACCCGCTCTTAATTTCTTCACTGACCAATTTTCAAAGATCAAAAAAAAACTTCCCGAGAAACTTGTTACAATCTGTCCTCGTGAAGACCGGCGTAATATGCATGAAAAAAAAGAGTCTGTCAAACCTTTTTTTCAACAAAATTTTTAAATAATCTTAATCACCTGAATTCATGGAATATTTATTAAAAAAAACTTTTGCCAAGCACTTATCCTTTAGTCATAAGGCTTTTAAATATCCATGGTCTTTAAAAAATTCTTGATATCCTGTCTGTGATCCTTTATTTTTCATCATAACTTATTTCAAATATTTTATAAGGAACGCCCTTAACGATGACCCTGCTGGTTTTTACAGATGCTTCATCTGCCATTCTCCTTGAAAAAACAGGACTTTTTACATCTTTTTCAAAGGCTTTCAAAGTAATGTTCACCAGTTCTGTATTCAATGAGATCACCCAAGCCGGGTATCCGGGTGCCGCCAATTTTCAAAACGCTTTCAAAAATCGACTGTTTGATGTCGTTCCCTTTTCTGAAACAAACCTTGTTGAAGAGTGTCTCAAAAAAAATCAAGACGCTGGCCTTTTCTTTTGAAAAAAAAGACCTCGTCTTCTTTAACCCGGAGAAAAAAATGATTCCACCCTGTTCCGACTCTACTGCCTGGCGCAAAAAAGCCATAGCCTTTGTGACCCGTTGCCACCAGCACCTATTTGGAAAAAACAATGAAGACCCTCTGGCCTATCTTTTCAGCCGGGGATTCAAAAACGAGTTTGCAAAACAAATGCTCATCGGCTGGAATAAGTACAACCAGGAACGGTCCATGGAAAACTGGGGATTTGGACCCGGCCTGGAAAAACTGTTTCTGCCAAAGGGCTTGGTGGTTCCCTATATTGTTGAAAAAGAGTTGAAATCCGTATTCATCCACACCTTTGAGGACGATTGTGGGAAAGAGACCCACATGGTTCCGGGAAGCCTCTCTTCCTGCATGATCCTTCAAACCGGGCCGGATACATCAGAGCATGGAAAGAAAGAGCCGCCGGTTCTGGTTCATGATCTACTGGAAGGTCTTTTATTTTTCCAGGAAAAAAAGGGGGCCTGCATCATTATTCATCCTGATCTGGAAACCCCATTGGATAAGGATGACCAGAGGAATGGAGAAAAACGCCGTGTGGTCGGAAAGGCATAATGGAAAACTATATTGAAAAATGATTCAGGCCGCCTTTAACGGCTTTTTCTTTCTTCTCAGGTTTACGATGATAACCCCTGCCACAATAAAGAAAATGGATGCCGCCAGATAAGGGGTAATAGTTTCTCCCAGAAGCAGGACACCGGCAATAACCCCGGAAAGGGGCATGATAAAAATAAAAGAATGCAATGCCGTTGCCCCGAACCTCTGTAAAAGGCTGTTCCAGGCAATAAACCCGAAGGATGCCGATATGATGGCCTGATAGAGCAGAGCTGTGATCACTGTTGTATTCAGCTCTCCTATCGTCTGGAGGTCCCATAAAAGCGCGCCGATAAAAAAGAAGGGCGTTCCGAAAACAATGGGATAAAGGGTAATCTGGGCCACATTGTACCCGGAAATGATCCGTTTGACATAGACCGCACTGGAACTCCAAAGGATGACCGCCATCAGCACAATCAGATCCCCTGTTTTCACATCTCCGGTCAGATCCTGTTTATCAAAAAACAGGACAAAGACACCAACAAACCCAAGGGTGATACCGATCCCTTTTTTAAGGGTGATGGTATCTCCGGGAATAAAATAATGGGCCAGAACCAATACAATGAACGGCAGGACATTGGACAGCAATGCCCCATGGGAGGCTGTGGTTCTGGCGATGCCAAGATAAAAACAGGAAAGCTGGACCACAAAAATGGCGGCAAGGATAAGCATCTGGCCGAATTGTTCCTTGTTAAGAGCCAGGGATGCTTTTTTAAGCCTGGCCCAGAGATAAATGACCAGAGCGGCAATGGTAAAGCGTATGCCAGCCGCAGTGAAGGGGCCAAGCCCTGTCAGGCACAATTTGATGGCCACTGTGTTGGCACCGAAAAGAATACACAAAAATATCGTCAGAGCTGCAGCCCTGACCGTCATATCATCATTTTGATACATATTGCGGCTTTCTTTTAATTGTTTTTTCTCCGGAAAAATTTTTTATCATTTATTCTTTTGTCTGATCAAGATCTCTCATGAGGACCTGACAAGCTTATAGAAATCTTGAAATCAGGTAAAGAGTTTTTTTGACAACACCACCCGACTTTGTTGCACATGACTTGTATAATATTGGGTGAAAGGGGTGGATGGGAAAAACCTGTATAAGGTTTTTTAAAACCGGATAAGAATGGAATAACAAGGGGGGGCTGCTTTCAGAATAACATGAAAACAGCCCCCTTTCATCAACGATAGAAAGATGATGGATTACAATCTTTCAAAAATGGCTGCCGCACCCATGCCGCCACCAATGCACATGGACACAATGCCGTATTTTCCATTTACCGCTTTGAGATTGGCGATGCAGGTGGCGGTGAGTTTTGCACCGGTGCATCCCAGGGGATGGCCCAGGGCAATAGCGCCGCCGTGGATATTAATCCGGTCCATGTATTTTTCAATCCCAAGTTCCCGGATACTGTAAAGGGCCTGGGAGGCAAAGGCTTCATTGATTTCATAGATATCAATGTCGTCAATGGTCAGACCTGCCTGTTCCAGAACCTTTGGAATGGCATAGCGGGGACCGACTCCCATTTCATCGGATTTGCAGCCGATGGTGGAATAGGAAACAAGCCTGGCAATGGGTTCAAGACCCAGTTCGGCACATTTTTCTTTTGATGCGATAATGGTGGCGGCGGCGCCGTCTGTCGTCTGGGACGAATTCCCGGCTGTGACACTGCCACCGGCAGCAAAGGCGGGTCTGAGTTTTGCAAGTCCTTCAGCCGTGGTGGCCCGGATTCCGTCATCGTGCTGAACAATGAATTGCTCTTTTTTATAGGTGCCATCAGCCTGTTTGACATATTTAACTGCCGGGGTGGGCACTATTTCCGTGAACAGACCGTTATCTCTTGCTTTGGTCGCCTTGGCCTGGGAATCGGCTGCAAATTTATCCTGGTCTTCCCTGGTGACGTTGTAACGGGACGCCACGTTTTCTGCGGTAATTCCCATGGAAATATACATATCAGGGTTGGTCCGTGAAAATTCCGGGTGAGGGCGGGGAACATGTCCGCCCATGGGGACAAAGGTCATGGATTCAACACCGGCTCCTATGGTGACGTCGGCCCATCCCATCTGAACCCGGATGGAAGCAAGGGCAATGGCTTCGAGTCCGGAGGCACAGAACCGGTTCACAGTGGCACCGGATACCTTATCCGGGAACCCGGCCATTTTCGGTGCAATCCGGCCCAGGTTAAGTCCCTGTTCCGCTTCCGGAAAAGCACATCCGAGCATGACATCATCCAGATGCTCGGGTTTCAGATTTTTGGTTCGTTCAACCGCTGCTTTCATAATAAAGGCAATCAGTTCTTCGGGCCTTGTCTGATTGTACAGGCCTTTATTCTGTTTGCAGCCGGGGGTTCTGACCGATTGTATAATATAAGCGTCTCTCATGACGATGGTTCTCCTTTAGTTTCTAAGCGGTTTGCCAGTTTTAAGCATGTGATCGATACGGGCCATGGTTTTTTCTTCCTTGCATAAGTCGACAAAGGCGTCCCGTTCCAGTTTCAAAATGGTGTCCTCATCAACAGCACTGCCTGCCCTGACTTCACCACCGCTCATGACAAATGCAATCCGCTTGGCCAGGAAGGCATCATACTCGCTCAGGAATTTGCCGTTCAACATGTTGAAAATTTCCGTGTTGACCATGCCCTGACCGGCATCCCCCATGACGATGAGAGGCTGTTTGGCAGGGGGTGCATATCCGTCATCCACCATTTTCAACACTTCTTTTTTGGCTTCACCGATGAGATTGTCACGGTTGTAAACAATTCTGTCCGCCTGTCCGAGATAACCGTTTTCTCTTGCCTGGGCTGCCGACATGGATATCGCAGCCATGGCCACATTCATGAAGGCAGGCACAAAGAATTTGGCCAGATTGTTATCGCCTGCTGTTTTGGCTGGCAGGGCCGTGATAAATTTTTTCCAGAGGTTCATGCAGCCGCCTCCCGCAGGAAGAAGGCCCACCCCGATTTCTACAAGTCCCATGTAAAGTTCTGAATGGGCCACAATCCGGTCCGCACCCAGACAGGTTTCGCATCCCCCGCCCAGCACCATGCCGTAAGGTGCGGCAACCACCGGGAAGGAGGCATATTTGGTTCTCTGGATGCCGTCCTGGGCCTTTTTCAGAAAAGCTTCGATCTCTGCAAATTTTTTGTCATGACAGAGTTTGGACACAAAGCTTAAATCAGCACCTGCGGAAAAAGCTCCCGGCATCCCGCCCGCTTCATTGCCGATGACCAGCCCGCATCCGTTTTTGTCCACATAATCGAGGGCTTCTCCGATGGTGTCAACGATTTCGGCATTAATGGCATTCATCTTTGTATGGAACTCTACGCAGAAAACATCATCGCCGATATCCACAAGACTTGCGGATTTGTTTGCCAGAACGGTTTTGTTATTGCCTTTGGCAGCGGCAATGGACACCTTGTTTTTGCTGACCGGAACCGCTTTGTAGGCGGATAAAGCAAAATCATAAAAATATTTGATCCCGTTTTCAAGCTTGTAAAAACAGGTGTTTCCTTTTTCAAGCATGGCGACTACATTGGCCGGAACGGCCATGCCTTCTTTTTTCATCCGCTCAACAGCTTTTTTGACCCCATAGGCATCCCAGAGTTCAAAGGGCCCCATTTCAAAATTGTATCCCCATTTCATGGAATTATCGATTTCAATGATGGTGTCTGAGATTTCCGGAACCCGGTTAGCAGCATACTGGAAGCTGTTGGCTGCCATTTTCCAGGCGAATTTTCCGCCTTTATCCTCACCATTCAGAACACAGTCGATTTTTTCTTTCAGAGTTGCTTTTTTCTTCGATTCATCAATACAGGGAAAAGAGGCTTTTACAAGGTCTTCGTATTCCATGGTGGAAGGGTTCAGGACTTTCCTGAGCTTTTTCCATTCCGGGGTCAGATCGGTTTTGTAAAACCCACCACGGGTTTTATTCCCAAACCATTTCTTTTCAGCCATTTTATCGATGAACTCAGGAAGAATTAATGCTTCTCTCTGTTCGTCTTCAGGACAACGCTCATAGGAATTTTTGCAGACATGGATGACGGTATCCAGACCGACAAGATCAACTGTCTTGAAAATAGCGGTTTTGGGACGGCCCAGGGCATTTCCGAAAATGGCATCCACTTCCGGGATGGTCAAGCCATCTTCGATCATGGCTTTTGCAATGGCTCCGATGCCCTGGATGCCGATCCGGTTGCCGACAAAATTGGGGGTATCTTTTGCCCACACAATGCCTTTACCAAGATTTTTTTCACCGAATGCGGCGATGAAGTCCATTACTTCGGAAAGGGTTTCTGCGCCGGGAATGAGTTCAAGAAGGTGCATATAACGGACCGGGTTGAAAAAATGGGTTCCCATGAAATGTTGTTTCATTTCTTTTGAAAAACCTTCGCTGATATCTTTTAAAGGGATACCGGAGGTGTTGGAGGTCACTATGGAGCCGGGTTTTCTGACTTTTTCGATTTTTGTAAACAGCTCTTTTTTGATTTTCAGATTCTCAACCACCACTTCAACAATCCAGTCGCATTCGGATAGGGTCTGAATATCGTCTTCAAGGTTCCCGATGGAGACGAGACCCGCATCTTTTGGGCTGTAGAACAAGGCTGGCATTGCGCCAAGGGCTGCATCAAACCCGGCTTTGACGATCCTGTTCCGGGCTGCAGGATTGTTTTTTTCTTCCTCTTTCAAATCAAAGGGGACGATATCCAGAAGCTGCACTTTCACGCCGGCTCCGGCAAGAATGGCGGCAATCCCCCCTCCCATGATTCCCGATCCGATAACGGCAGCCTTTCTGATTTTTCTTATCATGATTTCCTCCTGTCTCAAGGGTTGTTTCAAAAATTATGAATGCTAATTCAACGTGATTAACAAATAATTACCGGGCTTGTCAAGGAAAATTATTAAAGGGCGAAGCTCAGCAATAAAGAATATTTTTTCTTCAATTTCAGTCTGTTATAAATATCAACAGTTCATTGACATGCTGTTTTTTACGGATTTGATCAAAACTGATGACCTGTGAATAAGAATTCATGACTCAAAATTTCAAATACCTTGAAAAAAAGAGAAGTGTCTGATAAGTTGGAGCACTAAAATATATGGTGATTTTTTGACCGGAGATCATGAATGGCGCTAAGAGGCTCCAAATTAAATACTTCCGACGCTCTGAACATTGACTCAGTTGTCGGGTTTATCCTATCCCTTCAAAGGAAAAACGGGGATATCCCATGGCATGTGGAGGGGAAAACAGATCCCTGGGATCTTGTTGAAACCATTATGGGGTTGAATATCGGGGGGTGCTTTGAGGCCTCCTGCCTTGCCTTTGACTGGTTGAAAAACATCCAGAACCCGGATGGCTCCTGGTATTCTTCCTATATAAACGGAGACCCCGGGGACCGGACATGTGAAACCCATATGGCGGCCTATATCTCAGTCGGTCTTTTTCATACCTGGCTTATTAATAATGATACGGATCTTCTGAAACAGATGTGGCCGACCATGGAAAAAGCCATCCAATATGCTCTCAGTCTCCAAACGGAAACCGGAGAAATTTTCTGGGCAAAAAGCCCAGAAGGCAAAGTGGACCCCATGGCACTCCTGTCCGGTTCAAGCTCCATCTATCTGAGCCTGAAATGCGCCCTATCCATTGCCTTTATTCTCGGGAAAAAATGTGTTTCATGGAAAACAACCTTTGAAAAACTCGGCAGATCCCTGAAGGAGAATATCCATAATTATAATATCAGCAAGTCCAGATTTTCCATGGACTGGTTTTATCCGGTATTGAGCGGTGCCCTGACCGGAGAAAAGGCAAATGCCAGGATCGAAAAATACTGGCAAAAATATGTTATTGAAGGCCAGGGGGTCAGATGTGTGTCGGATCAACCCTGGGTGACCATTGCCGAAACCTCTGAACTCGTAATTACCTTACATGCCATGGGGTGGCTAAAAAAAGCCGATATTGTTTTCTCCTGGGTCCAGGACCGGATATATGAGGATAAAACTTTCTGGTGCGGCTATACTTATCCAGATATGGTTGTCTGGCCTGAAGAAAAGCTTTCCTGGACCAATGCCGTGGTCCTGATGGCGGCCGATGCCTTATACGATCTGTCCCCGGCGTCAAGGCTTTTTTCCCATAATGCCTGGGATGGGTTCCTGTATAAGGGTCTTGTGAAATGATCAGGGATTACCGGCCCTATTATATCAAAAAGGCCTGGTACAGGCTTCAGCGCCTTTTTATAAAACACAAACTCTCTCCCCAATTAAAGCATCTCGGAAAGAACCCGTTTATTGTGAAGCCCTGGCATATTGAACTCTTCGGGGGGCCCATCCGTATCGGCGACAATATAACGCTTCTCGGCTGTTCTGACAAAAAGACCAGGCTGACGGTCTGGTCGGATCAAAAAAATATTCACGGCATTACCATCGGCGACCATGTTCTGATTTCGCCCGGAGTTCGGATCAGTGCCGCCAACCATATCTCCATCTCCGACTCCTGCATGCTGGCAAGCCATGTCTATATCACGGATTCAGACTGGCACGGGATTTATGACCGCTCCCTGCCGCCAAGAGAAACCAGCCGCGTGATCCTCGAAGAAAATGTCTGGGTCGGTGACAGCGCCATTATCTGCAAAGGGGTGACCATTGGAAAAAACAGTATTATCGGAGCAGGCTCAGTGGTCACATCGGACATCCCGGCCAATGTCATGGCGGCCGGCAACCCGGCCAGGGTCATCCGGCCCCTTGATCCTGAACAACCGATTATCACCCGAAAAGACCGGTTTTCCGATACTGAGGCCATGACGCTTCTTCTTGAATCCACGGAAAAAGAATTTCTGAGGGGAAATACGTTTTTTGGATGGATCAGGTCATTTTTTTCCCCTGAAAGGCAGCCCTGATAAATACTATACAATTCATAGGGTTTGGCTGTTGACAAACCACTCAATCAGTTCTCCAGCAAGGCTCTGTTTTCCCGGAATAAGGGGAAGGTTGTCCTTTGTGAACCATCCGGCCTCAAGGATTTCCGTCGTATCAATGGAAATCGAACCCCCTGCATATTCTGCGGTAAATCCGATCATGAGGCTGTCCGGAAACGGCCAGGACTGGCTTTTAAAATATCGAACCTGCTTCACCCGGATACCGGATTCTTCAAAAATTTCCCGCCGGACACAGTCTTCAAGGGTCTCCCCTGGGGCAACAAAACCCGCTAGAACGCTGAACATATTCTTGTTGGGAAAATTGATCCCCCTTGCCAGGAGAATCCGGTGGTCCTTGATCACAGCCGTTATGATGGCGGGAGAAATTCTGGGATAGCTGACCAGACGGCATCCTTGACAAACCCTTGCGTGTTCGCTTTTTTCTACCCGGGTTTTTTGGCCGCATCGACCACAGAATTGAAAGTTCAGGTTCCAGTCATGGATCTGTCTTGCATATCCTGAAATACTCCAGAAATCCATATCCACTTTGCCGTAAAGCGCCCGCAGGTTAACCAGTTTATATCTGTCCGGCAGGTTTTTCGACAGGATGCGGGCGCAATAGCAGTCTGTATCACCGTATCGCCCAAAAAACCGGATGCCGTCCAACATCATTTCTGCCGCTGCTTTTTCATGGATACGGGGAATAGACAAATGATCCGGGGAATCCCCGGCAACAAGGATATCATTATTGGAAAAAATAAAATAATATGCCTGGTCTGTCCGGTTTAAAGGTTCTACGGCTGTTTTTATAAAATCCATTGTTCATCCTCATTTGGTGTCAACCCCGGCATCATACTGCATCTGTTCCGATTTCTCAAAAAAAAAGATCCTGCTGATTTGAGCAGGATCTTTTTTTAAGTAAGTAAGTGTCTGTAACAGATGGGGTTGTGTCGTATAAATACCTCCTTATGGGTTAATATGCCTATGCACAGGCCTAGTGAGACTGCGTCCTGTTATGGCAATCCTTAATCACTTCAACTTTCTGCAACGGGGATATCCTGATCCTTGAGTGATCCAGCCCCTCAATGATGATATCTCCGGGAATCCTGGATTGATAGATATCACCCAAAGTAAGTATCCTGTCGATGCCGTCTCCCTCCTGGGTAATCCAGATGGTACCGCCAAGGCAGGTGATTTCTTTTCCTTCTTTGCCGGTTCTGACAGTGAATATCTTTTTTTTATAAATCTCTTTAACATCCGAATGGATTGAAGCGGTATCAAATTGATGAATTCCCATTTTTTCCCTCCTTGTATTGACTGATGGACGATGATGCTTGTGATGGTTTATTTGTCCATTTATGATGTGTATTATATATCTGAACAAAACAAATAACAGATTCAATTTTTATTTTTTGTAGCCATAACAATTTGCTTTTTTTAAAACTGTACTGGTATAATGCTTGATTATGTGTACCCTTTTCCAAATAGACAAGCGGGAGAAAAGACCATGCCGATGAAAGAAAGCAAGGGTAGCAGATTGTATGAACAGGTTGCAGACCATATCGCCCGGATGATTGAAGCCAGAACTTACCGCCCGGGAGAACGCATTCCCTCTGTCCGGGAAATGAGCGTACAAAAAAGGGTCAGCGTCACAACGGTTCTCCAGGCCTATGGCCTTCTCGAAAGCCAGGGCCTGAT
>JAIFMF010000094.1 GCA_020048635.1 Desulfobacula sp. | reverse complement strand
CCGGACATGTTTTTCAGGGATATTGAAAACATAGGCAAGATACTCGGGAATGAAGAAAGGGCAGGGATTATTATCCGATATTATAAGGATAAACTTTCCCTGATGAAAGACAAGGTTGGGGCCCTGACGCCTGCGGAAAAATCAAGGGTTCTGGTCCTGGAATACAATAACCGTGGAAACAACCTGTCAATGAATGTTCCGGCAATGGGATGGTTTCAGACCCAGCAGGCCCTGATCTCCGGCGGGAATCCGGTCTGGCTGGACTCTCTGACGGTAAGTGACGGGTGGCAGATTACAGGGTTTGAACAGGTAGCGGCCTGGAATCCGGATAAAATTTTCCTCATTGTGTGGTATCAGATGAAAGGTTCTGCAGTGATCAAAAGTTTTTATGAGGATTCAAAATGGAGCCGGTTAAAGGCATTGCAGAAAAAAGAACTGCATCTGTTTCCCCAGGATATTTTCGGCTGGGATTCGGCTACTCCCCGGTGGATTTTGGGAACTTTATGGATGGCCAAAATGACCTATCCGGACAAATTCGGTAAGGATATCCTGAACATCAACCAGACCGTGAAAGAATTTTTTAAAGTATTGTACAGGTTTGACGATGCAACCATTGACCAGCATCTCATGCCGAGACAGGAATAATATGGGATTCAGCAGAATCAAAATTTTCCTTATATTGTTTTTGACGATCTTTCTTATCATCGGCTCCCTGTTTTTCGGGAGATACCCCGCGCCTTTCATTACAAGTCTGTCAGACATTCTAAACGATAAGCTGGTCCAAAACGTAATCCTGGACATCCGTATTCCAAGAATCATCGCAGCCTTTGTCACGGGAATGGTTCTAGCCGCTTCCGGCACGGTGTTCCAGATGATTTTCAGAAATCCCCTGGTGGATGCCGGATTTTTAGGGGTTTCCGGAGGTGCTGCATTCGGCGCCTCCTTAGGAATCGTTATCCTGGGCGGAACTGTACCGGCCATCCAGGGATCTGCTGCCTTTTTCGCCTTTTCAGGGCTGGGTCTTTCCTGGTTTATTGCCACTCGCATCAAATTCGGTGACTGGGTCCTGAGGCTCATTCTTTCCGGTATTGCCGTGTCTGCCGTGTTTGCTTCCGGTACCGGGCTGTTAAAATATCTGGCCGATCCATTGCGGGAACTGCCTGAACTGACCTTCTGGCTTCTGGGCGGTCTCTGGGGAATCACCTGGGTCGATACGATTCAAATCTCTGCCGTCTGTCTCCCCTGTCTGTTTATCATTTTTCTTTTCCGGTGGCGTCTGAATCTATTGTCCATGCAGGATGAAACCATTTTTTCCCTTGTGGCCAATTCATCTTTTGAAAGGATTTTATTGCTTTTAACGGCAGTCCTTGCCACATCCGCCGTGGTCTGTAAAACCGGCCAGATCGGATGGGTTGGGCTTATTGTGCCTCACATGGCCAGACGGCTCTGCGGGTCGGATGCACAGATTGCATTGCCAGTCTCCCTTATGCTGGGCGGGTTTTTCCTTCTGTTCTGCGACGATGTCTCACGGACCCTTCTTTCAGGGGAAATTCCCCTGGGGATTTTAACTTCCTTTATCGGGGCGGGACTTTTTCTTGTCTTTTTAATGAACCGGCAGTTGCAGCTTAAAAAGGGATGATATGAAAACAGCCGTTGCCATTCAAAATTTGAGCTTTGCCTATGATAAACAAAGCCCTCCTGTTATTTCCGACATGAATTTCAGTCTTGCCCCAGGAACAGTGACGGCCATTTTAGGGGCCAACGGGGTTGGAAAAACCACGCTGTTGTATATCCTTTTGGGGCTTTATCTTCCGAATAAAGGAGAACTTTTTTTCTTTAAAAAACCGGTATCCCATTACAAAACCGGGAGAATCAAGCAGCTCATCGGTATGGTGTCCCAGAATGAGACACTGCCTTTTGATCTCAGTGTCGAGGAATATGTTCTTCTGGGCCGAGCCCCGCACCTGGGGCTGCTCACAATTCCGGGAAAAGCGGACAGAGAAGCGGTGGAGATTGCCCTTGCCACCGTGGGCATGGCCCACATGGCCCAAAAGACCATCACCCGGCTCAGCAGTGGGGAAAAACAACTGGTCCATGTGGCGCGGGCCCTGGCCCAGGCCCCGGAAATCCTGCTGTTGGACGAACCCTGTTCCCATCTGGATCTGATGAATACGCGGCGGATGCTCATGCTGATGAAAACCATTGCAGAACAGGGCCGGACGGTTTTGTTCACCACCCATGACCCCAATGCAGCCGCTGCCGTTGCCCATGGAATCATGCTGGTGAAAAAAGGGGAACTTGTGGCATTTGGCAGGGCTGAAGATGTTCTGACCAGTGATTTATTAACCAGAACTTACGGCGGCAGTGTTGAAGTGGTCGGAACAGACCATGGGCCTTTTGTACGGACAATGTAAATTTACAGGGGAAATATGGAACAGATTACAGACTGGTGCAAATTGTGGAAAGATCTTTCAGAGACTCAGAACAAAGCCTTTTCCCGGAAAAAGGAAACAAAAGAAGATGATTTCTGGAAGCACAAGGCCAAGGACTTTGACAAAATGGTGGATGAAAGATGGTCCAAACCGGATTCATCACGGGATTTTCTGGCTAAAAAACTTTTGGATCATCCAGGTTCAAGCATTCTTGATATAGGGGCCGGTACTGGTAAATGGTCGGTTTTTTTAGCGCCCTATGCCACAAAGGTGACGGCCCTTGAACCTTCCCTTGCCATGCAGGAAGTGCTCAAAGAAAAAATCATAAAACAAAGAATCACCAATATCGATATTGTGACGGCAAGCTGGCCCGAGGATGATGTTGAACCCCACGATTATGTCCTGGCGTCCCATTCCATGTATGGGGTGGGAGATTTTAAGGCATTTGTGGAAAAAATGTCCGGCACGGCCAAAAAAGCCTGTATTCTCTTGATGCGGGCCCCATTGGCCGGTTCGGTCATGGCGGTTGCCGCAGGAAAAATCCTGGGCCAGCCCTATGACAGCCCGAATTTCCAGATCGCCTATAATATCCTGCTCAGTATGGATATTTATGCGGATGTGATCATGGAAGCCTATGGAAACTGGCCCGGCTGGGCCAATGAGTCTTTTGAAGAAGCTTTTACAGAAATTAAAAACCGGTTGGGGGTTTCAGAAAACACAGAATATGATCTTTTTTTAACGGATTTGCTTAACCATAATTTAAGCTTTGAAAACGGTAAATATGTCTGGCCCATCGGTAACCGGTCGGCCCTTGTTTACTGGGAGGTGTGATGAAAACACTGAAAATTTCCAAAATGACGTTATTAATCTGTCTTTTGCTCTGTTTTTTTTCAGGGTGTGATTTTATTTCAGAAAAACAGGTAAAAACCCGAACGATTACCGATCAACTGGGAAGAGAAGTGACGATTCCGAAACATCCCAAAAAAATTGCGGCCCTCCACCATTTTGGCGGAAAAATTATCTATGCCCTGAACCTGCAGGACCTGCTGGTGGATCGAAGTATCTATGGTAAAGAAGCCGATGCCAGGTCCAAAATCGACAAAGCCTTTACGGCCCTGCCAAACATCATTGAGTCCCACGGGTATAATGTGGAAGGCCTGGTCAGCCTGAACCCTGAAATAATTTTTGCCTATGCATCCATGAACAAACTGGAAATTGACCAGTTTAAGAATGCCGGAATCCCAGTGGTTGCCATAAAAGGTGAAACCATTGAAGAAAGCTACACAGCCATCCGCCTGGTATCGGATGTTCTGGACGTGAAAGACAAAGGTGAAGTCTATATCAAAGCCTGTCAGGACCTTCTGGATATGGTGCAGAACCGCCTAAAAGGTCATGTGGAAAAACCGGTTGCTGTTATGTTTGCAGGACCCAGAAGCATTTTTTCCGTTGCCACAGGCAATATGATACAAAATCAGATCCTGAACCTGTCCGGTGCAACCAATGTGGCGATCGAATTGACCGGTTTCTGGGCTGATGTGTCGCCGGAGCAGATTGCAAAATGGAACCCGGATGTGATTTTTCTGGGTTCTTATCTGGATGTTTACGGCAAGGACAAGATTCTTGAAAATCCACAGTTCCAAACCATAACCGCCATAAAAGAGAAAAAAATATTTTCCTTTCCTTCCAATATCGGGTGGTGGGATTACCCGGCCCCCCATTGCGTCATGGGGGTGGTCTGGTCTGCCAAAACCCTTTATCCGGAACTTTTTGCCGATATCGATATGATGGCGGTGGCCAATGCCTTTTACAAACAATTTGTTGGTTACTCCTTTGAAGAGCTGGGAGGCAGGCTCGATTGAAAAAAACATGGGTCATAGTCGGGCTGGTTTTCCCGGTTATTTTGTTCATCTGCCTCTGCACCGGCCGCTATCCCATTCAACCGGGCCATGTGGCAGGACTCCTCCTGGCTCCCTTGGGGTTTGAAAACCGGTTTTTTGTCGCACCGTCCGATATGATGATGATTTTCTGGAATGTCCGGGTGCCAAGGATTATTCTGAGTATTTTTGTGGGTGCCGGGATTTCCACGGCAGGGGCTGTGTTCCAGGCCCTTTTCCGGAACCCTTTGGCTGCCCCGGATATCCTGGGGGTAACAGCAGGTTCGGGTTTTGGTGCGGCCCTGGCCATCATGTTTTTAGCCCCTCTTGCCGTTGTCATCCAGACCAGCGCCTTTACCTTCGGAATTACGGCCGTCACCCTGGCCTATATCCTGGCCTCCCTGAGCCGGGACAGTTCTCCTTCAGTTCTTGTCATCTCCGGGATTGTGATTTCCGCCATCTTTCAGGCAGGACTTTCCTTTATCATGTATATTGCCAATCCCTATGACCAGCTCGCCCAGATTGTGTTCTGGACCATGGGAAGCTTTAATACCGCTTCCTGGGTCAAAGTCCGGGGAACTTTACCCCTTCTTTTACCCGGTATCCTCATGATCATGATTTTTTCCTGGCGCCTCAACATTATGACCCAGGGAGAGGAGGATGCCGAGTCCATGGGCATTCATGTGGTCCGCTGGCGGATTTTTTATGTTCTTGTCAGCACCCTCATGGTGGCCTGTTCCGTGTCGGTCGTGGGAAATGTGGCCTGGATCGGGCTCATCGTGCCCCATATTGCCAGATATCTTGCAGGTTCCGAACACCGGAGACTCATCCCCATGACAGCGATATTGGGAGGTATATTTCTCATGATCATGGACACTGTGGCCAGAAGCGTTATGCTCTCGGAAATTCCCATCAGTATCGTTACATCCATGTTCGGCGCACCCTTTCTGGGGTACCTGGTCGTCAGCGCCGGAAAAGCGAGATTTTAATATGAATCTCAGGCTTGAAAACATCAGTGTGGGATACGGCGGCACTCCAGTGATTTCCCATATCAATCTCAGTGTTGGTGCAGGCAGGATCTGCGCCCTTATGGGTCGGAACGGCTCAGGGAAAACCACTTTGCTACGGTGCATTAACGGGCTCTTACCTTTCAGTGAAGGCAGGGTGACCATCCTGGGGCAGGATATAAAAAAACTGGGCCGGGATAAGATTGCAAAAATGATCAGTGTTGTCCCCCAGGTCAGTTTCTCGCCATTCTCCTTTTCATGTCTCGACATGGTGCTGATGGCCGGGGCTGCGCGGATCAAAGCCTGGTCTGCCCCATCAAAAAAAGAAAAACAAAAGGCCATGGATGCCATGGGCGAAACCGGGATTAATCATATGGCCGGACGGCCTTTTAATACCCTGTCCGGCGGAGAGCGTCAGCTTGTGATGCTGGCCAGGGGGCTCTTCCAGGACACACCCATCATGCTCCTGGACGAACCCAATTCCCATCTGGATTTTGCCAACCAGCACAAAATCATGGCCCTCATGCAGCGGCTGGCCCGGAAAAGGAAGATGACGGTTTTAGTCACTCTTCATGATCCGAATCTCACCCATTATTATTGCGATGATGTGATCCTGATCCATGAAGGCGGTGTCAGGGCCATGGGAGAAACCGGGGCGACTTTGACCAATGAGGTCCTTTCCTGTGTCCTGGGGGACAATATTGAATGTGATATGACAAAAAGAGGGGTGTTTGTGGTGATCCCCAAACAAATCCCTGTAAATATGAATATAAGGTGAGTCTATGAAATGTAATTTTTGCGAACACAAATGTGATCTGACAAAGGGTAAAAGCTTTTGCGGCATGTACAAGGATGAAGGCGGCAAGGTGGCTGAACTTTACCCGGACAAATGGTGTACCTATTCCCCTTCAAGGATCGAATCGGTTCCGTTTTATCATGCCTATCCCGGATCACGGTCCATGATTATCGGGACAGCCGGGTGCAATTTCAGGTGTAAATACTGCTCCAATTCCTTTATCGCCTGCCAGGACCCGGCCGATGTCCAGGACGTCATGTTTGAATTTTCAGGGGAAAAGCTGGTCACCATGGCAAAAAAGCTTGGCTGCCACAACATCATCTTTAATGTCAATGAACCGGCTGTCTCCCTGCCGAGCCTCATGCGGGTGTCGGAATATGCAAAAAAGGAAGGGATTCCCATGGGCTGCCTGACTAACGGGTATACCACGGAAGAGTCCACCCTGATGCTGGCTGAAATTTTTTCCTTTGTCCATGTGGGCCTGAAAGGATTTTCCAATGCATTTTATAAGAAATATGTGGGGGTGAACAGCATTGATCCGATTTTAAGAAATATCTACACCCTGTCCCGGCATTGCCATATCGAAATTGCTTCGCCGGTCATTGAAAATGTGAATGATCATGAACTCACCGAAATTGCAGAATTCATCTGTGATATCAATCCTGAAATCCCCTGGCATGTGTTCCGGCTCCTGCCCGAACATGACATGAAAGAATCAAAGTACCCGGACATTGAAAAGATGAATAAGGCCCTGGAATCGGCGAGGACCTATCTGCCTTATATTTATTTTCATAATTTTGTGGGGTCCAACTGGGTCAACACACTTTGTCCGAAATGCGGGGCCGTTGTCATCAAACGATTCAGTCTCGGGTGTTCCGGGGACCGGCTGGATGAATTCCTTGCTCCCGGCAATGTCTGCTCAAGCTGCGGAACAAAGATCGCCATGCTGGGAACCAAGGTGGGCTGGTGTGAAAAACGTGAAAAGGAGTGTGTATAAATGAGTCTGGCCATTATTGATGCAAGGCAGTGGCAGAACCGCTTTGATCTGGAATCCGGGCAGCAGATGGAAAAATCTAACCCGGTTGCAGATATGGTCAGCACGGTTCTAAGCTGGAACCCGTACCCTGGCGATGTGGATGAGAAAGCCAATGAATGGGTGACGCGGACGGCCCTGGATCTGGTTGACCAGTATGAGCCGAATCTTGTCTGTTTGAGTTATGTCCAGCAGTTTTTCGCTCATCGGCATTTTGCCCATTCAAAAGCGGATTGGGAAAAGATGTGCGTGAATGCCATGGCCGAGGCCCAAAAATTTATCGAGATATCCGGCTATACCCCGGTGATTGTGGGCACGGGAGGAATGATTTCCTTGAAAGGAGCGATGGATCTTTCCGGGATTGACGGTCTTGCCATATCCTCCAACTGGTCGGCCCGGTATTGCGGGGTGCATCAGCCAAGCAAGGATGATATGGCGCTGATTCATAAGTTTATGGCTGAGGGGAAAATTGAGCGGATTGTAACAAAAGAGGAATGGATAGATTTGTTTAAATCTGAGCAGCCGGATATTCAAATTCACCAGGATGAAGCGCTCATGCCGGATTATCTGGTGGTTTCAAATGAGGGATATACCTTTAAGACCATGGGGACGACCTTGAGAAAGCCGGTCAATATTCCTGAAAATAATTTTAAGGTGCCGGTTTACACGGGTTTGGGCAAACTTGACGATCTAAGGGGAATCAAACCATTGGTTCGGTCAAACCTTATTCATCACAAGATTGCCCTGATCCTGGTGGAAGGGGTTGGAAAAGAATTTTTCCCGAAAGATCACTCCATGTGCAGAAACGGCTGCGGCTGGTTCTGCAATGAGCCGGGTGACAGCTTTTATCTGACCCTTTCCACCGGGAAACACGAACCCTTTGCCTATCCTGCCGGATACCGGTCCTTTGACCGGGATGCGGAAATCACTAAATTTCCTTTTTCAGGTTATATGCTTTCCGTTCCGGAAAATACTTTGGCTTTGGATTATTCGGGGAAAAGCATTGCCGTGGGAAACCGGAGCATGTTTATGCATATGATGTTCGGGGTGGATATCAGTGTTGAATGCTTTGCACGGAATCTGTTTAACCAGGGGTGTCTTGGCGTCGTTCACAGGATGGATAAATATGGAATGTGATTTTTACCATGAAGCACAGGAAGGACAGGAAGGGAAAAAAGAGTTCATAACCACCTGTTTTTTCGGGGTGATTATAATTTTTCTTTTCTGCTGTTCACCGGCTTATGCCGACAGGGCTGAAAGACTGGCTGCGCTTGAGAAGAGGATTACAGCCTACACCATTAATAAAGAATATAAAGACGATACCTATGCTCTGGTGGTGGTGAAGAGTGCTCTTGAGTCCATCCGGGAAGGTTCCGGCGGTATCGGTGCCTGCCTTGTGGACAGCACCACGGGAGAGATTGTGGAATATGGCCGGAACCGACAGCACTCCCCGTATTTTCGCAGTGATCTGCATGCGGAAATGGATCTTCTGAATAAGTATGAGGACCGGGTAAAAAAGATGAATGATCCTGAAGATTTCAATAAAACGCGGGAATGCAAAAATCTGGTTCTGGTCACCTCGGTGGAACCCTGTCCCATGTGTCTGACCCGTATTATCAACTCCGGGATCAAAACCGTTCTTTATGTGGTGGAGGATAAAGAGGGCGGTATGGTCATCCGCCTGGACAATCTGCCGCCGTTCTGGAAGGAATTTGCCGCTGATCGGGAATTCCGGGCTGCCGACTGTTCTGCCGAACTCCGGCAGATCGCCATTGATCTCTTCAATTTTTCCAGCCGGGGTTTTGCCAAGAACAGGGTAAAAAAAGATGGAAAATAAAAAAGGCGAACCTTTGGAAGGATTCTGCCGTTCTAATAAAACAACTCAAACAAAGGAGAAAATCATGTGTGACTGCAAATGCCAACATCCGGAAAAACTGAAAGACAAACCCGAAAACTGTACACCCGAGCAGGTTGAAGAATGTCATGGGAAAAAAGAGGAACACGGGTGTACCTGTGGTTCTGGAGAAGAAAAAAAGAAAAAATAAATATGTAAAGAGGAGATTGAAAAATGCCGGTTGATAATCCGTATTTAGATGATGAAGAAGATAAAAAAGCAGCAATGGACATGGATGCAATCGTTAAGACGTTATTTGCCCCGATTTATCCCTTGATTGCAGAGCAGATCAAATCCATGCACAGCATTGTCACCGGTAATTGTATTGATCTGGGTGCAGGTCCGGGAGCCCTTTCCATTAGTCTTGCCAGGATCACGGACCTGCGCCTTTATGCCGTGGATAAATCGCCCCATGCCTTTGCTATTGCAAGCGGGAATATTAAGGATGCGGGTTTTGAGGATCGGATCACCCCAGTGAAATCGGATATTACAGACATGCCCTTTGAAGATGATTTTGCCGATCTCATGGTTTCAAGGGGGTCTATTTTTTTCTGGCAGGATCTGGCCGGGGCGTTTAAAGAAATTTACCGGGTGTTGAAACCGGGCGGGGAAACCCATATTGGCGGTGGTTTCGGGACTCCTGAATTGAAAAAAATCATTTTTTCCGAAATGGCCAAAAAAAATGACGGGTTTGAGGAGAGGAGCAAAAAACGGGGCGGGCCTGAAGCTATGAAACGCATCAAGGATGCACTTGATAAAACCCTGGATGGAAAATACAGGATGACGCAATCGGATATCGGGTTCTGGATTTTTATCACAAAGGAAAAGGCATCATGAAATGCGGGATTTGTGAAATCGGTTGTCATATCCTGGAAGATGGATATGGCAAATGCCGGATGATCACCTTCAGGGACGGGGTTTTTGTGGAGCGGTATCCGGATTCCTGGTCCACCTTGTTCCCCATTTCCATTGAAACCATGCCAGCCCTGCATTTTTATCCCAACCATAAATTTTTGCAGGTAT
>JAIFMF010000133.1 GCA_020048635.1 Desulfobacula sp. | reverse complement strand
TTTGTGTGATGCTATTGCCTTTGGAGGTGTTGTTGGCAATTTCCTGAATCGTCGATGTCATCTCTTCTGCGGCCGAGACGATCATCTGGATGTTGGCTGATGTGTCTTCCATGGCATTGGATACATTGTTCATATTGGTACTCATCTCTTCCGCCGCCGCAGCAACGGCTTGAGAATTTTCAGCAGTATTCTCGGAATTTGTGGTCATCCGGGCTGACACAGACGCCAACGCCGTTGATGACGACGCAACAGTATTGGCATTGGCTGTAACGCTGCCGATAATACCCTGCAATTTCTCTATGAACTGATTGAAATAGCGGGCCATTTCTCCAATCTCATCTTGGCTGGTCACAGTCAGCCGTTTGGTCAAATCACCTTCTCCCTCGCTGATATCCCTGATCATATCCGCGGTCTGCTGGATGGGCCGAACAATAGCGCGATTGAGAAAGAACATGGCAAAGGCAACGATGATCAGCGCAAGAAAACTGATCACCAAGGCAAGCTGATTCCGCATGCTTGCCAGCAGGTTGTTGACCTTGTAAACTCCCTCGTATTTCAATTTGTCGGGTACTGCATAACAGACAGTCCATTCCCAGGGTTCGAATTTCTTCACAAAAACCCATTGGATCATCTGGTTCTGCTGATATTGGAACACGTTGTCCCTGGCTTTTGCTATCAAATCGACAAAGCCGATCTGTTGCAGGGCCCCGTCGTCTTTTTTCAGAAAAGGATGCATGATGATTGCAGCCTGCGGGTCCACGATGAACGGGAATACATCTGTGTCCTTTATCTGCTTTCCTTCATAAAAACGCTTTGTCAATTCTTTCAGAACATTGCTTTTGGCATCCGTTTCATAGGTTTTGGCCATGTCGGTTCCGGCCAGTCCAGTGTCGTTGATCGTCGCCTGAAGACTCCGCTGAGCCTGTTCGATCTCCCCCGAAATCCTTTCCAACCGTTGAGCATACACCTCGACCTGACCGGCATCGACAATACCGGCAACCGCTTTTGCGATATCAGCGGAAAGATAGACGGTTAAACCGATCACAATGATGACGATCATCAAAAAAGCGACGGCAACCAAAGTCAATAATCTTGTCTTTATCGAATATTTCATAAAACTGTCTCCTTCATCTGGATCACGCCTAAAAGTCAAGTCAATGGGGGTATTGATGCCGGCCCTGTTTCAAATTATGATCTCCTTTCCGGCAATGCTGATGGTTCTGAATGAGCCGGAAAGGAGATCGTAAACTATAGCGGTTACAGATCCGGCTTTTTCTATTCTTTTATCACCTTGGCCGACTTAATCATTTCCAAAGGAAACTGGATGCCCAGTTTCTTGGCAATGGCCATGTTCACGTACATCTGACCTTTTTTATTGGATACGATCGGGAAATCTTTGATCGACTTCCCTTCGAGGATATTAATGGCAATACCGGCGGCCAACTCCCCCTGCTCTTCGGCAAGTTTAGCATAGTTGATCAATACGAACGGAGCGATGAAATCATGTGAACTGCCTGAAGGGATTTTAGTAATTTCACGGGTGAATTTCATTGCTTCCTTGTCATCCCATCCGCTGATACCGGCGTTGTTGATAACAATAAGCATATCCGCTTCGTCCTGAAGTTTGGTGTATTCCGTTTTCCATTCATCAAAGGTATTAACAAATTTTGTTACAGTAAGCTGGACGCCGAGCTTCTTCAGTTGATCCGCTTCTTTTCGGTCTGTCTCATTGTCCTTCCCGATGAATCCCACACGGCTGCCTTTGGCAAATTTCTGCATCGAATCCAGAAGCGGTTTGATAACCGAGACTTCCAGAACGCCGGTGACATTCTTGGAAGGAAAGCCATAGGCAGAAGCGTCCCAGTTGACGCCGCAGAAAACAAAGGGAACCTCCGAATCCTTGTAAAACGGGACAATCACGAGTTTTGCGGCATTGTCATCGGCGGTGATGACGACATCCGGTTTCCAGGCATCAATCTCGGCCTTGGCCGCATCACCGGCCTTTTTCAGCGCTTCCGGGGAAGAATTGCGTTTGGTGTCCATATGGATGACCTTGAAGTCATACTTGTCTCCGATAACGCCTTTGGCCCCCTGCACTTCACCGTCGCTCCACGCATACCCGGCATGATAGGAATCAATAAAAAGGACTTTCTTTTTCGCTGCCTGTGATGTGCCGACGCTCAACAGAACCGCTATTCCCACTACCATGATCATTTTGGACAATTTGTTAAAATGCATAGGTTTCTCCTTTTGGTTGTTAAATTTCTTTTTTAATTATTAAAACCCTTTGAAGTTGCTGATCAAAGGGATAAGAACTTGCTTTTTGTTGATTAACCATAAACAATCTGCAAAAATTAATAACATTGAATTCAAACCATATCAAAAATAAATTAGTTAAGGCAAGAAAAAACTCAAATCTCCTGCCGCTCTATATTTTGAAACCGCTCAGCATACCATTTAACTCCTCTGCCAGCTTTGAAAGCTGTTTGGCGCTGTCATTGACCTGGACACTGCCGGTGCTGACCTGATCGGTGTCCTGTTTGACCTGGGCAATGTTCCGGGTTACTTCCGCCGTGGTTTCTGAAATCTGCGTCAGATTGTTGTTGGCCTCATTTACACCTGATGCCGCCTGGGCCACATTGTTTGAAATTTCCCGGGTGGTCACGGACTGCTCTTCAATGGCGGTGGCCACCGTTGTCATAATTCCATTGATTTCATGGATGACCTGAACAATTCTGTTAATTGCATCCACAGAATCAATGGCGGTGAGCTGGACATCGGAAATCCGGGTATTGATTTCACCGGTTGCCTGGGCTGTTTGCTGAGCCAGGGCCTTGATTTCCAGAGCCACCACGGCAAAGCCCTTGCCGGCTTCCCCGGCCCTGGCCGCTTCAATCGTTGCATTCAATGCAAGAAGATTGGTCTGCCCGGAAATATCCGCAATGGTTTCCGTTACCTTGCCGATGTCTTTGGCGGCGCCATCCAGTCTGTTAATTTTTTTTGAGACCTCTTCGGCGGTAGTGACAGCGCCCTGGGTTATCGTATTGCATTTGGCCGTATTATTGGCGATTTCCTGGATGGTGGCCGTCATTTCTTCTGTTGCCGCAACCACCATCTGAATATTGCCTGAGGTCTCTTCCATGGCGGCGGATACCGATTTCACGCCGGTTGTCATCTCTTCTGCGGCCGCAGTAACGGCATGGGACTGTTCTGCCGTATTGCCGGCATTGGTGGTCATCTGGGTTGAGACCGCTGCCAGATCCTTTGATGAAGAATCAACGGTTCCGGCGGTGGTCATAACCCTGCCGATAATCCCTTGAAGTTTTTCTATGAACCGGTTGAAATAAAGGGCCAGCTCTCCCAACTCATCCTTTCCGCCCACTTCCAGTCTTCGTGTCAGGTCTCCCTCACCTTCTGAAATGTCCTTGAGCATGTCCGCCGCGCGGACAATGGGGCGGGTGATGGAGCGGGCGAAAAACAGCCAGAGTACAGTTGTTCCCGATAACACCAGCAGGAATAACACCAGCATGATCACACGGGCTCGTTGATTGGCTTGATGAATCATTGTCATGCTTTCGAATAATTCATCATCCCATGTGCCAGCACTGATAATCCATTGCCAGGGCGCATAGTAGGTAAAAGAAGCGGTCTTGTATCGGGGGGCGGGGTCACCCGGATTCTGCCATGGATAACGGATTTCGGCGAACTCGCCCGGTTTGAGGGCCGTGGCGCGTCTGACAATTTCCTGGATAAACCGGTTGCCCTCTGCGTCTCTGGATTCCCACAGATTCTCCCCATCCCGCTTGCCTTTCTGAGAAATGATATAGGACCCTTTGGGGTCAAGGACATACACATAACCGGTTTTGCCTAACATGATATCCATGATCTGGCGGCGCAGGCTTTCCGCGCTCTCTTCAAGCACCCCGGTATAGAGAACACCCGCAATTTTACCGTCTATAAGGATAGGCTCATATGCGGTCACATACCAGCGGTTCACGACAAAGGCGCGTCCTACAAATCGTTCACCGGCCAATACCTTTGCAAGAACTGGATTGGGTTTGCCGTCCGGGTTGACGGCAGGAATATAGGTGCCGATGGCCCGTTTGTTTTCCAGGGTTTGAACGTTTGTACACACCCGAAGCATATCTCCGCCCTCATTCATGCGCTGGAAGATGGTTGTGGTGCATCCGACCAGCTCCTGAACCCGGTCCACTACGGGCGATGGGTGTGACGCATCCGTATTCTGTCCCAGCCAGACATTTCCAACCAGCATCTGCGGCAGAAGAATCTGTTGGCTTGCATTGGTGAACTGATTGACGGCCTGCCACTCCACCATTTGTTTGCTGTTCAGTCCGACAGTCCCGGCTTGCCGGAGAATTTCACGGGCTACGTTGAGATCAGCCGCGACCTTTTTCTCCAGCACCTCCTGCTGACTGGTGATCATGGCCACGATACCCTCAAGGATGTTTTCCTGCCCCCTCTTGGTAAGATTCAGTACTTCTGCCTCAGCAATGGCTTCGGTCGTGCTGCTCTGCCAATAGGAAAGGGCAAACAATGCAATACCCAAAAAGACAGAAACACCAATCCCCACAGTTATCAGTTTCTTTCCGATGGTCATATTCTTAACACTCATCATTTGCGTTTCTCCTGTCATGATGGTTGGCTGTTCAGAATTCAGATTGACGACGGGCGACATCCAGAGTTTCCCGTAATCTTCCGGCAAGGCTCCTGGTCAAAATCGGTTTCATTATAACTCCCGCAATTCCTGTGGATTGCATTTTTTCATCGGTCAAAGTATCACTTAAACCGGTACACATCAATATGGGAATATCCGGGCGAATTTTAATCAACTCCGCAGCCAGTTTATCTCCAGTCATTTCCGGCATGGACATATCCGTCATCACCAGGTCAAATTTTTCCGGATCGGTCCTGAATACCTCCAATGCTTCCCTACTGCTTGCAAGTGACGTCACTTGATACCCGAGACGCTCCAGAATCTGTCGCTCCACGGCAATAATGGAGATCTCGTCATCTACCAGAAGAATCCTTTCCGATCCACCGGGCAATGGTTCGCTTGCATCTGATGGTTGATGTTCCAGTGCGCTCCCGGCAACCGGCAGGTAAACATGAATCTGTGTTCCCCTGCCGGGGTCGCTGTATACCTGAACAGCCCCGTTCATGCTTTTTACAATCCCGTGAACCACAGACAGCCCCATTCCGGTTCCTTTCCCAGCCCCCTTTGTTGTAAAAAAAGGTTCGAAAATCCTGCCCACTATCGCTTTATCCATTCCCGTCCCTGTATCCGCAACAGTGAGGCAGGCATAAACACCAGGGTGCATATCCGGGCTTATCAGATCATGCTGGCCGATTTTGACTTCTTTGAGCGCTACGCTTAATTCGCCGCCGTTTCCCTCCATGGCATGGTAGGCATTCGTGGACAGGTTCATCACAATCTGATGGATCTGGGTAGGGTTGGCGGTTATGGCGCCGCATTCGGGCTGGAGATCCTGGCAGATGGAAATATTTGCCGGGATGGAGCAGCGGATCAGTTTCAGGGCTTCTTTGATAATGGGCTGGACTTTCATGAGATTGCAGTCATTCTTTTCCTGTCGAGAAAATGCCAGGATCTGATGGACCAGATCTCTGGCCCGGAGCGCGCCAGTATGAATTTCTTCCAGGCTGCTCCGGTTCGGGCTCTCTTTCGGAGTGTCCTCCAGCAGCATTTCCGTGTAGCCGATAATGGGAAAAAGAATATTGTTGAAATCGTGGGCAATACCACCGGCAAGCGCACCGATGGCTTCCATTTTCTGAGCCTGCTGAAGTCTTGCTTCAATCGCTTTCTGATCCGTGATATCACTGATGATACTGATAATCCCCTCTATTTTTCCTTCTTCATCATAGACATAATCCCAGTTAATCTGCACATCGATTTCTTTTCCGTTTCTCTTTCGATCCCGGCTAAAATAAACCTCGGGCCGGGGTTGTTCCCGGATCAGGATTTGATAAAATGCTTTGGCTTTTGCTTTGTGGGTGTCATCGACCATCAGGTCCCAGATCAGTTTCCCGATCAGCTCCCCATTTTCGTATCCCTGAATTCTGTGGTGGGCAGGATTGCTTAAAAGAATCCGGCCCTCCAGATCGGTGAACTGAATGCCGTAAGGAGCCGTCTCGACAAGCTTCCGGTATTTTTCTTCATAACTCGGCCGTTCAGACATCATATTTACCTCCTTCGGCATTCAATTGCCGGTCAGTGTGCAATATGGGTGTTGATATAAAATTCAAGCTGATCCTGCTGATGACGGCTCAAAACATCAAATTTGATCCGGTATGCGATGGTTTTCTTATCAGGGCTGCGATGGTTTTTTTCAGTATAAGGGTCAAAGATCAGGCAGCCTTGGAGATTTTCAATCAAAATTTCGCCTGTCGCATTCAAAACATTGCAACACAGGTTCCGGATCCGGCTGAAATCCAACCCGTCTGCCCAGAAGGAAAGCCCGCCTTTACTGATATCAATCAATTGGGTCTTGATCATCTCATGACCGCTGACCTGAACAAATGAGGATTTTTTGGGCATATACCGCTTGTTTTTTCTTCTTTCCGACGCGTTCACCAAATCAATAATCCGGTTTTTGCCTGCATAGGGTTGTGTTTCGTATCGGGTGATATTGTCCAGTCGGGTCAGGGCCATATTGATTCTTTGGGTCTGGTTTCTGACCCGCTGAAGGTCCTCAGACACTGTATCGTTTTCAGAGAGTTTCATGGACAAAAGCTCAGTGGATCCCAGCAACACCTGCAGCGGCTGCCTGATCTCATGGCAGACCGCACCGGCCAGCTCCACAACAACCTTCAGACGTTCTTTTTCTTTTTTCTCTGCTTCCATCTCCGCCTGTTTACTCATATCCAGAACGGCGATCAGGATTTCCCGGGATAAAGACGGACTCTTTTCAACAGGTTCCGCCGGTTGAACCGACCAAAGGGTATGGATGATATCCTGGTTGGATTTTATCAGCCGAAGCTCCATGTGCCGGGTCACCGGGGTTTGGAAAAAGGCCTTGAATCTTCCGAAGAACTGATTTCTATCCTCCTCTGCAATAAAATTGATGACCGGTTTGTGGATCATTGTGTCAAGGTCCATATCCAGCAGGGTTAAAAGGGTCTGGTTTGATTTTTGAATCATGCCGTTTTCATCGACACAGAGATATCCCACAGGGGCCTGGTTAAACAAAATGAAATACCGGTCCAGGGATCTCTGAAGATCTTCCTGGGCCTGTCTGAGTTCATTGTTCTGCATCTCCAGTTCCACCTGGTGAACTCTCAGCTCATGGATAATGGCCTTTGGATCTCCATCACAGGGCGCCTCAATCGATGGCTCGGTTTCCTGCACCCTCTGTTCCGCTTTTCGTCTAAGTCTTTTGTTGGAATTTTCCGGGTTCTGTCTCATGTGAAGATCTCTCCTGTCACACGCAGTCTTCCGGCAATCCGGAAATATTGCGTTCAGTTGTTGCAACGGCCACAGCCGTTCCTGCTTCATCCATCAATTGGGTTACGGTCAGGAAGATGTCCAGGACATCCCCGTTGCGGGTCCGTCTCTGGGTTTTAAACCGGGTGACGGCATCTCCCCTGCGGATGAGTTTGATATAATCAAGGGCAGTGTCCTTTATCTTCTCCGGTACAAGGTCCCGGATATTCATCTTCAGGGCTTCGGCTTCGGAAAATCCGTAAATTTTCTGTGCCCCCAGGTTCCAGGCGGTTATGGTGCCGTCAAAATCATGGACCGTCACTGCATCATTGGAGTCCCGGACCACTGCGGCAAACCTCTGAAGCCTGAGTTCACTGATTTTGCGCTGGGTAATAGTGATAAAGACGACCACCACGCCCGAAAAAAACTGTTTGGATATCTTATAGGGATGGATTTTTACCAGATACCATTCATGGGCATTTGTACACATCTCCTTTTCAATCCCGACACCGGTTTCCATAACATGTTGAAAGATCCTGATCAGATCTTCGTTATTTATGGAATGGGCGATGTGGCCAATGGGCCTGCCAAAATCTTTATCCGTTATTTTAAACAGCTCGGCAATCTGGGGGGTAAATTGCCGGATGGCCAGATTTTCATCCAGAAACAAGATCGGAATCTGTAAATTAATGAATAGATTTTCAAGATCATTTTTAATGTCCACCAGCTCAAAATTTTTCCCCTGGTATTCGGCATTGACCGTATACAGTTCCTCATTCACGGACTGCAATTCTTCATTGGTGCTCTGTAATTCTTCATTGCTGGCCATGAGTTCTTCATTGGTGGCCCCCAGCTCCTCATTGGAGGTTTCCAATTCTTCGATGGTGGTCTGAAGGCTTTCCCGCGTGAATTGAAGCTCATTTTCAAGATTTTCAATCCGTTTTTCAATGTGCACATCAATTTCCTGGATCGGCCCCTCCTCAGGAACCGGGTTTTCCTTTGCATCTTCCAGGAGAATGGCTGCCAGAACCGGTTCATTTGCTTTCTGAAATACCGGGTGGATTTCCATTCGGGCCGTTACCAGGGCTTCTTTATGATGAACCTGAATACTCGAGTATTTGACCGCTGTTCTGTCTTTAAAGACTTTTTGCAGACCAGCCATGACCGGGACCAGCATTTCTTTGGTCAGAACCCGGGACAAATCGTTGATGGGTTTGCCGGAGGGGAATTTTAAAAATTTCTCAGTATCGCCCAGAACATAAAGGATTTCGTTTTCTTCGCTGACCAGAAGGATGAGGGATACATATTTTTTGGCCAGGGCTTCCAGGAGTCTTTCCTGCAACCGTTCATGAACAAAGGTTCTGGGTTCCCGGTGACGGGTGAATATGGGTTTTGAAGGGTATCTCTCCGGAACATACCGGTCCGGTATTCCCAGGACAGGAGAGCGTTTTCCTTTGGAGCGGTAAATTTTCCATTTATGATTCAGGGAGTCAAAATAATAATTCATCTCGCCGATGGATTCACTGCTGCCCAGAAAAAGAATACCACCCGGATTTAAGGCAAAATTAAATTTTTCCAGAGCCTTTTTTTGAAGAACGGGTTGCAGATAAATCAACATGTTCCGGCACGTCACGATATCAATTTTCGTAAACGGAGGGTCTTTCAGGATATTGTGCTGGGCAAACACCACCATTTCCCTGATCTGCCGGGATATCTGGAAATCAGTTCCTTTTCTGTAGAAATATTTTGCCAGTTGCCGGGAGGTCAGGTCAGCCGTAATGTTTTCATGATAGCATCCGTCCGAGGCCGCCAGAATCGCCCTTTTATCCACATCAGCGGCAAAAATTTTAACACGGATCTTTTTTCCCAGGGTCTCCATGATATCCTGACATAAAATGGCCAGGGTATAGGCTTCCTCTCCCGTGGAACAGCCCTCCACCCAGATGCGCAGCTCATTTTTATCTGCAGTCCTGAACCATTCCAGCAATATATTTTTACCGATCCATTCAAAGGCCTCGGGATCTCTGAAAAAATTAGTGACGCCGATGAGCAGCTCATTATAAAGGGTGGTAATCTCATTGGGGTAGCTTTCCAGAAACCGGATATAATCCTGGAGTTCATGCATCTGGTTGATGGTCATCCGCCGTTCAATTCGTCTCAGAACCGTGGCCTGCTTATAAAAGGTGAAATCCACCAGATGATTTTCACGAAGCATGGAAAAAATCCGGGTCAACCCGGTTTCATCGGCCAGGATCTGGGGTTGAGCCGTTATCTTCTGAGCAAAAGGGTGCTGAATACAGGAGAGGATATGGGATATCATTTCTTCCGGCGGCAGGATAAAATCGACGATCCCTGTTTCAATGGCGCTTTTCGGCATGCCGTCAAACTGGGCGCTGGCCGGGTCCTGGGCAATGGTGATACCGAATTTTTCCTTGATATGCCGGATACCGCGGGAGCCGTCACTGCCGGTTCCGGACAGGATAACGGCAATGGCTTTGGCTTCCTTGTCTTCCGCAAGGGAGCTGAGGAAAATATCAATGGGAAGGTTTATCTGACGTTTGTTTTCCTCTGGCTTTGACAGCAGGAATTGATTATGAAAAATACGGATATTATACCCGGGAGGAATCAGATACACCGAGTCCGGTTCTGCCGTCATACTTTCCTCAACATAACAGATGGGCAGATCCGTGTCCCGGGACAAGAGTTCAACCATCATGCTTTTATGATCTGCCGGCAGATGCTGAATCACGACAAAGGCAAGTCCGGTTTTCAGAGGGATGGTTTTGAACAATTCTTCAAGTGCGATCAATCCACCTGCAGAAGCGCCGATCCCGACAATATGGGTGGGGCCTGACGGGCTTTCAGCATGATATTCAGGGGTTTTCATAGCGCTTCACTCCTTATGGGTTATCTTCATAGAGATCAAAATCCGGGTAATATTTTTTCGCACACTCCCGGCAGATACCATGACTGAACCGGGCCTCCGAATGGGTATGGATATAAGCTTCCACTTCCTGCCAGTAGCCTTTATCATCCCTTATTTTTTTGCAGTGGGAGCAGATGGGCAAAAGTCCGCAGAGTTGTTTAACCTGGCCCAGCGCTTCGGTGAGTTGACGGATCAACCGCTTATTGTCCTCTTCTGATGCTTTCCGTTCGGTAATATCCAGGATGGCGCCGATCAATCCCTGGGTCATTCCGTTTTTATCCTGATAAACAGCCTTGTTGAAAATCACATCCCGGTATTCACCCGCGGCATTTTTTACCCGGGATTCATAGTGCTGAGAACCGCCATGATCAATCAGGGCCTTATCCTTTTCATGATAAACAGCGGCCAGATCCGGGGGGTTGATGTCATAGACGGTCTTGCCCTCAATCTCCTCCTGGGTTTTGCCGAAAAAGGTTTCAAAGGTTTTATTGACCCCCCGGTATACGCCCCTGCGGTCTTTATAAAAAACCGGAATCGGAATGTCATCCAGCAGGGTGCGCAGAAACAGCTCGCTTTCCTTTAGGGCGACTTCAACCTGTTTCCGTTCGGTAATATCCATCACCGTCAGCAACAGTTCCTGGTCTTCGACTCTGGTGCTGCCGGGCGTGCCGTCATGGAGGTCGGTTTTGATCAGGACATGGCATTCCTTGAAATGGCCGGAGACGATCCTGGCTTCAATCTGCTTATCCTTTGGGTTCTTGAGCAGGGCGTTGAACCGGGAACGAAACACCTGGGCATCCTCGGGCAGCAGCAGATCGGCAAACGCCTTTTTTGAAGGCATGAGCGACTCCTGCGCAATCATTTCTGCAAAGGTTTTGTTGAACTGGCGGATGATACCGGATTTATCCAGGATGACATATCCCACCGGCGCATTGTCAAACAGGCTGAAATATCTCCGGCGGTTTTCATCCACTATTCTTTGGTTGTTCCGGAGTTCTTCGTTCTGGATTTCAAGTTCAATCTGATGGACCTGAAGTTCATGAATGAGATGACGGATATTTTCCCGGCTGATATCGGTATCAGATTCGGGAAGCGTTAAAAGGATTTTTTCCGCTCGTTGCCTCAGAATTTCGGTTTTCTTTTCTACAGACATTCAGCACTCCTTATTCTTTCAAATTTCCTGGAACAGCACGGCCAGTTGGCGATCCGGCAACGCAAAGGCGGTCACCCAGTAATTAACGGTCCGTTCCGGATGTTCATACCGCAGATCGTCCATGAAAAAGGCTTTTCCGGTTTCCACGACAGCGACAAAGGCATCGGCAAGGCCTGTTTTCTTCGTGGCCGTCCAGAGGTCGGTAAATAGTCTGCCTCTGGAGGCCTGGATATCAATCCCGGTCAACAGTTCGGCTTTCCGGTTGCCGCTTTCCAGAATCAGCTCGTTTTGTTCATTCAACCGGTAGATCAATAATCCGGATTTCATGTGCAGGAAAATATCCTGGGCCATCTGCCGGGTTTTCTGTAAATCATGCCTCGCCTGTTTCAGCTCTGAAATATCCACAAAGGTGAACAGGGTACCGGAATAGGTATTCGGTCCCACGTGATAGGGCAGCGCCCGGATCAGATAGGCAAGGCCGTTCCGGTCTTCTTTTTCCATCACCCGGGCCTTTTTGGATGTATAAACCGCCATTGCTTCCGTGAGAGGGTCAAACTCCATGATATGGTGGGACAAATGATGGATGGGCCGCCCCAGATCTTTATCAAGGACATTAAAAATCCGGGTCAGGCTTGGCGAATACTTTCTGATTTCATGGTTTTCATCCAGAATCAGAATATCAATTCCCGAATTCGACAGAAGGTTTTCAACATCATTGTTCATTTCCGTCAGTTCAATGATTTTATTCTGATATTCCGAATTGACGGTAAACAGCTCTTCATTGGTGGATTGAAGTTCCTCATTGGTGGATTGGAGTTCTTCATTTCCGGCAAGCAGCTCTTCGTTGGTGGCCTGAAGCTCTTCATTGGAGGTTTCCAGCTCTTCAATGGTGGCCTGAAGATTCTCTTTTGCAAACTGAAGCTCCATTTCAAGATCCTTGATCCGCTGATGCACGTCGGCACTGATATCATAGACGTCATGAACCGGGTCTATTCTATCCGGCTCACCCCCTGTTTCTTCAATAAAAACCGCCACAAGCGGGTCATGGCCTTTCTGATCGGGCAGGGGAATGATCCTCAGCCGGATGGTCTTGATATCCTCCTGATGGTTGAGTTTGATATGGTGATACACCTGCTCCTGCCTTGTTCTGAAGGCTTTCTGGATTCCTGTGGCCAGAGGGATGGACAGGTCCTTTCCCGTCATTTTGGTGATGTCATAAATAATTTTTCCCGACGGCAGTTTGAAATATCCCTGGGGTTCACCAAAGACATGAAGAATCTCCATGGCTTCATTCACAATGGCGGATAAAGGAACAAACCGTGTTTCCAGGATACTGAGATACCGTTCCATCATCCGGCTGTCTTCGGTCCTGGTAGGGCGATATCGGTTGTCTGTATAGGTAAAGATCGCAGGCTCTTTTGCGGGAAATCCCGGCTCAAAGGGTTTGTCGGCCGACAGGGGTTTGGCCGGATGTTTCCCAAGGGACCGGAACAGTTTGAATCTGGCGTGCAGGGTCTCGAAACAGTCTGAAAGGTCTCCCACGGTTTCACTGGTTCCGAGAAAAAGGATTCCGCCAGGGTTGAGGGAGAAATTAAAAAGCGCCATGATTTTTTTCTGGAGGACCGGCTGAAGGTAGATGAGCAGATTCCTGCAACTGATGAGGTCTATTTTGGTGAACGGCGGGTCCTGGATCAGGTTATGCTGCGCAAACACCACCATTTCCCGGATATGCCGGGCAATCTGATAATGATCGCCCTTTCGGTAAAAATATTTTCCCAGAAGCCTGGGATTCACATCTGCTGCAATACTTTCCGGGTAAATCCCATTTCCGGCCTGGATCACGGCATCCCGGTCAAGATCGGTGGCAAATATTTTGACATCCCTTGTATTCCCCTGGGCCTCCATGACTTCTTTGGTAAGGATGGCCAGGGTATAGGCCTCTTCTCCGGTAGAACAGCCGGGAATCCAGAATCGGATCTCCCGGTTTATTGCTCGTTGGATAAGGTCGGGCAGACCCGATACCATGAGTTCATTCATGGCTTCCGGGTCTCTGAAAAAATGGGTGACGCCGATGAGCAGTTCCCGGTATAAGGTCATGGTTTCAACCGGATATTTTTGGATAAATGCAATATAATCTTCAAAACAGGGGATCTGGTTCACGATCATTCGACGTTCAATGCGCCGGCTGATGGTTGAAAATTTATAATAGGTAAAATCCACCCGGGTTCTGTCACGCAGCAGGGCAAAAATTTTTGCCATTCCCTGTTCATCTTCCAGAAGTTTTTTTTCTGTTTCTTCCGCTGCAGCATAGGGATGATCCAGAAACGCCATCAACTGATCCGCCATTTTTTCCGGCGGCAGGATAAAATCGACCAGGCCGGTTGAAATCGCAGCTCTGGGCATTCCATCGAATTTAGCGCTGGCCTCATTCTGGACCATGACCAGGCCGTTGTGTTCTTTGATGGCCCGGACACCGCGGGTTCCATCGCTGCCTGTACCGGATAAAATGACGGCAATCGCTTTTTCCCGCTGATCTTCAGCCAGAGATGTTAAAAAAATGTCAATGGGCAGGTTAACCCCCTGGGGAGAGTCTTTATCTTTCAGAATCAGTCGGCCCTGATAAATCGTCAGATTTTTCTTTGGGGGGATCATATAAATATTATCCGGCTCCACCCTCATACCGTCTGTGGATCGATGAACCGGAATCCTGGTTTTTTTGGATAAAAGCTCTACCATGAGACTTTTATAGTCAGGCGACAGATGCTGGATGACAATAAAGGCGATGCCGCTTTTTTCCGGCATTCGGCTGAAAAAGGCTTCAATGGCTTCCAGCCCGCCGGCAGAGGCTCCAACGCCGACATAAAGGGTTACTGCTTCTGCAAGATTATTTTCCGGCATTTTTCATTCCAGAGATTAATTTTTTGGATACCCATTGCTCAATCGCTTACCGTAGCACAAAAAATGCAGCCTGTTGATAACAAAAAATTATCAGGTGAGTGTCAGGTTAAACCTGATATTTCAGGCGAGAGAAAGCAGAAGCGTTCTCAAATTTTTTTTCGCTTTGTTGATATCAAATTTTTTCCGGATATTGTCCCTGTGAAAATGAACTGCCCGGGTGCTGATATTCAATATGCCGGCGATTTCTTTGCTGGTCCTGCCGGATTTGATAAAATCCGCAACCCTGATTTCCGTGGGCGTAAGCCTTTGGTAAGCAGATGAGAATGATTTTTCAAGGGGGTAAATGCTGTTTTTAAGGTGGGTCTCCAGGATATCTGAAACGGTTACAATATCTTCCCACCGATCACATTTTCTAAGCTGTTCAATATACGGAAACACGAGGGTCTCAAGATTATCCAATATGGTATCGGTAATTTTTTTTTTATCCTCTTCCCTCTTTTCAAGGAGCACATTTAACGCAATGTTTTTTTCTTTCAAATGGTTAAGGTTCATATCCAGAGCTTTCCGGGTAATTTCTTTTTCTGCATATATCTGCAGAACCGGGGCCAGAAAGGCAGCCATGGATTCAAGACTGTTCTGGTCCTCCAGGGAAAAATCCGAGGCTTTATCCATCAGGGCAATTTGTCCGACAAGGGTTTCCTCTGTCGTCAGGGTTATCACCAGGGCATTTTTTAAAGATCCGTATCCATCCGGCAAGTCGATACGGTTGTTATAAAGACATGATTTTTTTTGTTTCAAGGATGTTTTGCCCAGGCCTGCCCAGTCTTTTTTTGCAAGCCTGCCCGGGACATGGCAGGCATCCGGCGGAATGACCAGGTCTCCTTTACCGTTAAAATAACCAAAATATCCGTGTGGACTTTCAAATTGCTTCTGCAAAAGTTCAAGGATATAGGGCAAGGCATTAAAATTTGGATGGATCAGAAAAAAATTCAGCATCCGGTTTCGCATGGCAAGGTCATCATGGGATGCCTTCAGGGCTTCATGGGCTTTTTTTCGTCCGGCCATGAGAATTCGAACCATGGCATGGACCCGGGCTTTGAATTCCGGATTGGAGATGGGCCTCGCAATATACCCATCGGCTCCGCCATATAGACCGTCTGCCTGATCCGACGATGCGGTTTTTAAGCCGGACATCAGGACGATGAAACTGTCTCCGAGGAATGGATCTGCCTTGATCTGCCGGCAAACTTCAGTCCCTTGAATATCCGGCAGCATGACATCCAGAAGAATCAGGTCTGGTTTGATTTTTTGGGCCATTTCCAGCCCTGCTTGACCGGATGTGGCCTCAAATACCTGATAGCCTTCTGATGTGACGATTCTGGAGGAAGCCGACAGAACATCCGGATCATCATCCACAATCAATATTTTGATATCCTGATTCATGGCTGCATATTCATGGGTGTCATTTTCAAAGCTCATACAAATTCATATCCGGATAAAGCGTTTCCGCACATTCCCGGCAGATGCTGTGGCTGAATTCAGCCTCCGAATGTTTCTGAATATAGGTTTCGATCTGGCTCCAATACCCTTTGTCATCCCGGATTTTTTTGCAGTGCATGCAAATGGGTAAAAGTCCGGTTAATTGCTTCACCTTTGAAAGCGCTTCGCTGAGTTCAAGGATCAACTGATCCCGTTCACGCTCGGCCTTCACAACCCGGGCCGTGGAATTGATCCGGGCTTTTAATTCCACGTTCGATAAAGGCCTTGCAATATACCCGTCTGCTCCAACATCGAGCCCTTCGGCCTGTTCCAGGGATGAAATTTTCAAACCCGACGTCAGGACCACGAAAGTCGTTTTTAATAATGGATCAGCCTTGATCTGCCGACAAATTTCAGTTCCCTGGATATCCGGCAGCATGACATCCAGAAGAATGAGGTCCGGCTTGTTTTTTCGTGCTATTTTCAAGCATGCTTCACCGGTTGTGGCCTCCATCACCTGATAGCCTTCTGATCTGGCAATTCTGGCGGAGGCGGCCAGAACATCCGGGTCATCTTCCACAATTAACACTTTAATTTCCTTATGCATGGCGCGTCTAATCCTTTAATGGCAATGTAAAACGGATGGTTGTTCCCAACCCCGGTTGGCTGTGAACCTGGATTTCCCCTCTATGGGCCATGATGATTTTCCGTGCGATCACCAGGCCCAGCCCTGTGCTTTTTTCACCGGATGTTTTTTCTGCCTTTGTCTTTTTAAAAGGCTTGAATAATTTATCCATGTCTTCCGGAATAATTCCAGATCCCTGGTCCCTGACCTCGAAAACAAGATATTCCGAATCATAAATAAGCGTTATGGTGACTGTTGAACCCGGCTCACTGTGTTCTATGGCATTGGAAACCAGATTTGTCAAAGCCTGTTCGATTTTAGAAGCATCAAGGGGAACCTGTGGACAGGCATTTGGGGCAATGATCTGGAGTTCAATCCCTTTTTTTGCAGCCTGAAGGCGATTTGGCTTCAGGCTTTTCTCCAGGAGGCTGATCACATCGACGGGCTCCAGATCCAAGTCAAATACGCCGGCTTCTATGGCAGCAACATCTAAAAAATCGTCTACCAGCTTTTTCATAAACAGGCTGGAATTCTGAATGGTAGTTAAAAAATCCCTTTGTTCAGTGTTCATGCTTACGGAGATTTCTTCCATCAGAAATTCAGAATACGTGAGGATGAGGCCGATGGGTTTTCTTAAATCATGGGCAGCCATGCCCAGGAATTGATTTTTTTCCTGATTGAGTTGCCGAAGTTGCGTATTCTTTTTCTGGAGCGTCCGGGTCATATTGTTCAGCTCCTGGTTCATGTTGAGCATCTCTTTTCTCATGGATTCCAGTTCTTCGGCATCTAATCGCCCAAAGGCCAGAATAAAGGGTGCCATGGTCATAAACCGGAAATAAAAACTCTGGGGCAGTCTGGAACCCATTTTTATATTTAACAGATGCTCAATGGCGGGTTCTTTTGTGAGATGATCCAGGCTGAATGAATCATGAAAATCAAGCACCAGATCCTGAAATTTTTTCTGTCCCGGCCGACACCCGGTCATGGATTCGGCAAATCGGTTGGTTTCAAGAATCCGGCCATCCGATGCCAGTACAAAGAAAAGGATCTGCGACTGCTCATTCACGTACTCCCAGGTGGCCTGGCCCAGTTTTTTTGCCATGTCTGTCTTCATGTGTCTGGCCGATATAGTGTTTGAGTTTCATTCATCACGGTTCGATTCCGGCCCAAGGTCTTTGCCTGGAGCAGCGCCCTGTCTGCGCGTTTCAGCACACTCTCGCTTCCTTCATCCGGCATCAACCGGCTCACACCAAAGCTTGCCGTGATTTGACGGCCGTTACCCAGCAGGTTTTTCCGGGATAAGTCCGTCCGGATGCGCTCAGAGAAATCGTAAGCCTGAAGGATGTCTGTAAACGGCAACAGGATGATAAACTCTTCTCCCCCGAACCGGGACACCAGATCTTCCTTTCGCGTGTTGATTTTCATCAGCCCTGCAAATGCTTGAAGCACACGATCCCCGGCATCGTGACCATACGTATCATTAATACTTTTAAAATGATCGATATCAATCATAATGAGGGAAAGGGGTTGTGATTTCCGGTTTGCCAGAGATATCATGTCTTCAATGCGCTCAGAGAAATATCGTCTGTTGGATAGCTGGGTCAGGGGATCGATCCGGGTCAATTCCGTTATCTTTTCATTGGCCCTTGCAAGCTCTCTGTTTTTAAAGTTCAATTGCCGGGTCAGGTTATTCAATTCCTGATTGGCGGCTATCAGTTCATTGCTGATGGACTCGATTTCATCAACGTCCAGATGGCCCAGTGCAATAATCTGATTGTTGGATGTATAAAAATAGAACTGGTAGGTTTGCAGGCATCCCCTTGTCGTATTAAAGTTCAACAAATGAGCGGCACTCGAACATGCTGAGGCCTGGCTCAATTGAAACATGCCATGAAAATTCAAGGGCATATCCTGAAAGGTTTTTCCAACTAAATTATCCCCCAGATGGCAGGCGGCAAACCGATTGGCATGAATGATGATGCCGCTTTTATCAAGATATATCAGCAGAATCGGTGCCTGATGCTCAGCGTAATGGGCAATCTGTAAATCCGGGGTTTCTGCTGTCATCTTTCTATCCGGCAATAGTGGTATTCAGCTCATCCAGTGATGACACGTAGTGGGCGCCTGAATACTGTTTCAAAATATCTTTGCCTCCCCGGGTGAAAGCCTGGCCCCCAATCAGGATATCCAGGTTTCTAAAGTCGGCCCGGATCGCATCCAGCCCTTTTTTCAGCGATGGCAGGTTGAAATACACACTGACGGATAATCCGACCAGATCCGGTTTGACATCCTGGATATATTCCAGCATATGTTGAATCGGGGTATTGGCTCCCAGAAAATGGCTGTCCCAGCCATTGAGTTCAAAAACATCAGCCGCCATTTTGCCGCCGATCTGGTGAAATTCATTGGCAGCACAGGAAATCACCACCTTTTTATTCTTTTTTTTCAGTTCTTTTTCAAACAGCCTGGGATATATCAGATTCAACAAGCCTTCGGTGATGGCCGTCACCAGATGTTCTTTGGCAACGGATATTTTATTGAATTCCCAAAGCTCGCCAACAGCATAAAGGCTTTTCTGAAAAAGATCCGTATAAAGGGTCTTGATTTCAATTCCCTGATCCACGAAATTCTGAACGATCCGGCTGCAGGCGATCCTGTCCCCCTTCAGAAGGAGGGATAGATAGTCCTGATACAATTGTGTGGTGATCATGTTTCACTTCCCAATGCGCTGATATGCCCCTGATCCGATAAATCCAGATCCGTCAGCGTGACAAAAAGGGGGACATTGACCATCAGCCAGTTATAAAACGGTTGAATGTCAATAAACGTCTCCGGGGAGAGTTCTTTTTTGAGCAGATCAACCCACAGGTTCAAATTGACCGTCCAGAAATCGGTATGAAACCCATGGGCCCGATATGTACGAAATACCCAGAGGACAGTATCAACAAAAACTTCAGGTTGATACGCTAAAAACAAAGACGCCATGAACCGGGGGAAATTCCGGTTATTATCTTCGGCCATGGGTTCATTCCCCCGGCCGATCAGTCTGTCAACATCCGGACGCATCCTAAATATCTGCGTCCCCCGGGCTGCAAGAGTTTCCCATTGTGCCCCAAACTCTTTTATCGAAGCATCACCAGGCTGTTTCAGCGTTCTCGCAGTTCTTAAAAGCACCTCTTTCATCGGCCCTCCAAAACCATCAATAATCCGACATCTGTCTTTATTGACTTTGAATCAAGATTACAATGGATAAATGGTTTAGGCAAATTCAATTTTAAAAAAACAAGGAAAGCCCGGCGGATTTTTGCCCCATGGCAAATGACACCACGGTTTCCCACAGCTCTGATGCCGGTTTTGGCGGTGAATTGCCTATGGTTTTTCCAAAGAATTCGTTTTGATTGAAGGGGTGTTAGAATTTGACAATAAAGACGAATTGGCAATCAGGAAACGATGATTTTTTCAAGATAAAGGATGTTGCCTTTTTCATTATATGAATATCGGCTGAAATAGGTCTCCATGATAATGATGCCGCGGCCATGATCCTGGTCATCGGAAAGGCTTTTCTTTCGCTGTTCCCGCCAGTCAAATCCATCCCCTTCATCTTCAATCATCATTTTGATCATTTCTTTTTTGATGATACTCAATTCAAATCTGACTATTTTTCCGGGATCATTGGTATTCCCGTGTCGAACGGCATTGGTCAGTCCTTCCCGGATAACCAGATTGATGGTAAACAACTGTTTTTCGATTCCGTCAACAGCGGAACGAAGGTAGTGACTGGCTTCTTCACAGACCGCATCAATATTGTTCATGGTGGAGGAAAAATCAAACCGGATGGAATCTTCTGTTTTAAAGACATCAAAGGTTGATTTTGTTATTGACATGGACTCACACCTCCACACACAAGACAACAATATCATCCTCGGGCAGGGCATCTTTTCCAAAAAGGTGATCAATCAATGCTCCCGGGGCCTTTTCATAGGGAATCCCTGAGACTTCCCGGTAGACCGGTAGAAGACTGTCCGCACCGCTGGCCCAGGTGATCTTGCGTTCTGCTGATTCAACAAGCCCGTCTGTATAAATAAAAAATCTATCCCCGGCAGATACAGTAAGGCTCTGGGTCCCGAACTGAGCATCTTTGAACATACCCAGGATGTCCCCTTCCGTCTTGATCAGAAACGGTTCTCCTTTTACCGGCAGGCAGACAACCGGTGGATGGCCTGCGTTGATGATGGTCAATTTGTGGGTGGTTCTGTTGATATGCACATAGCAGGCGGTCAGATATTTACCATCCGGCATGATCTCCACGAGGACATCATTGATCATTTTAATACTTTCAATCGGTGAGTAAACCGGGGTGCAGTTCTGGGCCAGCAATGCCTTTACCGATGCCGTCAAATAGCTTGTTTTAATATCATGGCCGGAAAAATCCGCCACAAAATATCCTTTTATATTCTCTGAAATATTCAGGATATCGTAAAAATCGCCGCCAGCCTCTTCAAGGGCCTTGTAATACACACCGAACCGCGCATCCGGGTTATCTGCCGGTGTCGGCAGCATGGAGACCTGGGCCTCGGTTAATTGCCTGAGTTTGTTTGCCTGTCCTGCAATGAGCGAATTGGTGGCAATGGAGAGTTTCAAATGGATTCTGACCCTTGCCAGGACTTCAAGGGGATGAAACGGTTTTGTAATATAATCCACTGCCCCCAGATCAAATCCCTTCAGTTTCGAATCCACCTCGCTGACACCGGTTAAAAACAATACCGGGATGGCGTTGGTTTCCGCACTGTCTTTCAGTTTCCGGATCACATCAAACCCGTTTTCGCCGGGCATTTCAATATCCAGGAGGATCAGATCCGGTTTCTCTTTCAGGGCAATGGTTCTGGCATCCGGCCCATTGTCTGCACAAAAAATTCTGTATCCTTCCTTGGACAGGGACTTTTCAATCAGTTTCAGATTCAACCGGTTATCATCAACCGCCAGTACCGTATAAGGCTGCTTTTGTTCCATGGCCGACACCCTTTTTCTTATTCGCTGATGGACTGGTGAAGGGCATGCACCCTGCCTTCAATATCATTGGCATAGACATTAAAGTTATCAAGACTGCCTTTTTTGGCCTGCATTTCCATATCTCCGGCAATGGAAAAAATCTCATCAAACCCCAGGTTTCCGGCCGCCCCTTTGATGGAATGGGATGCTGCCGCCGCATCAGCAGGATTATTGTCTGAAATGCCTTTTCTGATTTTTTCGATATCTGAAAGCGTGGTGGTGATAAAAAGCTCGACAAGCTCTTTGATATCCTCCTCATCAATCCCCAGCCGTGACACAAGATCATTAAAATCCATAAGGGCTCCTTGGTTGAAACGTCAATGAAAAAAAGATTGGAAACGATTATGAGAAAAAACTATAAAGATATTTTTTCTTCTTGTAAACCTTCCTGTAAAAAAATCCACTTTCTATTTCGGCCTGGTCTATCTATGGTCCGGTGATTTAAAATTGACAAAATTGACAAATGAATCATTTTATAGCGGAAACCGGATTTGACAAAAAGGAGTGATTTCCCATGAAAAAAGATACCCATGATTTTATTCAGGAATATAAGGGCCTCGGGGCCTTTGGCCTTGATCGGGAAACCGATGAGGAAACCATCATGTTTTATCTTCAGAAATTTTCTGAAGACCTGTTCTTAAAAACACTCATCCCAAGATTGTCGGACCAGGAACTTGAAGAAATATACCTGTTTGTTAACACCAGGCTGAAGCAGCATATTTCAGAAGATGAATATCACAGCCTTTTTTTGAAAGATCGGTGACATAAAAATTGTTATTTTTAGTTATTTTTGGTTATTTTTATTATATTAAATTTTAAATAAAATATCTATTGACAAATACTGACCATAAATATATTAAACATACCTGATACGTTTGTTGTTTTAGGAAATAGCCGATCATGGATAATGAAAGGAAATTGTTGATCTAAACAAACCCCATCTCCTTGGCAAGCATTATCCAGCAGCCCGTTCTGTCCCCTGACCCTGGTAGAACGGGCTGCACTTTTTTAATAAAAACACACCCGAAAGCTTACTCAAGGTCTTTACAAAGACCGATGCCCCTTATATGATGGCTCCCGTGATATCAAACGGCAGTCCATGGACAAGGGCGTGCATCGTTAAAAAAAACGATGGGATATTTTCAATTGAGAAAAAGGGAGACCGGCAATGGAGGAACTGTATTCAACCAGAGAAATAGCAAAATTTTTAAATATCAACGAAAAAATGGTGTATTCCCTCATCTCTGAAAAAGGCCTCCCGGCCTCCAAAGTAACAGGGAAATGGCTTTTTCCCATAAACCTTGTCCGTCAGTGGGTGGAAGCGGGCACGGAAAATTTTCCCCAGACAGCAAAACTGCCCCCTTACCACGGCCTTGTTCTGATTGCGGGCAGCAACGATCTCCTGCTCGACAAAATCATCTCGACCTTTAATATGAAGCACGAAAAACACATGGCCATGTTTGGCATGGCCGGTTCCCTCGGCGGATTAAGAGCATTAAAACAAAATCTTTGTCATATCGCATCGAGCCATCTTATCGGGGATAATGACGAGTATAATTTCCCGTTTTTAAAAGATGAAATGAACCAGATTCCCGCGGTTGTCAATTTCTGTTTAAGGGAACAGGGCCTTATCGTTCAAAAAGGGAATCCGAAAAACATCCAGTCTGTAAAAGATCTTGCCCAACCGGGTATCACAATTGTCAACCGGCAGCTCGGCACAGGAACCCGGAAGCTTTTTGATCATCTGCTGAAGGCTGCAGAAATTCAAGATGAGTCCATTAAAGGATATGAGTCCACCCTTTCCAGGCACATGGACCTGGGCCTGGAAATTCTTAACCAGAAAGCGGATGCCGGCCCCGGCATCCGGCCGGTGGCGAATATCCTTGGACTTGGGTTCATCCCTGCCTGCTGGGAGCGGTTTGATCTTCTCATCAATAAAGACAGGTTCTTTGACCAGGGTATCCAGCTTTTTCTGTCGCTCTTAAAGGGCAAGGTAATCCAGGAGACGGCAGAGGCTTACGGCGGCTATGACCTTTCCATGACCGGAAAAATGGTTTACCCGGCCGCATCACCTGAAAAAGAATAGGATAGTTTTGTTTTCTATTGTGATAATTAATTTTTTCCGATTATAATTTTTATGTCGTGTGCCTACATGTTCTGGCGCCAAAGCCAATCGTCGGGTTGATTTTATTACAAATTCTCACAAAGATCGGAAAAAATGAACCTACATCTGTCGAACACAGGTTGTCGGGGTAGTACTAACCTTATTAAGGTTTTGCTTTATATAATTTTTTGCTGTAATCTAATTTTCATTTGTTTATCATAAAACACAAAGCGAACATCTATTGTAGAGGAGAAAATCATGGGGAATCTGATAAAGGAAAAAGATGATAAAGGCAGACTGCATATAGACACACCGCTTATGGGAGAATCCCTTGTGAGCAAGAAATTTTTAAAAACCACCGACTCCACTGAATATTTTAGAATGCACCCGGATATCAATGTTCTGAAAATTGGTGGTCAGAGCATCATGGACAGAGGTGCGAAAGCTCTTCTGCCCATTGTTGACGAATTGATCAAGCTCAAAGATGAATACAAACTGCTGTTGATGACAGGAGGTGGTACTCGGGCCAGACATGTTTACAATATCGGTGTGGATTTAGGAATGCCTACTGGTGTTTTATCAAAACTGGGAGATAAGGTTTCCTGGCAGAATGCAGAAATGCTGGCTGTCCTGCTGGCCAAACACGGGGGAGTAAAAATCGGTCATGGGGACAATATGGAGCAATTGACCATGTTCTGCAAGGAAGGATATCTTCCCATCACCACGGGTATACCACCCTATGGTTTTTTTGAACATCCGGCGGAATTCGGTTCCATCCCTCCCCATCGAACAGACTGCGGTGCATTTCTTTTGGCAGAAAACATTGGTGCAAAATCCCTTATATATCTGAAAGATGAAAAAGGTCTCTTTGCGGATGATCCGAAAAAGGCAGGAAATAAAACTGGGGATTTGAAGTTTTATGATAAAATTTCTGTGGATGAGCTTATCAAACTGGATTTGGATGATCTTATCATAGAACGTCCAATTCTGAGAATGCTTCAGCACTCAAAATGTTTAAAACAGCTTCAGATCATTGATGCACTCAATCATCCGGAATTGATTCGAGATGCATTGAATGGGAAACACGTCGGCACAATTATTCATAAATGATGAATTCGCCCTAATTTTAAAATGCTTTTAAAATTAGGGCGAATTTGATAGTTTATGGCGTGCCTGAACCATCCTTATTGCCCGATCCATGAGTTGGCAGGTAAATAACCTGCGCACCTGATTCTTTAACAATGATATCAAGTTCCACTTTCCTGACATGCTTTGCATAAAGCTTGATATCATTTCCGGTTACGCCCACAATGCGAAGCCTTGGTTTTTTTTCCCCTTCTTCGATTTTTCTTCTTTCTCTTACAAATATTTTGCTCATTATATCCTCCTGTTGCCGAATGGACAAAAATCATATATATACCATCTAACATTAACAATAGTTATATATCCTTAAAGGATATATGTCAACATGGAAATATATATGAACAAAGAAAAAAATAACAAGTCAGGTTCGGGGCGGCAGGAAAGATATCTTCAGGCTTCTATCTTGCTGGGGTTAAACACAAAGCCCTCTTATGGATACGAATTGATCAGCAATGTCCAAGCTTACGGATTCATAGAGGGAGATGCGCCGCCAGGGATGATCTATAGGCATCTGCGCCAGATGGAAGAAGACAATCTGGTTCAGTCTGAATGGGAAACAAAAGAGGCGGGTGCTGCCAAAAGAATTTACACCCTTACCGATGAAGGAAGAGAAGTGCTATCCTTATGGATAAAAACCATGGCACTCAAAGCGGAAAAGCTAAACGGTTTTGTCCGAATGTATCATGATGTCCAAAATCACGGTTAAAAGGACACCGGCGGTGATCAATGCCAAGAGCCCATGTAGCACTTCAGTATAAAACAAGAGCCCGGCCATTGAAGGTCTGATCCATAATATCAGGCCACTAATAACCATCAATATCCCTATTCCCTGTAATATCCGTTTGAATCCCGCAGAGTTGACCTGTTTTTGAATCAGGTAAAAATAGATGATCAGAAAGACCAGCATGAAGACCGGACCAAAAATAGGAGAGGCCGTCATGAGGGCCTGATAAAGTGACATGAAAATGCCCATGTCCTTTACCAGAAAAAAATGCCCCAAAATGAACAATGCCGAAAGAATCATCCATTGCGCGGAATTTATCCGGGTTGCGGCATCCGGAAGCGTTCCGGATGAAAACGATTTCAACACCCCGGCTAAAAACAGGATAAAGCCGGCTGCGATAAAAATCGGGAGAGCACCTTTTAGGTAAACGCTAAAAAAACCATTCCATTTTTGAACCGAGGACGGCAGACTGAGGAATTGGGTCATGGAAACCGTGACCGGCTTTCCGTTATTGCCAAAATAATCCGTTACGACAAGACCGTTGAAAAGATGGGACTCTTTTGAATGGCAGTCTTTGCAGCCGCCTGCACCCAGAGCTTTGTCAGCCGGGGAGACATTATGGCTGATGGAAAAATACGGGAGCTTTTTCACCCAGGTGGTGTCGTCTTCAATAGTTAAAGATTTGTTACTGGTAAGAGAATAGATGCGGCCACCGGTATGAAACTGTGGTGCAATGGCGGTGAACCGCCTATTGCCGTCAAGGGTCAGGGCCAGGGTGGAAAGTATGAGGGTGATATCTTCGGGCTTGTGAAAATCATAGGCCGGTTTTCTTTCGCTCATTTTGTCTTTGCACTGGTGATAGGCTTTTTCCACTTCCGAAAGAAAAAGCGGGGTATAGATGCCGTTTTCTTCTTTGTTGGTAAAAAGGGTATTGAGCATGGCATTGACCGGCGTGATGCGGGGAATCTTGTCCTTGTCTTTCTTCCGGATCACATAGGCGGGTTTCCAGGGCTTTTCATCGCCAAAGGCTTTGGCATCGGTCTGACCCTGTTTTCCGAATATACCGGTATTAAGAAACATGGCGCCGACGGCACTCCGTTTCAGTTCCGGGATATGGCAGGCTTCACAGGAAAGCTTATCGAGATGATCCTTCCGGATTCCCCGGTGTTTCATCCGGGTGGCCCCTTTATAACCTTCAGTATGGCAGTCCCGGCAGGATCTCATGGTATTGTCCAGGTCGTCGGCCACCTGACCGTCCATGGCATTTCCCTTGGCAAAATTGTGGCTGATGTCTCCAGGATGGCAGTCAATGCAAGTGAGACCGGCCAGGTGATGAACATCCGGGTTAACCGGGTCTCCCCAGGAATTTCCCCGTTTGCCCAGTTCAATGGATGCATGACAGGTGAGGCAGTTTTTAGATTCCGGTTTAAAAACCATGTCCGGCATATAAAAAGTACCGTCTTCATTAAACAGGCGTTTGTTATACACCACTTTCGGGACCTCGCCTTCGCTGACTTTGCCGTACACCTTTCCCATGCCGGATGCGGCAGTCCCGATCCATTTAAAATTAAGGTTTTTGGTTTGCTCGATCCTTGTCTGCATATGATACCGGTTTCCATGGCAGAGAAAGCAGTCCGGCTCAATCACGCCGGTTTTATCCCAACGGCTTTTATAATAGTCCCCGTCCAGGGTGTCGGCCAGTTCGGGGTTTTCAGCCAGTCGAGTATCATAGCGCTGTCCGTCCCGGTCAAACTCCATCATGCCGCCGCCGGCGTGGCACCCGGCACAGCCGGGCTTCTGATAGCCCCTAGACGCATCCGGCACCCTGGCAATAAACTCAAAGGCAGTCAGGTCGATTTCATCGGGATGGGAGATTTTCTTTTTGGCCATCTGAAAATACCCATAGGTGATGAGGCCTCCGGTGAGCCCCGTCGAAACCAGCCAGGGCGTTTCCGTATTTTTAAACCGGTCGTCACTTGCCTTGTCCCAATCCATCATAAAATGATAGCCCTTGGATATCTTATCCACATCATGACAGGCGCCGCAGGTCTTGCGGCTAGAATAGGGCTGGTCTGCATTTTCCCCAGTCATGGGGTTGATGATCTCTCCCTTGTCTGTTTTTAAGAAAAACGGGGGGCAAGGGTCGGACACCGCAAAAGAAAGGCGCGGCATACCCAGGCAGACGGTAAAAAAAACAAAGGATAGAATGACCCTGTTTATAAGATTCATGGCTCTGCTATCGCGAGGCCCTGTAGAAAGACCGGTTGGCTGTTTTCTTATTAAACGGCTGCTTAAAGAATTCTGTGTAAAAATCATCTGCTTCTTTTTCCATGTCAAAGTCAAAAAGCTCCGGGTGAAGGGTATTGGCAATGTGCATAAGACCCAGCACCCATCTTGGGCTTCCAAAATCCCACAAGGGGAAATGATCATAGATCCGGTTGTTTTTCACGGCATTGACCAGGATATCGTGACTGATGCAATAGTCGTAAAAGTCGGATACCGGACAGGACAGAAACCCTGAAATAAAAATAAAATCCGGGTTCATGGCCAACAATTCGGCTCGGGTGATGGTCACGCCGGGTTTGCCTTTCTTTGTCAACTGTTTGTTCAGACAGGCGCCGCCGGCTGCCTCCACCAGGTTGGTTTCAAACCGCTCTGCATTCAGGGCAAACAAAGGATAGCCCATGGCATAATAAACCTTTGGCCGGTTTACGTCCCCGGTTTTGGAACGGATGAAACTCAGTCTCTGGTGAATAAAGGCCCAAAGCCGATCCCCTGCCCCGGTGCAACCGGCTTTCTCAGCCAGCATATGAATGATATCACCGTATACATCCGGCAAATGAACCGTTTCATGGAATTCTTTGAAGTAATGGGTGTCAATAAGATCAAACCA
>JAIFMF010000053.1 GCA_020048635.1 Desulfobacula sp. | reverse complement strand
CCTGTAATGCCATTTTTTAAAAACCATTTTTTTGTAACTACATTGGGTAAGCCCCCGGGTTTTGCCGGGGAGACTCCCAGAGTTTAACATTTACGGGAATAAACGAAGGTCTCTACTCATGTGATCCCTGCGAAGGTCGGCGGCAGAATTTTACTGGTCAAAGTTTTTGGGTGCGGGGTTATTTTGTATCAACCGTCGGTCAAGACGAATAAACGGCAAAAAAATATATCGAGAAACAAGAAGGGGTTTATCGAAAGGACGATCAGTTGAGGTTATTTTCTCCACTTTTAGGTGATTCATGTTTTTATGACCGCTTTGAGCGGTTCACAACACAAGCCTCCGGCTTTGCCGGAGGTCATTGACTGACGCTGATCATGCCGAGATAGTTTTACAAGCTTGAAAAAGACCTGCAGAAAATTAAAAATATTTTTCTGGGCGTATCTGACAAATCGGTTATATCGGAGAAATAAAATTCCTCCTTTATACGAAATAATCGCACAAAAAATGGCTGCATCTGTCACATAGGAATATTCAATTCTTACCCCTGACTTTTTGGGATTTTACTAAATAGAGGATCAGATAAAAATTATCTTATTCTGTTAGTCTTTCCATCTGTTCAGACACATTGTTCCGAAGATAATAATCAAGATCAAAAAGTTGTTTAAAACTTAGATCTGTAAATTGCACATGCCTCTTTCGGATTTTCATGGAACTGAAAGATGGTGCATTTGTTACCTCATAATCGGAAATGGTTTTGAATGGAAGATCTCCTACATAATATCCCATGCTGCTTAAAAAAATTGTCTCTTCCGGAGGTTGCTCAAAATCAGCATCATCGCTGATTGTATCAATATATTTGAATGAAAGTCCTCCCATACTAATGTCGATAACCTGACCTAATTTATGGGAATTCGGGCTGATTGCGGCATACGCACCTTCAACCGCTTTATATCGTTTATGCTTTCGTCTCTCAACAGTTCGTTTTCTGCCTACCATGAACGTAATTTCCTTATCATAATTGACTTTTCCAAATTATTGCTGCACAAAACATGCCATATATAAAATTTGACATTCCTATACAATGATTAAAAAAAAATAATTAATGTAATATCAAATAGATAAAAATTGAAACAAAAAATATTTTTTTTGCTTTTACCCTATTATCGTCAAAATAATGACAGATATCGTTTCTTTTAATTTATGTTTTGACAAATTTATGGAAAAAATGGTTATAATATTAGGTATTTATTTTCCTAAAAGATTACATTTTTTTCTCAAACTGCTTTTCAACTCTATTCTTTTGAACATTGTCAGGGGTAAAAATTCTGCCACTTATAGCAAGATATATTCCGGGTGGTAATACCTGAGCTGCAGCAACCGCAAAACCCAGATTGAACACAGCATCACTGGTTTTGAATTTGGCTGGCTCCATAGATCCTGTTAGTACAATCACTTTATCTTTTATGATAGTGAGAGTTGCAGCTGTTTCGATCATTGTGTCAGTTCCATGTGTAATAATTATTTTTTCATTTACTTCATTTTGAACAGCTCTTAAAACCATCAGACGATCTTGCTCTGTCATGTCAAGAGAATCTTTTTTTAATAAGGATATTATTTCATAATCAAAATTAACTCTGGCATTTTGTAAGATATCGCTGACGTTTGGATCCCCAACTTCATATCTGCTCAGTGCATCAAAATAGATTTTATCAATGGTTCCGCCAACAGAAAAAAATTTAATTTTCATTTTGACCCTATTATTTTGAGTTTCTTTGCTCTGATTGATTCAACTTGTTTATTAATGATATCGAAATATCATAATTAAAGCCTCTATATTGAAGAAAATTCAACATTTTTTTTTTAAATTTTTCACCATCAAGATGAGCCCATAATTGAATCTTTGTACCAAGTGCTTTTAAAGCCAGCTCATGGTCGTCATATTCCTTTAAAACATTTTCAATAATGCAAGGTTCAATCCCTTTTTTATTAAGCTCATATGCAAGGGCATATTTAGATTTTGCTTTATTATTCTTTCTGTTTTCGACAAAGTTTTTAGTAAAAATAATATCATTAACATATTGTTTTTCTAATAGTATCTCAACAGTATCTCTGACAATATCTTCATTAAAACCTTTATTTATCAGATATTCATGTATTTCATAAACTGATCTGGATCGATGAGTTAAATAATTTAATGCCAGATTCAGAGGATTTTTATTATTTTTTCCCAGACGTTGATTCATCTCTTTGTTCTTCATCGTCAGATATTTTATCCAATAATTTTACTGGTGTCTTTAAAATATTTTTCATCGCATTAATAAGCCCTTCACCTACTGCTGAAGGATGAAGGGGAACGACCGCGGGATCGGAAATTTTCCCGGTGGCTTTTACAGGAACAGATACGAGGTTTCCACTGAGAAGTGTACTAATAATCGGTATTTTTTCAATAATCAGATCAACAGTTTTAAATGGGGCAACAAGGCAAGTCAGATCGATATGATCATTTATCAGATCGATCTGACCATTGAAAATTATGGTCATGTCATTACCATCAACGATACCTTTTGTTATGTAAATAATACTATCCTTGATATCTGCTTCGATAAAAATAGTTTTATAGGCAAACCCCTTTTGAGTAATATTCGGGATGCTGCCTTTAAAAAAGCTGGATACATTTAATAAAGAAAGGATTCTCGAAAGAAGCGTCAGTTTATAAACCCGCCCCTCCTCAGCTTTAAAAAAAAATGCGCCTTTCAAAGTATTCAAAAAATCGTTTTTAGCGGCATCGGATATGATCTCTCCTGTTAAGGAATAACGACCATCCATAAAATCGTTTTTCTTGAGAAGACAGGTCAGAAGGTTTTGAATATTCTCTTTATTATGGGCTTTAAATGGAATTCCGGAGTAAATCCGATCATTCTCAAGATTGATGTATCCTTTTATGTCCAGATCACACAAATGACCATTATGCAACTGGATATAGACATCATCATTTTTAAAGGAAACTTCGGATTCAATATCTTTTACGATCCAATTCTTTATTGTAAGGTTCTCAGTTTTAAATTTGACCACATTTGTTGAAAACAGTCGATTCTTCATTGAGAAAGATTTTTGCGATGAGAAAAAAGAGCTGAAATTTAATTTTTTAGTAATGATATTAGTGACTGAATCTTTGTCAGTATGAATTAAAACCGGTTCTCCTTCTGTAAAATCATTTATTTCTTTTTCCAGGTAGCTCTCAGGGATCAATAATTTATTGAGTGTTTTTGTGTTTAAGATCCCACTGAAATTAGATAGGATTTTATCCGTACCGGAAGGTAAAAGAAGCAAGGCATTTGAAAACCCGGGATCCAGAAGCAATATTTTTTTTAAGGTTAGAGATTTAGGGCTATCCCCATCGAGTTCAATTTGTAACTTCTGTCCATCAGGAAACTGAAGATCGCTGTTAAGTGTTGATTCGTTTTTATCGGTTTGAAATCGACCATTTGCCATATCGATTGGTGTTCGAATACTTTCAAGATGTTTTTTCTCCATAAAAGGTTCCAGCCATGAAAGATTTTCAATTTTTGCGAAAATTTTTTCTAAAGAAAAACAATTATCTGAAATGTGATATTGACATGAAATATTTTCAACTTGCTTTTGGTTCAATTGTGTTGTCAAATTTAGATTGTTCAAGTTACCGCTTATATCGTAATCCCATTTTTCCGGCTTTAAAACAGGACCGGACAATTGGATTGAGATAATATCAATTTTGCCGCTGCCTTTCTTAAGGGGTAACAAAATCCCTTCGATTTTTTTATTGGACATCAGAAAGGGGATTGCCGAATCAAGTGAAATCAAGCCGGCACCGGAGTGGATAAAAATCTCCGGTTCTTCTTTAAAATCAAGACTGGTTTTAAGATCTTTGATGTTAAAACCGGTCATTGTTCCATTAATATGATTCAGATATACCACTCCAGAATTATATTTGAAATTAATTCTTTCAAGGGAAATAATTCCTGGTATCCGGTCATAGTTACCTCTTATTGAGAAATCTTCAGAATCAATTTTCACATCAAGATCGTTTGAATCAGTGGGAATCGAAAGATTTAACCTGACATTAGACCTGCCGGTGATGTTGTGAACTTTTGCTAATTCTTTTGCCAGAATGGTATCAGGTAAAAGTGATTCTAATGTCTTTGGGACCATTGAAAGATCAACATCCAGTAAAAATTCACCATTAAATGGAACATGTTTGAATCCTAAAAGATCGAGTTTCAATTGTCCCTGTTTGATTACAGAAGACTCTATCATGGCCCGAGTAGCATTAATATCGAGAATACCATTGTGAATCTCAGCTATCCCTTTTATATTGGAAGCGACTATATTCGTCCCCGGAATTTTTACCTCACCTTTCTCTATTTCACCTTTCAGTTTCAAATTTTTTGCATTAAAAAGAAGATTGAGGTCATCTGCCTGAAAAGACACATTGATTTCCGGCGAAATCCCATTATGGAGGATATCGAAAAAATCTTTTACAAATTGATTGTTCTTAAAGACAGCCAAAAACATCTTTTTGACCTGATCAATATGAATATTATTCCCGATAAACTTAATTTCAGATTTTTTATTAGTCAAGTCAGAAAAAAAATGGGCCGACACTACGCCGTTCGGGTAATCAATTTTTAAAGGTTTAATATCCAACTGATAAGTATTATTTGAAAAGCTGAAAGAAGCATCAATAGTATTGGAATCAAAAATAAGATTATTGTTTGAAGACCTTATAATAATGTCTTGACCAATCACATTCCCTTGGATTTCAAAATCAGTGTTAATCATAGCTGAAAACTTAAACTGATCCAGCATGATCGAATCCAGATCAAGATATTGATCCAGAGAAATTTTGGGCAGATCGGAAGTTTTCAATGCAAGCTCTTTTATGCTTGCATTGAAAAGAATATTTTTTTTTTCTCTCGACAACTGAATAGATCCATCCATGGTGTTAAAAAAGGGAGAGATCGCATTTTTGAATATTAGTTTGAAATCCTCCTGATCTTCAGGTAGAAATGTAAAGATTTTATTAATTTTTTCTTTTAATTCAAAATCTTGAAACAAAAAAGAAGATTCAGACTGTTGTGAATTCAATGTGGGGAAACTTATTTTTGGACTCTGGAGCAAAATTTGGCCAATAACCATTCTGCCATGAAAAAAACTTTGAAGATCCATATCAAATTTTAATTGACTGATTTCAAAAGTAATCCTTTTATCAGGGGTGAAGATGAAATCTCTCAGAATAATACCAGGTTTTGGGAACAGCCTTAATGAAACCAGAAACGGATCGACATGGATACCAGTTTTAGTATAAATCAGTGAAGAAACTTTATTTTTTATATAAAGGGTATTAATGGCAATATGAAAGAAATAAGGAACCACTGATGTGAGAAAGAGCGATAATACGAACAAAGAAAAAAAAACTTTTCTTTTTCCTGTTTTAAAAAAGTATTTCAGTTGATGCCTCGTTTAATAAGACAAAAATTCGCGGGATGGTTACCCATTTCATATTTTTCTTACCATGAGAATCCAAGGGGTTTTGATAAATTTATGAAATCCGCCATCACAAGATGGGTCTGGTACATCAGGATGGTCTTAGCATCTTCAATTCCTGTATCTTTCTGATTTGTCTTTTCAATCGGCTTTTTCCCAATGGCTTTTAAATATTCATTTTTGATGTCAAGTTCAGCCTTCTCATATTGTTTTTTTCTTAATTTCCGGGCTTCAAGATTTAACGATAGAGCTGCTTTTGAATTCAATTTTGAGCCTATTTCGATTCTCTTTTTCAAATAGTTCAGTCCCGGATCTTTCAAAGATCTCTCCTCATAGAGTTCTGAAATCTTTTTATATATGTCATCAAGAGGCAGGTATGAGCTATAAGCTGTTTTCAATGTCTGATCCCAGGGCAGGGCACCATCAAGAGAGCTTTCTCCTGTATCTTCAATCTTGTAGAGCTGGGGATATTGCAGGTCTGGTACAACCCCAAGATTCTGGGTGCTTTCTCCGGATACCCGATAAAACTTTGCACTGGTAATTTTAAGTTTGCCGTCACCAAGAGGTTGTAATTCCTGGACCGTTCCTTTACCAAAACTCCTTGCCCCAACGATGATACCTCTGTGATAGTCTTTGATCGCTCCTGCGAAAATTTCTGATGCAGAGGCACTCATTCGATTAATGAGTACAATAAGAGGTCCTGAGTATTCGATGGAAGGGTCTTCATCATAGAGTCTTGAAATCCTGTTTTTTGTTTTTATCTGAACGGTAGGCCCAGATTTCAAAAAAAGTCCTGTCAATTCATTGGCTTCTTTCAGGGAGCCGCCACCATTGTCCCTTATATCAAGGATCAATCCGTCAATGTTTTCTTTTTTCAGTTCAAACAGTAATTTTTGAACATCTTTTGTTGTGCTTTTATAGTCCTGATCTCCCTTGTTGTAGGCATTAAAATCAAGATAAAAAGTGGGAATTTCAATAATACCGATTTTTAATGGCGGGTTATTAGGTTGGGGTAAAGTAATGACATCTTTTCTGGCTGCCTGTTCTTCTAATTTAACCTTTTCTCTTTTTATTTGAATGGTTTTCGTTGAATCGTTTTTTTCAGCAGGGATAATTTTCAAACGCACAAAAGTATTTTGCGGGCCTCGAATCATTTTTACGACAGTATCAATCCGTTGACCGACAGCATCTTTTATTTCTCCTGTTTCTCCTTGCCCCACTCCTATGATTTTATCTCCCGGCATAAGCAAATTTGATTTATCAGCAGGCCCTTTGGGTATTAACCGGACAACCTTGGTAAATTCATACTCATTTTGAAGGACAGCACCAATGCCTTCGAGAGACAGGCTCATATGAATGTCGAAATCTTCTGAGGCAGTCGGTGGAAAATATTGGGTATGGGGATCAAAACTGCTTGTGACACTGTTCATGAAAATTTGGAAAACATCACCTGCATTTGTTTGCAAAAGGTGTTTCAGTCTGTTTGAATAGGTTTTTTTAAGAGTGTCAGAAATGGAAGCATTATCCTGATTATCCAGAATCAGTGAAATAATGTGGTTTTTCAGTTCGCTTTTCCACAAGGGATAAAGTGATTGCTTATCCGGCATCCACAGGAGGAGAGCCTCATCAATGATAATAGATTCGTCCTGAGTAAAATCAATTTTTTTCTCCCGGGTCTCGACTAAAGATAAAATATATTCCAGCTTCTCTCTGGATCTGGCGATAAATAAATTGAATATTTCAAAAGCCATATCCAGATTCCCTTTTTTTAATTCATTGTCAAAACGAAATTGATGCTGCTTAAATTGATTGATATCTGAAAGAGTGAATAGTTGCTTCATCGGGTCAAGCTGCTTGATATAACGATTCAGAATAATTGAGGACATTTCATTGTCCAGTGTTTTTTCAGAATAGTGGTTTCGCTCCAGAGATTGTATAATATTTACGCATTGTGACGAATATTCTGGTTTTGGGGTGATAATATCGTGGGTTTCAGCCCACGGTGCTGATGTGAAAGAAGTAATGAATAAAATAGATAGAAAATATTTAATAAGAATAGAAATATTTAAACGATATAATTTATTAAGCTTTATTGTCATTTTCATAATCCTTTGGGGTTTCAAAACTAATTTTTCCTATCTTACCCGCTCTGAGTTCGCGGATCAATATTTCAGATGCTTTCTGATAATCAATGACACCTCTTTTTTTCAAACATCCTCTTCCAGCCCCGATTTTTTCAATAAGTATGACCGGATCATCCGGAACATTTCCTATAAAAGGATACCGCTCTATCAAGAGATGTGGATACCTCCTGATCAACATAGCGGCTGCAAATACTGCAACATCACCATAATCAAAAGCAGTATCGGATATTGCACCACTTGCAGCAAGTATATATGCTTTTTCCACTGGTTCAATGACCGGAGATAATATCCCGGGTGTGTCATAGATATCGATATTATTTGGTAAGCTGGTACGTTGCTGATGTCTGGTTATGGCAGGTGTATTTCCTGTTTTGGCAATTTTTTTTCCGGAAAGGGTGTTTAAAATAGTGGATTTTCCTGTGTTTGGAATACCCAAAACCAGAATTTTCAATTTTCTTGCCGTATTTCGGATAGTTCTATCTAAACATCCATTCAATGCATAGAGCACATGGGATGGATGGGTTCCACAAGTTGACACGGCAGGTATAAGTTTTTCTTCAAAGTATTCAAGCCATAAGGGCGTCTGTTGAGGATCTGCAAGGTCAGTTTTGTTTAAAACCTTTAGTCTGAATTTATTTTTACAGATCCTATCTACAAAAGGGTTAGCACTTGAGATGGGTAGTCTGGCATCTAAAATCTCCATAATAGCATCAGTCTTGCAAATTTCGTTTTTTAACAGATTCTCTGTTGCAAGCATATGTCCGGGAAACCACTGAATTGTCATATTTTAACGCTTCTCTTTTTTGTGTTGAACAGTCTTTCCCTAACATCCTATGAATCTATTTGAAGTTTTCAAGTAATTTCTTAACCAGCCTGGAATTTGTTGCAATGATGCCTTTTCCTGGAAAATGAACATCACCGTTAAAATCACAGACAATTCCGCCTGCTTTTTCTACGATAAACGCACCAGCAGCAATATCATATGTGTTAAGGTTCATTTCCCAGTACCCATCAAGCTTTCCACACGCCACATAACAAAGATCAATGGCGGCAGATCCAAAACGACGGATATCTCTTAATTGAGGAACTATTTTATTGAAGTATGAAAGGTTATTGAACTCGGCATCTGCTCTCAGGCATGCGAAGCCTGTTGCCATAACACTATTGATAAGTTTATCTGCATTGGAAACATAAACCGGTCGACCATTTAAAAAAGCACCGCTATGTTTTTCAGCATAAAACAATTCATCAAGGCGGGGGGCATAGACTGCGCCACAAATGGTTTGACCCCGATATTGTATGGCAATGCTGATAGAATAAAACGGTTGCTGGTGTAAAAATGAAGTTGTCCCATCAATAGGATCAATAATCCATATATAATCAGAGGAGAATCCACTTCTTCCTGTTTCTTCACCCAGAATATCATGTGAAGGATATTTCAATCTAATCTTTTCAACAATGAAATCTTCAATATTTTTATCAATCCTTGTAACAAGATCTTTTCTGGTTTTAAACGTCACATCAGACGGCAAAATATTGCTTTGTTCTGCTTTACAGATTGCTCCTGCCTGTTGTATCAGATTTATCAGAAACGTTATCAATGCTACACCTTATTGTGTATGTAGATTAATAGATGATACAAAAACAAGTTGAAATTTACAATTACGCGGCAGATGGGGCATCAGTCGGATTTTCTTTTTTTGGCTTCTGCTGTTTTTTAAAACAGAGCTTATCTTCTCTTATAATTGCACATAATTTGTTATTGTGTAATTCTTTGCAGGTCGCATGATTATATAGAGGGCATTCCGGATATTGCTTAGACATTTTGATTCCTTTATATGATGTCCCCAAAGAATGTGTAACTTATACCTTAATTCGGATATGCTTTCAACCCATTTTCCATGATAAATCTATCTGAAACACACAGAGAGGACAGGCAGAATAGAAATTCAATCAACTCCGGAACCGATATGGACTGGTTAAAGCCGCCAAGATGGGGGCCGGTATTCAGAACAATATCCTTTTCACCTTTTTGGATGGTTTTCACAAACGATCTTTCGTATCCTCTGGCTAGCAAGAATTTTTCAAAATCATTTTCATTCATGTTCATCTGATCCTGAATGCGGAAGATTTCATCCATATGTCGATCAACTCCCATATTCTCAATGAGACTATCTATCAGGCTCTCATTTAAAAACTGTGGCAGGCTTTTCAATATAAGACCTGTAACTCCATGATAATAATGATGAACAACTTCAGTGAACATTTCAATAAAAAGTGCTTTATCAAAAAGCGTTTTTAAGTCCAATGGCTTCCCATCTTTGTCAAATCCTTTTTTTTCAGGGGCCTTATTTCTAAAAAAGCTACCCATAACAAGAATGAAACCCAGTATGTGTTCGCCAATAAAATGGTGGAGATTTTTTGTGTGTTTTATGGTTGTCAGATGTTCGAAATCTCTTAATC
>JAIFMF010000174.1 GCA_020048635.1 Desulfobacula sp. | reverse complement strand
GATGTGGCGCTTCAGATGGTGGATTATCTATTAACAGGAGAGGCCCCGAATATCGTCAACCTGAAAAAATGATGTATCCTTTAAATCCGTCATTTTTTTATAACAACAATAAAAAGGAGAAGTTATGAGGACCAAAAAGTATGTGTTAACCGAAAAGGATATGCCAAGACAGTGGTACAACATCATGGCGGACATGCCCAATGGAATGGAACCTCCCCTGCATCCGGGGACAGGCCAGCCCTGCGGACCCCAGGATCTGGAACCGATCTTCCCCATGAACCTGATCGAACAGGAAGTGAGCACCCAGAGATGGATCGACATCCCTGAAGAAATCCTGGATAAACTCGCCATCTGGCGACCATCCCCTCTTTTCAGGGCCTACGATCTTGAAAAAGCCCTGGGAACTCCGGCCAGAATCTATTATAAAAATGAAGGCGTTTCTCCGGCCGGTTCCCACAAACCCAATACCGCTGTTGCCCAGGCCTATTACAACAAGGTGGCCGGCACCAAACGGATCACCACGGAAACCGGTGCAGGCCAGTGGGGCAGCGCTCTTTCAATGTGCTGTTCCTTTTTCGGTATTGAATGCAAGGTGTTCATGGTCAAGATTTCCTACAACCAGAAACCCTATCGCCGCCTCATGATGGAAACCTGGGGAGCCAAATGTACCGCCAGCCCCAGCAACGAAACAGCCGCCGGACGGTCCATCCTGGCCAAAACCCCGGATTCGCCGGGCAGCCTCGGCATGGCCATCAGCGAAGCCGTTGAAATGGCCGTGGCTGACAAAGACACCAAATATGCCCTGGGATCAGTTCTCAACCATGTCATGATCCACCAGAGCATCATCGGTCTTGAGACCCAGAAACAAATGGCAATGGCCGGGGACTATCCCGATGTTATCATCGGCAGCGCCGGCGGCGGAAGTAATTTCGCAGGCCTTGCCATGCCTTATGCACGGGACAAAATTGCAGGTAAAGACATTGACATCATCGCCGTAGAACCCACCTCCTGCCCCACCCTGACCCGTGGACCCTTTGCCTATGATTTCGGTGACACCGTCCAGATGACGCCATTATTACCCATGCATTCCCTGGGTCATAATTTTGTACCGGCGCCCATCCATGCGGGTGGATTACGATATCACGGAATGGCGCCCATTGTCAGCCAACTGGTGTTGGATGGGATTATCAGAGCAGAAGCCGTTCACCAGCTTGAAACCTTTAATGCCGGCGTGACCTTTGCAAGGTCCGAAGGTTATATCTCAGCCCCGGAATGCAACCATGCCGTGGCCATGACGATCCGTGAAGCCCTGAAAGCCAAGGAAGAAGGAAAAGAAAAGGTCATCCTCTTTAACTGGAGCGGTCATGGTCTTGTGGATCTCGGCGCCTATGAAAACTTCTTCAGAGGAAAACTGGCCGACCACGAACTCCCCCAGTCAGAGATTGATGCAGCATTAAAAGATCTTGAATCATTGCCAAAACCAAAACAAGCAACCAGAAAATAAGATCTTTTAACACCACCCGGAGGCTGCGCACTGCCAACTCATGCAGCTTCCGGGTGTCTTCTCAACCTCTGAAAATAAATAACAAAATCGATAAGGAAAAAATCCATGAACGACAGAATCCATAATTTTAATGCCGGGCCTGCCGCCCTTCCCTTGCCTGTCCTTGAAGAAATCAAAGATTCTTTTTTGAATTTCAACGGCAGCGGCATGTCCATTACAGAGGTCAGCCACCGGTCCAAATGGTTTGAAGATGTTCTCAATGACGCCATTGAACGGACCAAACGGCTTTTAAAGCTCAATGATCAATACCAGGTACTCTTTATTCAAGGCGGCGCCAGCCTTCAGTTCTGCATGATCCCCTTGAATTTTCTCTCCGATGGCAGAAGTGCGGATTATATCAATACCGGCACCTGGTCCACCAGTGCGATTAAAGAAGCCAAAATCCAGAACAAACCCATCAAGGTGGTGGCCTCTTCCGAGGACAGAAATTTCTGCTATATTCCTCAGAATATCCCCTTTAATAAGGATGCGGTCTTTGTGCACCTGACGTCCAACAACACCATCAAAGGCACCCAGTGGGCAGCTCTTCCGGACACAGGCAAAGTCCCCATGGTCATTGACATGAGTTCCGATATCATGTCCCGCCCCGTTGACATGAGCAAAATCGGCATGATCTATGCCGGTGCCCAGAAAAATATCGGTCCGGCCGGTGTCTGCATGGTCATCATCCGGAAAGACCTTCTGGATCTCTGCCCGGATAATATCCCCACCATGCTGAAATACAAGACCTTTGCCGAAAAAAATTCCATGTACAATACCCCACCCTGCTTCAGCATTTATACCATCCAGCTCGTGCTGAAATGGCTGGAAGAAACCATTGGCGGGCTTGAAAAAATGGATGCGCGGAACCAGGAAAAAGCCGACACGCTTTATAATTTCATGGACGCTTCAGGCTTTTACACGGCAACAGCGGACAAAGGCTCACGATCCCTCATGAATGTGACTTTCCGGCTGCCCACTGAAGACTTTGAAAAAGCATTCATTGCCCAGGCCACAAAGAATGATCTTGGCGGCCTGAAAGGGCATCGGAGTGTCGGCGGGTGCAGGGCGTCTATTTATAACGCAACCGGCCTCAATGCCGTTAATGACCTTGTTTCTTTTATGAAGGATTTTCAAAAACAATCCGGATCATAACCAATGAATCCATAAGTCTTTTAACTGAAAATTGGAGGCCATGATTCCCATGCGTGATACCCGAAAAGACATTGACATCATCACCGAACTCGGCGGCATAACTTCAGAAGGCCACGCCATGACGGTATTCCGGCAATACCTCAATGAACTTCAGTTGGCAAAAATTTCAAGAATCAAACACCCTGATGTTTTAATTAGAATTGCCAATGCGATTGTGCTTTGCAACCCTGATTCTGTTTTCATCAATACAGGGTCATCAGAGGATAAACAGTTTATCCGGCAACTGGCCCTGACCCTAAAGGAAGAAGCAACCCTGGCCATGGAAGGGCATACCATCCATTTTGACCTGGCCGAAGAACAAGGCAGGATTGTAGACAGGACCTTTTATATTGCCGATCCGTCAGATCTTGTTTCCTCCCTTGCCAACCGGATGGACCGGCCCACAGCCCTGGAAGAGGTGAGATCCAATCTAAAAAACATCATGAACGGGAAAACAATGGTGGTGGGGTTTTATATGCGGGGCCCAGTAGGATCTCCCGTATCCAACCCGGCCCTTGAAATCACCAGTTCCGCCTATGTCTCCCACAGTGCGGACCTGCTCTACAGGAATGCCTTTGAAGATTTTGAAAAAGAAATTGAACGCCTGGGCCATTTTTTTACCAATGTCCACAGTGAAGGGCTGAACCGGACTGAAGATCTCCCCAATGCAAGAGTGCTCATGGATCGAAAGCATAAGACCACCTACAGTTTCAAATGCACCTATGCCGGTAACACCCTGCTCCTGAAAAAAGGAAATCACCGGTTTGCCGTGGATAAGGCTGTGTATGAAAACCCTGGACAGGAATTGGCCGAACATATGTTCATCACAGGCATCCATGGCCCCGGCGGTCGCGTGACCTGGTTTGCCGGAGCCGCTCCCAGCGGATGCGGGAAAACCACAACCGCAATGGCCGGCAATGAGTTCATCGGGGATGATCTGGCCCAGATATGGATAGCTGACGACGGCAGCATCCGCTCCATTAATCCGGAATGCGGGATTTTCGGGATTGTGGAAGATGTGAACCTGGACGGCGACCCTCTTTTAATGAAACTTTTAAGGCAGCCCGGCCATGAAGTGATCTGGTCCAATGTCCTCATTGACGACAAAAAGATCCCCCATTGGGTGGGAAACAATGAAGACCATCCGGATAAAGGGGTCAATTTTCAAGGAGAGTGGTTCAAGGGGAAAACCGATAAGAATGGAAAACCGGTCCCTCTGTCCCATCCCAACTCCCGCTGCACCTTAAGTTCTTCGTGTTTTGAAAATTATTCAAGGGACGCCGACAACCCCAAAGGTGCTCTCACAAGGGTGTTCACTTACAGCGGCAGGGACACTGACACCATGCCTCCGGTCCGGGCGGCAAAAAATTCAAATGAAGGAGTTGTCATCGGGGCCTGTATTGTTTCCGCCGCAACCGCCACGGAAGTTGGCGCAACCGGGGTGAAACGGGCTCCCTGGGCCAATGCCCCGTTTATCCCCGGCGCTCTCGGCGATTATATGGAGGCCCAGTTTAAATTCTTCGGCAGCGAAAAGATAAAAAAAGAATACAAGCCTGTGATGGCAGGTCTCAACTATTTTTTAACCGATCAGGCAAGGGGCGGGAATTCGCCAACATTGATCGGGGAAAAACGAGATGTAAAGGTTTGGCTGGCCTGGCTTGAGCGTTACAGCCACAATGAAACCGGTCATATTTCAACACCCATTGGAAATCTTCCCCGATATGAGGATTTAAAACCATTATTCAGGGATATCATTGATAAGGAGTATCCAGAAGACATCTATATCAAACAGTTTTCCCTGTATATTGATCCCATCATCAAACGGATTGATCTCCAGAAAGAAGCCTATTCAAAGGAGAAGAGTATCCCGGTCATCTTGTTTGATATTCTTGACCAACAGAAAAATGAGCTTCTTCTGTTAAAGGAACGTCACGGTAGCATTGTTTCCCCCGACCTGCTTGCCGGATAGGCTTTCCGGGGCAGATCAGATCGTTCATGGAATAAGGGTTTCTGGATGAAATCCACAGCCTCTCACGGCGAGCATGACCCAGGGTCCACACAGATATCCTGTGTGGACCGCACAATATTCTTCATCAAAAATGGTATTGTCAGTCTCAAGGGTTGAAAAGCCTGCCGATGTTATTTCACGCTGTCAAACGCTTTTTTAAACCCGTCCAGAGATCCGGCAATGGTTTTGTCCGGCACGGCATAGGACAGCCTGAAATGGCCGGGACCGCCGAACCCGGTTCCGGGAACGGCCAGGATCTTGTTTTCCTGTAATATTTTCACAAATTTGAAATCATCGGCAATAGGGCTTTTGGGAAAAAGATAAAAAGCGCCCTCGGGCACGTCAAATTCATAGCCTGCGGCATGGAGCCCTTCGCAGAAAATGTCGCGGCGTCTTTTGTAAATCCCGATATCCACGGTAACGCCCTGGAGTGCCCCTACCACCTGCTGGAAAAGAGCCGGAGCATTGACATACATCATGGTATTGGTTACTCCTGCCGCACCGGCTATGATAGCGGCATCCTCAGCCTTGGGATGAATGGCCAGATACCCGATCCTTTCGCCTGCCAGAGACAATTCCTTGGAATAGGAGGTGAGAACAATGGTGTGGGGATAGACATCAAACATACAGGGCACATCAACGCCATAGGCAATCTTCCGGTAAGGCTCGTCGGAAATCATGTAAATCCGTTTTCCAAATTTCTGACTTGCTGCATCCAGTATCTTTCCCAATTTCATGAGTTCTTCTTTATGATACACCACCCCGGTTGGGTTGTTGGGAGAATTGATGAGCATGACCCGGGTGTTGGCAGTAATGGCTTTTTCAATGGCCGTAAGATCCAGGTGAAAATCCGGGAATGAGGCCACAGTTTTCAGGTTTGCGCTGGCAATAAAGGCATACTGGTTATACCCGACAAAAAACGGGGTCGGAACCAGGATATCTTCTCCCGGATTCATCAGTGCCCGCAAAATGTCATTTAAGGCTCCTGCCGCGCCGACCGTCATGACAATAAGGTCCGGAGTCAGGCCCACATTGTATTCCTTATTCAGGTAATCAGCCACGGCTTTTCGCACATGGGGGTAGCCGGTATTGGGCATGTACCCGTGAGATGTGGCAGGATTGTTGATGAGATTGATGAGGGTCTCTTTCACCACGGCAGGCGGAGGAACATCCGGGTTTCCCAGGGAAAAGTCAAATACATTGTCTGCTCCATATATCCCCTTCATCCGGATTCCTTCTTCAAACATCTTCCGGATCATGGAAGCTGATTCAACCATTTTAACCATCTTATCTGCTATAGGCATACGATTTTCCTTTCGAAATTAAGATTAAAAATTTTATTACCATACATCAAATCTTTTACGATGCAAAGACCCCTTTAAAAAAGGAATTGGAATTTTTATCGATCCTTTTTTTCATGTCCATGACACAGGATGGTCTTATTCCGTTTTTCCATCTTGGATAGCCGCCCCGCCAGACATATCGGATGAGTTCGTGGAAAACAGGAAGTGAAAATTCATAGGGCCCGATTTGAACCCTGTTGTCGCTGTGAAATACAATGGACATATCTCTTGTTATTGAAAACGGCTTGATCTCTTGTTCAACAATCTTTTGTGTATTGCCCCCTTCCGGGTTCTGCTTAAACTTTTTCGGATCCTGGGGAAAAGGGAAAAGCTGATACAGTTTTCCGATAAATCCTGTGAACCGGACACCGTGGATGGCGCCCATAAGATCCCCTATGTCATCGGGATTTTCAATCACATGAACCCTCTGCTCAAATTTGATGGTTTCTATATCCTTTTCCGCTGCAAGATCTCCCATCCATTGGCAGAACCTGTCTGCAAAAAAGAAATGATCCTCTAAAAGCAGCATATCCGATTCTATATTAAAAAACCCGAAGGCGATGTTCCCGTAGTTTTCCGATCTGAATGACAAGGGCATAGTTTTCTCCATGATCCATTGATGATTGATTGATAGTTAGCACTGGCCGGGTTGCCGGTATTCTGACAAGTAAATGCCTATTCCTCAAGCCGATATTCCGCGGCAGGTTTTATGATATCAGTTTCATAACCCTGTCTGAAGGATGTTTTGAGTGCTTCGGGAACCCACTGGCTTAGTCCTTCATAAAAAGCATCAGCGGGTATCAGTTTTTTCAGGATCCGGTTGATTGTATCAATTTTGTTTTTTCCCCATTCATTTTTAGGAGCAACAATATAACCTGTGATAAAAGCATTCTTTTTTTCAAGGACTTCATAAACTCTCAGCTCATCCCTGATGCCTGTATTTTTTTTCAGGACTTCAAGGGCAAAGGGCTCCCAGATTATCCAGTCCATCCGTCCGGCCTCTATCATTTTCAACTGTCTGCCCTCGCTTTCTTCTCCGGTTATAATAAACTGTCTGATTCGGCCATTGTATTCCTTCAGGATAGAATCGATCTCAGACCCGTAGCTTGCTCCTTTTGAAAGCCCCATGATCAGGTTTTCATTTTCCAGAAGTTTTCGAAGACTGATTTTGGAATCCACAAGATAGGGGCGGGCTTTTTCCGGCCGCATGACGACCCCGTCTGTAAAAACCAGCCTGCAAGGCAGGGAATAATAGAGGTATTCTTCCCTCTCAGGCGTCTTGGCCGCACCATAGGCAAGATAGTGCACCCCGTTTTTCAGGTCGCCAAAAATTCTTGCTGGCTGGGCCTGAATCGATTTATGAGTATATTCGGTCATCTGATCGCTGATCATCTTCTGGGCATGTGCCCCATACCCGGTTACATTTAGGCCTTCAACCTGATACAGGGGGGGATAATGGAAATAGGGCCAGAGTATTTCTTCTGCCTTTGCCTTAGAAATGAAAGAAACCCCTGCAACGATAAAAAGACCAATAAAAAAGAATCTTTTGAGAATCATTTCGCCTCCTTATTTTATCCTGGAAGTATTAGATTTTTATTGTGCTCTGTAAGAAATATTTTGTTTAGTCTACCTTGTGAAAAATAAAATTTCAAGATATTATTCCCAATCATGCCCTAAACCCTTGGTTGAAGAATTTGAAAAAAATAATAGACCTTATCAGAGCCTATCCGCTTTCCACAAAAATTGTTGTCTATATCTTCGGGTTTGCTTTTTGCTCGACCATCATCGCATCTCTTGCCCATCTCTTCGTGGCTTACAATATGGAAAAGAGCCGGATCTGGTCCAAGCTCGACAATCTGGAAAAAGAGCAGATCGAGCTGCTCACTTCCAACCTGTGGACGTATAATACAAAAGCCGTTGAAATCCAGATGAGCGGTATCCTGTCCAACAGAGACTTCATCTATATTGAAATCAGAACTGACGGAAAGGTTGAGTATTCCGCCGGGAAAAAAGATCTGATGGAAAAAGGTCTTGAAAAGACCTATCCTTTAGTTTATCAGGGCAAGACCATAGGAGAAATAACCATTTACGCAACTACCCGGCATATCAAAGACCGGTTGTTCATGCTCACCGCAGGCTCCCTGACCGCCCAACTCTTTGGAATTTTTTTAACCTGCCTCTTTCTTGTTCTTCTTCTCTACCGGATGTTAAGCAGGCCGGTGTTCCAGATGTTGGAATTTACCAATACCATAAAACTGGACAATCTTGATTCTGAGTTTTCACTGGATCGTAAAAATAAAAAACCAGATGAAATTGATGCGGTTATTAATGCGCTTGATGCCATGCGAAAACGCTTGAAAACAGATATCGAAGAAAAGGAGGGGATCAGAAAGGAACTGATCTCCGAACAGACTTTTTCTGATAAGGTCATCAACAGCTTGCCGGGTATTTTTTTTGTGCTTGACGAACATCGTCGGATCATTCGCCATAACCGGCAATTTTATGAGCAGACATCGGGCCCAGAAGAGGCTCTAAATTTCGATATTTTTAAACTGATTGATAACCGGGATCATGAAAAACTTGAGGCAGTCTTTCAAAAAGTCTTTTCCCATGATGAGCAGCGATTTTCGCTTGAAGTGCTGATCATCAATCCGGAAAGTGCTTCCATTCCTTATTTTCTCAACTGCAGCCGGCTTATCCTTCAGGGTCAGGATTTTCTCATCGGGATCGGCACAGACCTTCGGGACCGCAAAAAAATGGAATCGGAACTGCAACAAGCCCAGAAAATGGAGTCCATTGGAACCCTTGCCGGAGGCATTGCCCATGATTTTAACAATATCCTGTCCGCTATTTTCGGCTATACCGAGCTGGCAAACGGCTTATATCCCGACAACCCTAAGTTATCGGGGTATCTTCAGAATATTCTGAATGCTGCAGTAAGAGCCAAGGAGCTTGTTCGGCAGATTCTGACCTTCAGTCGAAAAAACGAACAGGAAATGGTTCCGCTGAAAGTCTCTCTTATCGTCAAGGAAACCTTGAAACTGCTGCGCTCCTCCATCCCTACCACTATTGAAATCCAATCGAAAATAGATTCGGAAAAACAGACGGTATCCGACCCGACCCAGATTCATCAGATTATTATGAATCTTTGTACGAATGCCTACCAGGCCATGCAGGAAACCGGCGGAACGCTTTCAATCTGGCTCAGGGATATTGAAGTAAATGAAGAGGAAACTCTTCCGGGCTCCGAACCGGTGCCAGGAGATTATATCCTGCTTGAAGTCACTGATACCGGCTGCGGTATGACACCGGATGTCATGGAAAAAATTTTTGAACCCTATTTCACCACAAAAGAAACAGGGTCAGGCACAGGTCTTGGACTTGCCGTAGTTCACGGTATTATCAAAAGGAACAATTGGTATTTGTCCGTATCCAGTAACCCAGGGTCCGGAAGCAGCTTCAAGGTCTATTTTCCTGTGTTCAAAAAACCATATGAACCGCCGGTGGAATCCGTGGGTTCAGAAAATGCCTGCCTGACCGGTCATGAGCATGTCATGATTGTGGATGATGAAAAAAGCATCCGGGATGCCGTGAAAATTATACTGGAGAATAATGGCTACACAGTATCGGAATACGATAATGGGGCGTCGGCCCTTGAATGTTTTATTCAGAATCCACGAAAATTTGATCTCATCATCACGGACATGACCATGCCGAAAATGACCGGCTATCAACTGGGACTGTCCATTCTGTCCGTTAGACAGGATTTGCCCATTATCCTTTGTACAGGATTCAATGAAACCATCAGCCGGGAAAAAAGTAAAAATGCAGGATTTGCAGGGTTTCTTCAAAAACCTGTGGAATCACAAAAACTTCTTAAGGAAATTCGATATCATCTTGACCGGATGAGATCATAATTCTTAAGCTTGCTTATCCTTGTTTTTTGGGTATCGTCAGGATACCGTCGCCATTTTCATCTTCAAGGTCAAACCACCACTTATTCTTATAATCAGCCTTGCCGTAGCCCATGAGATCATCGCCCCAGATGCCGAATCTTC